>JBHJHL010000013.1:0-7569 GCA_050330935.1 Sphingomonadaceae bacterium | reverse complement strand
GCGGCGGGTCTTTGGGGGGGGCGTGCGGGGGGCGGCGGGGGGGTTTGCTGGGGGGGGGGGTTGGGGCGGGCCCCCGCGCCCCTCGCCTCGCCATTCCCGCTCACGCCAGCACCCGCGCCGCCTCCAGCACCTCCTCGGCATGGCCGGGGACCTTCACCTTCCGCCAGACCTTCGCCACCCGCCCCTCGGCGTCGATCAGGAAGGTCGCCCGCTCGATGCCCATATATTTGCGGCCGTACATGCTCTTTTCGACCCACACGCCGAACGCCTCGGTGACCGAGCCGTCGGGGTCGGTGGCGAGATCTATGGCGAGATCATATTTGTCGATGAAGCTGGCGTGCCTTGACGGCGGATCCTTCGACACGCCGAGGATCTTCACGCCGGCTTGCGCGAACCGGTCGGCGAGCGCGCTGAACGCTTGCGCTTCCTTCGTGCAGCCCGGCGTGTCGTCCTTGGGATAGAAATAGAGCACCAGCGGCGCGCCGCGATAGCCAGACAGCTTCACCGTCCGGCCATCGACCTGCTGGAGCTGCGCATCGGGTGCCTTGTGGCCTTCCTCGATCATTCCCTCTCCTCCTTCGCTTCGCCTTGCACCCGGCGCCAAAGCTTCGATACCAGCGACCGCGCCTCGTCATAGGCGCGCAGCAGGTCCTCCCAGCCGTCCTCGCCGCACGCCTCGGCGACCAGCGGCCGCGAGGCCTCGGGCGGCTCGGTCGAGGCGGGCGAGACGAGCCGCAGCGTGACGAGCAGGCGGGTGAGCAGGCGATGCGCCCCGACCAGCTCTTCTTCGACCAGGCCTTGCTTCGCCAGCTGGCTCACCGCCTCGTCGAGATCGGGATCGAACGCCGTGCGGTGCGCGAGCTGGAGGCAGTGGACGGCGAATTCCATGTCCACCAGCCCGCCCTCGCCGAGCTTGACGTCGAACCTCCCCGAAGCCGGCTTGTGAGCCGCCATCTCGCGCCGCATCGCCACCGCGTCGGCGATCAGCTGCGGACGCTGCCTCGGAAGGTCGAGGATGCGGCCGATCTCTTCCTCTGCCGCCGCCCTTGCCTCGCGCGAGCCATAGACGGGGCGGGCGCGGGCGAGCGCCATATGCTCCCAGGTCCAGGCGTTCTCGCGCTGATATCGGGCGAAGCTTTCGATGCTGACCGCGAGCAGCCCCTGCTTTCCGGAGGGCCGCAGGCGGGTGTCGACCTCGTAGAGCGCGCCGGCGGCGGTGGGCACGCTGAGCGCGGCGCTGACCCGCTGGGCGAGGCGGTTGAAATAGTCGGTCGCTCCGAGCGGCGTGGCGCCGTCCGAGACCGCTTCGTGGCTGCCGCTGAACAGATAGACGAGATCGAGATCGGAGGCATGGGTCATCGCCTCGCCGCCGAGCCGCCCGAGCGCGACGATGACGAGCTCTGCGTCCGGCACGCGGCCATGTTTGCCCTCGAACTCGGCGACCGTGGCGTCGGCGAGCGCGACGACCGCCGCTTCGGCCACCCTTGCATAGCCCCGGGCGACCTCGAGCGGATCGCGGCGTCGGGCGATGAGCTGGACGCCGAGCGCGAAGCGCCGCTCGTTGATTCGGCGCCGGGCCCGGTCGAGCAGCCTTTGGTAATCGTCTCCCGGTTCGCGGCGCGCGAACAGTGGCGCCAGCTTGCCGGTCGCGGGCGGCGGATCGAAGGCGCTGGCGTCGATGAGCCCGTCGAGCAGCTCTGGCCGGCGGGCCAGCGCTTCGGCGAGCGCCGGGGCGTGCGAAAGGATGAGCGCGAGCAGCTCGAGAAGCGCCGGCCGCGCTTCTATCAGCCGGTAGAAGTTGATCGCCGAGGGCAGACGGGTGACGAGATCGTCGAAGCGGTTGATCGCGGTCGCCGGATTGGGCGCCGCGCCGAACGCTTCGAGCAGGCCGGGCAGCATCGATTCGAACGCCTCTCGCGCCGCCGCCGAGCGCAGCGAACGCGCCTTTCCCGAGCGCCAGCTCTCCACCCGCGCCGCCGCGCCGGCCGCATTGTCGAAGCCGAGCGCGGCGAGATGCGCTTCGAGCAGATCGGGGTTGCGCGGCAGGCTCTTTCCCTCGCCGCCGCCGAGCTCGTCGTAGATTTCGGCCACCTCGCCGACCTCCGGCCGCAGCAGATCGAGCAGCGCCGCCCCGTCCTCGAGCCCGTGCAGACGCGCCACCCCGTCAAGCGCCGGTCGCGCTTCGGGAAGACGATGCGTCTGCCGATCATCGACCATCTGGAGGCGATGCTCGACGGTGCGCAGCAGGCGGTAGGCGGAGGCGAGCACGCGCGCCTTGGCTGACGGGATGTGGCCGGCCTTGGCCAGCGCGGCGAGCGCGTCGAGCGTGGCCGGCGCGCGCAATCGGGGCTCGCGTCCGCCATGGATGAGCTGATGCGCCTGGGCGAAGAATTCCACCTCCCTGATCCCGCCGCGGCCGCGCTTCAGATCATAGCCGGGGCCGAAGCCCTGCCCTTGCGCATAATGGTCGCGGATGCGCCCGCTCATCGTCTGGATCTCGTCCATCGCTCCGAAGTCGAGCGTCCGCCGCCAGACGAAGGAATGGATGGCGTCGAGGAAATATTCGCTCAGCGCCGCATCGCCGGCGACCCCGCGGGCGCGGATGAACACCGCCCGTTCCCAGGGCAGCGCCTGGCTTTCATAATAGCTGATCGCGGCCTCGACCGGCAGCGCCACCGGCGTCGCCTCGGGCGAGGGGCGAAGCCGCATGTCGACGCGGAAGACATAGCCCTCCTCGTCCCGCTTCTGGAGCAGGTCGATCACTCCCCGGCCGATCCGCACCGCCGCCTCGGCCGGGTCTTCGCGCGGCTTGAGGGCCAGTTTGCCGGGGTCGTAGAGGAACAGGAGATCGACATCGGAGGAATAGTTGAGCTCGCGGCTGCCGAGCTTGCCGACGGCGAGGATGGCGAATCCGGCCGGCGGCGCCGCCTCGACGCGCTCGGCCACGACATGCCGCAGGGCGCGCGCGATCGCCGAGTCGGCGAAATCCGACAAACGCTCCATCAGCTGCTCGAGGGAGACCGCCCCGGCGAGATCGCCCACCGCCAGCGCCAGCGCCAGCGCCGAGCGCTCGCGGCGCAGCGCGGCGCCGAAATCGCGGCCTTCGCCCGCGCCGGCGGCGAGGCGCAAGGCCTCCTCCCATTCCTCCCGCTCGAGCGCCCCGGCAATGGCGGGGAACCGCTCGGCCTGCAGGGCCAGGAACAGCGAATGCTCGCGCGCCCGGCGCAGCGCGTCGGAAAATGCGGGGGCCGGCGGGGCTGCGGTTGTGGCATTCATGTTACAGGGCGCCTCCGGCCCCCTATTTGGCTAAAATATGTGAAACCTTGAAGGGAAAAGCCGCGTTTGTGGGTCGTGGAGCTGATGATGTCGCACAATTTGGACAAGTCGGAAACGCAGCCGCCCTATTTCGTCCAGGTCCCGGCGCCCAATGCCCAGGCCGGGCTCGGCCACGCGTTGCGGGAGGCCTTCGCGGTCAATGGCGGCGAGGAAGCGGACGCCGTCTTCGACCAGCTGCTCGCCAAGCTCCGATAGGCTTCAGCGGGCGCGGCTCAGCTCGTCCACTTCGCCCATGATCGATTGCAGCGCCGAACGGCCGTCCTTGCCCGCCTGCCCGGTGCGGGGGGGAAGATCGCCCTCGCTCAGGAGATTTTCGAGCGCCACCCGGCCCCGGGCCACGCGGCTCTTGATCGTGCCCACCGCGCAGCCGCAGATTTCCGCCGCCTCCTCATAGGCGAAGCCGCCCGCGCCGACGAGAATGAGCGCCTCGCGCTGCGGTTGCGGCAGATGGAGAAGCGCGCGCTGCATGTCGCCCAGTTCGACGTGCCGGTCCTGGCTCGCGGGCGCGGCGAGGATGCGCGAGGCGGTGAGCTCGTCCCATTCGCCCTTGAAGCGCGCGCGGCGCATTTGGGAAAGGAACAGGTTGCGCAGGATGATGAAGGTCCAGGCGCGCATGTTGGTGCCGGCCTGGAAGCGCTTGCGCGCCGCCCAGGCCTTGAGCAGCGTTTCCTGGACGAGATCGTCGGCGACGTCGCGATTGCCGGACAGCGAGCGGCCGAAGGCGCGCAGATGGGGGATGACCTGCGCGAGCTGCTCCTTGAACTCCCGGTCGGGAAGCGGAACCGCCTTCTTCTTTTCGCTGTCTTTCCGGCCGCCCATGATACTCCCCGCCGAACTCAGCTCTTGAACAGGCCAGGCATCGGTGATTGCGGGCCGGCCCCTGCCGACCACCCCTGCCTCGGGAAATAGGGCATCAGCCGATGATCAACAAGAGGACCGCGAAAAGGGCGATCGCGAGAAAGAGCGAAACTGCAAGTATATAGCGGCCCATATGCGGCGTCGTCCCGCCGCGGGCCTCGGTCTTGCCGATATGCGGCTCATCCTCGTTCATGCGGATATCCCGTTGCTTCGCGCGCAGCATGGCGCCTGCGACATGGCCCGGCGATTAATCGGCCGGCACGGTCGTGCGGTCGAAGAACAGGGCCTGCGCGATCGCCGCTTTCACCGTCGAGCGCTGAAACGGCTTGGTGATGAGGAAGGTGGGCTCGGGCCGCTCGCCGGTGAGCAGCCGCTCGGGAAAGGCGGTGATGAAGATCACCGGCACGGTGAACTGCTCCAATATGTCCTTCACCGCGTCGATTCCCGAACTGTCGTCGGCGAGCTGGATGTCGGCGAGGACGAGGCCGGGGCGCTTGGCCATCGCCTGGCTGACGGCCTCGTCGCGGGTCACCGCGACGCCGACGACGCTGTGGCCGAGATCGCGGACGATGGTCTCGATGTCCATGGCGATGATCGGCTCGTCCTCGATGATCAGCACTTCGGCGCGGGTCTGCCGCTCGATTTCGCCCAACGCTTCGTTGACCAGCGCGTCGACCTCCTCGGCCGACATGTCGATGAGATAGCCCGCATCCTCGGCGGTGAAGCCTTCCATCGCGGTGAGCAGCAGCGCCTGGCGCGACAGCGGGGTGATCTGGGCGAGCCGGGCCTGGGCGACGGCTTCCTCGTCCTGGCCCGAGGTCTCGTCCTCCTGCTCGTCGATATTGGCCGACGACCAGATGGCGTGGAAGGTGCGATAGAGGCCGAGCCGCGGATCGACGTCGCGGGGAAATTCGTCGGGCGAGGCGACGATCGCCTCGAGCGTCGCCCGCACGAAGGCATCGCCATGCTTCTGGCTGCCCGTAAGCGCGCGGGCATAGCGGCGCAGAAAGGGAAGATGGGGTGCCAGTTCCTGACCGAGCGACATGGAACATACTCCTTTTCCGGCTGTCCGGATCGCACTGCCTTCTGCGGCCATGGAACGCGCTTTGCAAGAGCCCCCCCGCGACTTGCAAGAGCCCCCCCCCGCGACGCCTGGTTGCTGCGGTTCAGTGGAACAAACGCGACCTTCTTTGGTTTCACGCCTGTTCTTCGGGCGGCCGCTTTTGCGCCGCTGAAGGGACTGGCCGGAGGCGGATCGGCGGGAGCCGGCCGCCGGTCCTGCGCGGCGGAGCAGCCCGGCCTGCTCTTCCGGATGCCGCAGAGTGCGGGAGAAAGGACTTTTGACTTCATCAGATGATCCCGTCCGCGCGCGTCGTTCCAAGCCTGGTAAAGCCTCCCGCCGGACCGCCGGCCGAAAGCCGACCCCGCGCGCGGCAAGGGACGACAAGAGTGCGGAAAACGGGGATCTGGGCGCGGCCCTGCGGTCGGTATATGATCGGACATTGAATGAAGAGGTGCCGCCCGAGATGCTCGATCTGCTCGGCAAGCTCGACTGACCTCCTTCCCGCCGTGCCGCTCCGCGCCGCCCGGGGAGGCGCTTCGTGAACGCCGCCGTCGAAGACAGGGCAAGGCCCCGCTCCGCCAGCCTCTCCACCGCCACCAAGATGCTGCTGTTCCTGAGCGCGGGCCTGCTGCCGCTCGGGCTCATCGCGATCCTCGCCTCGATCGACAGCGCCGGCGACAACAGGCGGGAGCGCGAGGCGCAGGCCGAAGCGCTCGTCCAGGCGGCGGCGCATCGGGTGGATTCGATCATCGCCCGCAGCACGATCACCATCCGCACCGCCTCCACCGCCGTGTCGCTCACCCGGCCGGGCTCGGCGGTGTGCCGGCGGACCCTGCAGCAGCTTTCGGATTCGGCCGTGTTCGGGGGCCAATACGCCCTTTACGGCGCCGATGGCGAGCTGCGCTGCGCCACGCCGGGCTTCGCTCCCGAGCCGGTTCCGGCCCGCGGGAACGCGCGCTCGGCGGTGGCGATCGACGAGGATGGCGGGCGGCTGGCGTTCACCCTCTATGACGATGCCGGCCAGATCGTCGGCGCCGGGGCCTATAGCCGCCAGTCGCTCGCCGAGACGGTGGCGAGGAGAATCGTGCGGGTGATGCCGCGCACCGGGGTCGATCTTGCCCTCCGCCAGGGCGACAGGGTGATGCCGCTGCTCGAGAATTTCGAGCCGCGGCCGCTCGTGCAGCGGGTCAATCTCGCCGCGCCCGTCGCCGCGGGGCGGCTGCGGATGGAGGTGCTGACCGGCGCCGCGCCGATGAGCGCCACCCAGCTGCTGATGATCCTGCTGCCGGTGATGATGTGGGTGGCGGCGGCGATGATCGGCTGGATGATCGTCGACCGGCTGCTGCTGCGCCCGCTCGTCGGGATGCAGAAGATCGTCGCCTCCTATCAGCCCGGCGATGCCGATTTCGCCATCCCCGACATGCGCACCCCGGCACGCGAGATCGCCGCGCTGGGCCGCGCCTTCAACAACGTCACCCGCACCGTCGCCAGCCGCGAGGCGGAGCTCGAGACCGCGCTCGCCCGACAGAAGCGGCTGGTGCGTGAGGTCCATCACCGGGTGAAGAACAATCTTCAGGTCATCGCCTCGCTGCTCAACCTGCATTCGCGCGGCTCGGGCAATCCGTTCGCCGCCGCCGCCTATGCCTCGATCCAGCGGCGCGTCGATGCGCTCGCCGTCGTCCATCGCAACCATTTCGCCGAGCTCGACGAAAATCGGGGAGTCCCGCTCAAGCCGCTCATCTCCGAGCTCGCCGCCAACATGCGGGCCACCGCGCCGGAGGAGGCCGCGCGCATGGCGATGAGGCTCGACATCGAGCCCTGCCACGCCGATCAGGACGCCGCCGTCTCGGTCGCCTTCCTGATCACCGAGATCGTCGAGTTCGCGATGCTCTCGGGGGTCGGCTCGATCACCGTCTCGCTGCATCGCGAGGACGACGATCGCGCCCGCCTCGCGATCGAGGGCGAGGGCCTCAGGAACATCGCCGCCGCCGAGGAGCCGCGGGTCGAGCGCTTCGAGCGCGTCGTCGCCGGCCTCGCGCGCCAGCTGCGCTCGGCGCTCGAGGTCGACGAGCAGGCCGGCCGCTACATGATCCGCATCGCCACCATCTGCAACGGCGGGGGCTGACGCCTCAGTCGCTGTCGGCCCCGTCTCCTCCGGCCTTTCCGCGCCCGCGCCCGCCCCGCGGCGGGCGCGCCGGAGTCAGCCTGGCCCCGCGCGAGCGCCGCTGCGAGGCCAGCGAGGACCGCGGGGCCCGGGCCGATGGCGAGAGGGCGCGGGGGTGGAGGCAGCTGGAGTCGGGCGAGGGGGGGCG
>JBHJHL010000012.1:0-9763 GCA_050330935.1 Sphingomonadaceae bacterium | reverse complement strand
CTCGGGCGAGGTGCCGCCGGCGCTGGCGATGATGTTCTCGATCCCCGAAGGCCGCGCGCGGGTGCTGCGCGCGCCCCGGGACGCGGGCTGGCTGGTCGTCCATCTCTCCGAGATCGAGGAAGGCGACCTCGAAGGCCAGGAGCGGCTCGTCGAGGCGACGCGGGCCGAGTTCAACCAGGTCGCGGGCGACGAATATGCCGCCCAGTTCGCCCGCGCGGTGCAAAAGGAACTCGACATCGACCGCAACGAGGCGGCGATCGAAGCGCTCAAGGCCCAGCTCACCGGGCAGACCCGGTAACCGGCTTCAGCGGACGATATAGCCGATCAGGGCGACGATCAGCAGCAGCGCGGCGACGGTCCACAATAAGCGGCTCGACATGGCCTGTCCCCCTCGACGGCGAAGATAGCAGGGAGCGAGGCCGGGCGCCATGATCCTCCTCATCGACAATCATGACAGCTTCACCTTCAACCTCGCCGACTATCTGAAGCAGCTGGGCGCCGAGATACGGGTCGAGCGCAACGACGCGCTAAGCGCCGCCGAGGCGATGGCGGCGAAGCCCGCGGCGGTGCTCGTCTCTCCCGGACCAGGACGGCCCGAGCAGGCGGGGATCACGCCCGCGCTCGTCGCCGCCTGCGTCGAGCGCGGCATTCCGCTCCTGGGAGTCTGCCTCGGCCATCAGGCGATCGCCGCCCATTTCGGCGCCGCGATCGTGCGCGCGCGGCGGCTGATGCACGGCAAGACCGACGCGATCGCCCATGACGGCAGCGGCGTCTTTCGCGGCCTCCCCTCGCCCTTTACGGCGACGCGCTACCATTCGCTCGCCGCCGAGCGCGCGCCGGCACCGCTTGAGGCCAATGCGCGCGCCGAGGACGGCACGATCATGGGTGTGCGCCACCGGCAGCTGCCGGTCCACGGCGTCCAGTTCCACCCCGAAAGCATCGCCAGCGAATATGGCAGGGAGCTGCTGGGCAATTTCCTCGAGCTCGCCGGCGACGTAAATGCTTGACTTGCGCACGGCCGTTTCCTACACGTTCCCCATTCGTTCCTCGTCAGGGAGCCGCCGATGCTCACCGCCAAGCAATATGAGCTTTTGACCTTCATCCACGGCCGCGTCGCCGAGACCGGCATCTCGCCTTCCTTCGAGGAGATGAAGGAGGCGCTCGAGCTCAAATCGAAGTCCGGCGTTCACCGCCTCATCTCGGCGCTCGAGGAGCGCGGCTTCATCCGCCGCCTGCCCAACCGCGCGCGGGCGATCGAGGTCACCCGCATGCCCGACGCCCGGGCCGGCATCGCATCGAAGCCCGACGCGCCGAACGCGCCGCCGCGCGCGGCCAATGACGATGTCGTCGAGCTGCCGCTTCACGGCCGCATCGCCGCGGGCATGCCGATCGAGGCGATCGAGGGGGTGGAGAGCGTCCAGGTCCCCGCCGCGCTGCTGGGCCCGGGCGAGCATTTCGCGCTCGAGGTGGCCGGCGATTCGATGGTCGAGGAAGGGATATTGGACGGCGATTATGCGCTCGTCGCGCGCCAGGACACCGCCCGCGACGGCGAGATCGTCGTCGCCCTCATCGACGACAATGAAGCGACGCTCAAGACCTTCCGGCGCGAGGGCAAGATGATCCGTCTCGACCCCGCCAACCGCAATTACGATTCGCAGCGCTACGCCCCCGAGCAGGTGCGGATACAGGGAAGGCTGGCGGGGCTGCTGCGCAGATATTGAGACCTCCGGCCGGTCAGCGCGGCTCGCGGCGACCAAGCCAGAAAATCTCCTCGACCGGCTTTCCCAGCGCCCGCGCCATTTTCAGGGCCACGATCGTCGACGGCATGAATATGCCGTTCTCGATGGTGTTCACCGTCTTGCGGCTGACGCCCATCCGCTCGGCGAGCTCGATCTGCGTCCAGCCCTCGGCTTCGCGCAGCTCCCGCACCCGATTCAGCAGCCGGTCAGCCAAGCGAGCGGCCTTCTTCGATCCCGAAGATCAACAGCGCCACGCCGAGACCCAGGCTGCAGATGATATGCGCCGCCCGCTGGGCCGAGATCGGCTCGAACGGCGACAAGGCGAAAACGAGCAGGGCGGTGATGACGGCCACCGCGAAACCGCCCTTTATCGCGCTGTTGCGATTTCGCTCGGTGATTTCGTCATTGGCGAGCGCCCGCACCTTGCGCGATGCGAACCACAGCCCGCCCGACATGAGGAAGAACAGCGCCAGGAGGGCAAGGACGAGCCATGCGCCAAGCTGGAGCGGCGTCACCTCCTGCCAGTCCCGGCTGAAGAACAGCCATTGCTGGACCGACAGCAAGGCGAACCCCCCAAAAGGGGCGTAGAGAGCCCGGTTGCGGCTGATTTCTTCCGCGTCCTCGACAGGCGACGACATGATGACCTCCGTTGTAACCCACAGGTTATATGTCACCTGTGGGTTACAAGGTCAAGCCGCCTCGCCGGGCAATCGAATCCCGCGCCGCTCGCCCCGGGCCGGCCGCCAGCCCGCTATCGCCACCAGGGCTTGCCGCCGATGCGCCCGGCGACGGTGTCGACGCGCGGCCGCTCGCCGAGCGCGATCGCCAGGCCGCCGGTCCTGCGGAGCAGCGACCGGTCGGCCTTGAGCCAGCGGGGAACGCAGGTGCGCGGCAGGCGGCGGTCGGAGACGATGATGTCGGCTTGCGAGCAAATCTCCACAAGCTCCTCTATCTCGACGAAATAATCGCTGCGCGTCGCGAGCAGGCGCCAGCGGCGGCCGTCGCGGACGATGTCGGCGAGGCACAGGTCGCGGCTGCATCGCGCCTGCGGCAGATCGGGGATCGCCGAAAGCTCGCCTTCATAGCCGCTCGCCTCGGCGAGCATGTCGCGCACATAATCCCCGGCGCCGCCGCGCAGCAGCGCGACGCCGCCGTCCTCGGCGCGGATCGCGAGATGGCGGCCGTCGCCGGTGACGAGAATGTCGGGCGCCGGGGTCGCCAGCGCGAGCGCCGCCCCGGCGGCGAGCGGAAGCAGCCCCAATCGCCGCACCTTCGTGCGCCACAAGGCGAGCCACAGCCCGCCCAGGACCATCAGCCCGAAGGCGGCGGGAGGCATCGCGGGCATCAGCGTCACCGCGCCCGGCGCGCCCGACACGCCGTGCGCGAGCGCGAGCAGCGCGTTCAGCCCCGTCCCGGCGAGCCACCAGAAGGGCGCGCCGAGGCCGACAAGATCGAACAGCAGCGCCAGCGCTTCCAGCGGCATGATGACGAAGGTGGTCAGGGGAATGGCGACGATATTGGCGAGCGCGCCGTAGAGCCCCGCCTTGTGGAAATGGTAGAGCGCGATCGGCATCAGCGCCGCCTCGACCGCCAGACCGGTGAGGAACAGCGACAGCAGGCCGCGCATCAGCCGCGCGCCGCGCCCTTCCTCGCGGCGGGCCAGCAGGCGCTTTATCCGGGGATGCTCGTGGAGGGCGACGATCGCGGTAACCGCGGCGAAGGAAAGCTGGAAGCTCGGGCCGGCGAGCGATTCGGGCCACAGCAGCAGCACGACGAGCGCGCCCGCCGCGACGAGGCGCAAGGTGAGCGCGTCGCGGCCGAGGGCGATGCCGGCGAGGACGAGGAGCGCCGCGACGCAGGCGCGCACCGTCGGCACCTGCGCGCCGGTGAGCAGCGTATAGGCGACGCCGGCGAGCGCGCCCGCGCCGGCGGCGACAAGGACGAGCGGCAGCCGGAGCGCGAGCGCCGGGCTGAGCGCGAGCAGCTTGAGCACCAGCAGCATCGCGGCGCCGACCACCGCGGCGACATTGAGGCCGCTGATCGAGAGCAGATGGGCAAGCCCCGAGCGGCGCATCGCCTCGGCGTCGGCTTCGGAGATCGCGCCCCTGTCGCCGGTGGCGAGCGTCGCCGCGATCGCGCCGGCCCCGCCCTCGATCCGCGAACGCACATGCGCCGCGAGCCGCTGCCGCCATTCGCCGATCCGCGCCCGCCATCCCGCCCCCCTCGCCTCCTCGACGAGAACGACGGCGCCGAGCACGCGGCCCGTCGCGCCAAAGCGCTCGAACCAGGCGCGGCGGGCGAAATCATAGCCGCCCGGCACCGCCATCGGCGCCGGCGGCATCAGCCAGGCCTTGAGCGCGACGGTGGCGCCGGGCCGAAGCTCCTCGCGATAGTCCTCCTCGTCGAGATTGACCCGGATGCGCGGAGGCAGATCGCGATCGCCGTCGACTCGCTTTATATCGAGCAGCAGGCGGACATTGCCGCGCGCGGGCAGCGCCTCGACCGCGGCGACTTCGGCGACGAAAGTCGCGGCCTGCGGATATTCGAGCACCGGCGCCGCGACCCGCTCGGCGCGCAGCCAGATAAGCCCGAGGCCGAGCGCGGCGGCGAGCGCGAAGACCGCGAGCGCGCGCCCCAGCCGCGTGCCGCGGCCGAGCGCGAAGGCGCCGATCGCGAGCGCCAGCGCGGCGAGCGCGAAGCCGGCCCATCGATATGGGCCGCCGAGCGAGAACCAGGCGGCGATCCCGGCGCCGCGGGCGACCGGGATCCACAAGGGGAGCTGGCCGCGCTCGGCCTCGAGCCAGGCCTCGAGGCGGGCGAAGGCCGCGCTCCCAAGCCCGCGCAAGCCTCTTGGTCGCGGTGCCCGCGCTATGCTAGTGGCGTCGCTCAAGGTCGCCCCGGCCATGGTCCCTCGAAGTTCGGAGAAAGCGCGCGTGAGCGCAAGCAGTCAATCGCGTCCTGTCGTCACCCGATTCGCGCCCTCGCCGACCGGCTTTCTCCATATCGGCGGCGCGCGCACGGCGCTGTTCAACTGGCTGTTCGCGCGCGCCAATGGCGGCCGGTTCAGGCTTCGCATCGAGGACACCGACCGCAAGCGCTCGACCGACGAGGCGATCGCCGCGATCCTCGACGGGATGCGCTGGCTCGGGCTCGATTGGGACGGCGAGGAGGTCTATCAATCGCGGCGCGCCGGACGCCATGCCGAGGTCGCGCGCGACCTTCTCGAACGGGGCAAGGCCTATCGCTGCTGGATGAGCCAGGAGGAGCTTGCCGGGGCGCGCGAAAAGGCGCGGCGGGAAAAACGCCCGTTCCGAATCGACAGCCCCTGGCGCGAGCGCGAAAGCAGCGGCGAGGGCAAGTTTGTCGTCCGCCTCAAAGCCCTACGCGAGGGTGAGATGGCGATCGACGACGCCGTCCAGGGCCGGGTGACGGTGAAGAACAGCGAGATCGACGATTTCGTGCTGCTGCGCTCGGACGGAACGCCGACCTACATGCTCGCGGTCGTCGTCGACGACCATGACATGGGCGTCACCCACATCATCCGCGGCGACGATCATCTCAACAACGCCTTCCGCCAGCGCGCGCTGATCGGCGCGCTCGGCTGGCCCGAGCGGGCCTACGCCCATGTCCCGCTCATCCACGGCGCCGACGGCGCCAAGCTTTCGAAACGCCACGGCGCGCTCGGGATCGAGGCCTATCGCGACGAGACGGGGGTGCTGCCCGAGGCGATGTTCAACTATCTGCTGCGCCTCGGCTGGGGCCATGGCGACGAGGAGATCGTCGCCCGCGAGCGCGCGGTCGAGATATTCGATCTCGCCGATATCGGCCGCTCGCCGGCGCGCTTCGACATGAGGAAGCTCGAAAGCCTCAACGCCCATTATCTCCGCGAGGCCGACGACGCCAGGCTCGCCGAGCTTGCCGCGCCGCGCGTCGAGAAGGCGCTCGGCCGCAAGCTCAAGGAGGCGGAACATGAGCGCCTCGCCGCCGCCATGTCGGCGCTCAAGCCGCGCGCCAGGTCGCTCGTCGAGCTCGCCCAAGGGGCGGTCTTCCTGTTCGCCGCGCGGCCGCTCGACATGGACGAGCGGGCGGCGGCTTTGCTAGAGGAGGGTGAGGATCTGCTCGCCCCAGCCCGCGACGCGCTCGCCGGGCTTTCCGACTGGACCGCGGAAGGCACCGAAGCGGCGATAAGGGAGGCCGCGGCCGAGGCCGGCGTCAAGCTCGGCGCGGTCGCCCAGCCCTTGCGCGCTGCGCTGACGGGGCGCGCTGTCTCGCCGGGCATTTTCGACGTCCTCATCCTGCTGGGGCGCGAAGAGAGCTTCGCCCGCATCGAGGACCGGATAGACCGCGGCGGCGCGCGCGGCTGAGCGAAGAAAGGAAGCGAATGGACGAGGAACAGGCGATTCTGGAGCTCAAGGGGAAGCGCTACGAGCTTCCGGTGCACAAGGGCTCGTGCGGCCCCGATGTCGTGGACGTGCGCAAATTCTACGCCGAGACCGGCGATTTCACCTATGATCCAGGCTTCACCTCGACCGCGAGCTGCGATTCGGCGCTCACCTATATCGACGGCGGCAGGGGTATCCTCCTCCACCGCGGCTATCCGATCGAGCAGCTCGCCGAGCATGCGAGCTTCATGGAGCTCGCCTTCCTCCTGCTCCACGGCGAGCTGCCGAACCGCGAGGAACTGGACGAGTTCTCGACCACGATCACCTATCACACGATGCTGCACGAGCAGCTGATGCAATTCTATCGCGGCTTCCGGCGCGACGCGCATCCGATGGCCATCATGTGCGGCGTGGTCGGCGCGCTTTCCGCCTTCTATCACGATTCGACCGACATCACCGATCCGCAGCAGCGGATGATCGCCTCGCACCGGCTGATCGCCAAAATGCCGACGATCGCCGCGATGGCGTTCAAATACGCGATCGGCCAGCCCTTCCTCTATCCCGACAACTCGCTGTCCTACACTGGCAATTTCCTGCGCATGACCTTCGGCGTCCCGGCCGAGCCCTACGACGTCGATCCGGTGATCGAGAATGCGATGCGGCGCATCTTCATCCTCCACGCCGACCATGAGCAGAACGCCTCGACCTCGACCGTGCGTCTCGCCGGCTCGTCGGGCGCCAACCCCTTCGCCTGCATCGCCGCCGGCATCGCCTGCCTGTGGGGGCCGGCGCATGGCGGCGCCAACGAGGCCGCGCTCAACATGCTGCGCGACATCGGCACCCCCGACCGCATCCCGCATTATATCGAGCGCGCCAAGGACAGGGAGGACCCGTTCCGGCTGATGGGCTTCGGCCACCGCGTCTACAAGAATTACGATCCGCGCGCGAAGGTGATGCAGGAGACCGCCGAGGAGGTGCTCGACCGGATGGGGGTCGAGGACCCGGTGTTCGACGTCGCCCGCGAGCTCGAGCGGATCGCGCTCGAGGACGACTATTTCGTCGAGAAGAAGCTCTATCCCAATGTCGACTTCTATTCGGGCGTGATCCTTTCGGCGATCGGCTTTCCGACCTCTATGTTCACCGCGCTGTTCGCGCTCGCGCGCACCGTCGGCTGGGTCGCGCAGTGGAACGAGATGATCTCCGATCCGGGGCAGAAGATCGGCCGCCCGCGCCAGCTCTACACGGGCCCCCCCAAGCGCGACTATGTGCCGATCGACGAGCGCTGAAGCCCGCCCCCGGCAGGGGGAAGCGGCCAAGCGGAAATGACGGGGCTCAGGCCCCCGGCAGGACGAGGGTGAAGCGCGCGCCCTGCCCCGGGGCGCTGTCGACGAGGAGATCGCCGTCCATCGCCCGCGCCAGCCGCCGGGCGATATAGAGGCCGAGGCCGGTGCCGCCGGGCTCGGCCGGATCGACGCGCTCGAACTTGTCGAAAATCCGCTCGAGGTCTTGCTCCGCGATGCCCTTGCCCTGGTCGGCGACGGTGAGCGCCGCGTGGCCCTCCTTTTCCTCGAGCCGGATCCAGATTTTCGAGCCTTCGGGCGAATAGCGGATCGCGTTGGTGAGCAGGTTCATCACGATCTGAAGCGCCCGGCGAAAGTCGCCGCGCGCGGGCAGGCGCTCGTTCTCGGCCGGCGCGTCGATGCCGACCTCGGCCTCGTTCGCGCGCACGCCGAGCAGCCCCGCCGCCCGGCGGCCGACCTCGGCCAGATCGACGTCCTCGACCTCGGGGGAAAAATCGCTGCGCTCGATCGCCTGCAGATCGACGAGATCGTCGACGAGGCCGAGCAGGTGGCGCCCGGCGGCGGCGATGTCGGCGGCATAGCCGGCATAGCTGTCGTCCCGTTCGCCTTTCCCGCCCGCGCGGATCGTCTCGGCATCGGCGACGATGCGGTCGAGCGGCCCGCGCAGCGCCCGATCGAGGCGGCGGGCAAAGGCCCCCGAGGCGGGAGCGGAGACGGACGGGGACATTTGGTCGGGGGCGGGCGCGGCGGTGGCGCGATAGCCGGCGAAGGCGCCGGCGCCGTCGCGCAGGGGCACGCCGGCCAGAAGATAGCATCGCCCGCTGCCGCGCAGACGCGCGCGCTGCCCCTCGAAGGGGCGCTGGGCGGCGAGCGCCGCGAGGATCGGGAAAATTCCCTCCTCGCCCTCCTCGAGCCGAAAGAGCGCGGTGAGCTCCTTGCCCACCAGCGCCGCCGGCGGCTCGCCGATCTCGGCCAGGCCATGCGGCGAGAGCGCGGCGAGGCGCAGCTCGGCGTCGGTTTCGAACCGCCAGCCGCCGACGCTGCGCTCGATATCGGCTTGCCGTTCGTCCTCGTTCGCCGAGGCCGGGCGCGGCGGACGCTCGCGCCATTCGCTAAGGATCAGCGCCACGCCTTCCGCCTCCGGTTCGGCCTCGACCCACAGATCGAGGTCGTTTTCCCCGCGGGCGAGCGTGATCGGCCTTGAAAGGGAGATCCCGAGCCGCCCCGCGCGGCGCGCCAAGGCGGCGAGCGCGGGAATGGCGACAAGGCCTCCGTCGCTGCCGCCGGCGCCCCGCTGCAGCTCGGCGAGCGGGGGATCAGCCTCGACGAGACGTCCGCCCGCGTCGATCCGGCCGCGAACGACCCGCGCGCCATTCATCGCGCATCTCCAACGCCCGCCCCGACATCGAGCGCGGCCTCCCGAAGGACGGGATGACGACGGAACAGGGCGAGCTCCGCCGCGCCGGCCTCGCCGCCCGACGCGTCATATTCGCCAAGCAGCCGTTCCGCCCGCTCCTCGCCGCCGGCGAGCAGCAGCGCCAGTTCGGCCGCGGCCCGGCGGCCGATTCCGGCCTCGCGGAGCAGCGCGGGCAGCAGGAGAAGTTCGGGATCCGCCAGCAGCAGCGCGACGGCGCCGGCCTCGAGGCGGGTCCGATGCGCCAGCCCGGCCAGCGCCAGCGCGGGAAGACCTTCGCCGGCGGCGGCGGCGAGCAGCCCGTCGTCGAGCCGGCCGCGCGCGTCGAGCAGCCGGGCAAGCTTCATCGCCCGCGCGTCGAGGCTCTCGCCCTCGTCATGCAAGAGGAACAGCCTGTGCGCGCCGCGTTCGGCCAGCGTGAACGCGGTCTCGGCCCCGGCCCCCTCGCGCACCGAATAGAGCCCGAGCGCCGCGGCGGTCCGCCAGGCCAGCGGGTGAAGCAGCTCGGCAGGAAGATCGGCGAGCGGCAGCACTGGCTCGCGAAAGCCGTCGTAGCGCCGCGTCTCGGCGACGAGCAGCGCCATCGCCGCCGCCGCGACCTCGTCGTCGCCGTCGCCGACCAGCCGGGCGGCGATGCCTTCTTCGGAAGGGCCGGTGAGCCGGTGAAGCAGCGCGCGGTGAAGAAGCAGCGCGCCGAACCCCGGAGGGCGGGCCAGCGCCTCGCGTCCCAGAATCGGGCGGGTGATGGGAACATGGGCGGCGCCGAGGCTCGCGGCGAGCGCTTCCTCGGCCTCGTCCCGCTCTTCCAGCTCCTGCGCCATCGCCGCGCGCAGCCGGGCCTCGATATCGGCCAGCAGCGCGGTCGCCATATGGACGATCGATGCCCGGTCGCGGTCGCTGAGGCGCCCGCCCTCATCGAAGTCGAGC
>JBHJHL010000011.1:0-6547 GCA_050330935.1 Sphingomonadaceae bacterium | reverse complement strand
GGGGATCGTGCGGTCGATGTGGTTTTGGTCCTCGGCCGGGCCGTGATGGCGGTCTATGTGCAGGGGTGCGGCGCGGGTCGCGGCGCGCGCCGCGGTCGCGCGCAGTTCGTCGACCGCGGCGCGCTCGGCGGCGGCGATCTTATGCTCGGCCATCTCGCGCCGTCGTTCGAGCAGCGCGGCGGCGTCGCGCTCCGCCTCCTCGAGCAGCTCACCGGCCTCGGTGCGGGCATTGGCGAGGATGGCCTCGGCGTCCTTCGAAGCCGAGGCACGCGCTTCCTTCGCTTCGGCGAGCAGTTTCTCGGCCTCTTTCCTGAGCGCCTCGGCCTCGTCGAGCTCGCGCCGCGTGTCGGCGATGCGCTTGTCGAGCGCCTTGGCGATGAGGCGGTGCGCCTTCACGTAGAAGATCATGAACAGCAGGAACAGCGTGAGGCTGACATAGACCCAGCCTTCGGCATCGAGGCCGAGAAGCTCGGGATGATGCTCCTCATGCGCGGTTTCGGCATGGACGGTGGGCAGCGCCGGCTCCTCCATCGCCTTCAGGCCTCCAGCGCAGCGCGCGCGGCGGACTTCGCCTCGGGCTCGGGGGGGCGCCGTCCGGTCAGCCGCGCGACGATCTCGGCAGATGCCGAAGCGGCGATGCGCTCGATCTCGGCCAGCGCCTTGCGGCGGCTTTGCTCGATCCGGGCCTCGGCCTCGTTCATCTTCGCGTCGAGCTCCTCGCCGAGCGCGGCGAGCTTCGCCTCGGTCGTGCGCGCCGCCTCTTCGCGCGACCGCGCGATCGCCTGGCGGCCCTTCGCCCGCGCCTCTTCGAGCGCCGCCTCATATTCGGAGCGGATGCGCTCGGCGTCCTGCTTGGCGGTTTCGGCCGCCTCGATGTCGCCGCCGACCCTGCTCTCGCGCGCCTCCATCACCCGCCCGAGCCGGGGCAGCGTCGCCAGCACGATCGCATAGAGGATCGCGAAGAAGAGCGTCAGCCAGACGAGCTGCGGGACGATCGCGTCGGGATCGAATTGCGGCATTTGAGGCGCGCCTCGGGCGTCAGCCGGCGAAGGCGAGGTAGAGCGCGACGACCGCGGCGATGAGGCCCAGCGCCTCGGTGACCGCGAAGCCCAGGAAAAGGCGGCCCGACATGCGCCCTTCGGCTTCGGGATTGCGGAATCCGCCCTGAAGGTGGCTGCCGAAGATATAGCCGACGCCGATGCCGGCGAGGCCGGCGCCCATCGCGGCCAGCCCCGCGCCGATCAATGCTGCTGCTTCTGCGTCCATGAGTGCTTTCCTTCCTGTTGGATTAGTGGAGATTGATCGCGTCGTTGAGATAGATCGAGGCGAGCAGGGCGAAGACATAGGCCTGGATCACCGCGATCAGCACCTCGAGCGCCGAAAGCGCGACGTTGACCGCGAGCGGCACGACCCCGAAGACATAGGGCAGCGCGCCGAACGAGCCCAGTGCGACGACGAAGGTGCCGAACACCTTCAAGAGCACATGGCCCGCGGTCATGTTTGCGAACAGCCGCACCGCGAGCGTGAAGGGGCGCATCAAGAAGCTCAGGAATTCGAGCAGCGCGACGAAGCCCGCGAGCAGCGGGTTCATCCCCTTGGGCCAGAACAGGGTGAGGAACTTGGCGCCGTGGCGGACGAAGCCGACGATGCACACCACCGCGAACACCAGCACCGCGAGACCCAGGGTGACGGTGATGTGGCTGGTCGGCGTGAACGCCCCCGCCCAGGGCACAAGCCCCAGCAGGTTCATCGCCAGGATGAAGATGAAGATCGAGAATATGAGCGGCGCGTAGCGGCGTCCCTCGGGACCGACATTCTCGTCGAGCATCTTGCGCACGAAATCGTAGACCGCCTCGGTCGCCGCCTGCCAGCGCCCGGGGACGAGCTGCGGCCGCGCCGTGCCGATGGCGAGAAACGCCGTCACCACGAGCAGCGCGATCAGCATCCACAGCGAGCTGTTGGTGAAGGATATGTCGTAGCCGAAGGCGTCGATCGGCACGACGCGGACGATCTCGAACTGCTCCATGGGGTTGCTGAAGGCGGACATTCTATCGCTCAGTCGTTGGTCGGATCGGTGTCGTACTGATGCGAGGTCTGGATCGCGCGGCGGATGCCGACCGCGAAACCGAGCAGCAGCATCAGGATCATCAGCCAGGGGAAGGTGCCTAGCCAGCCGTCGAGCAGATAGCCGATGAAGGTGCTGATGAGCACCGCGCCCACGAACTCGATGCCGATCGCCCAGCCCCGTCCCTCGGCCCGGCCCTCGGCTCTCGAAATGCCGCGCTCATGGGCCGCCTTCGCCTCGGCGATGCGGCGATCAAGCTCGTCCCTTGCTTTCCGACCTTCGTCAGCCACCTGCCGCCGCCCCATGATAAGGAAAGCGCCGCCGGGAACCCTGGCGGCGAGGCGAACCTCTTAGGAAGCGGTGCGGAAGGGGTCAAGCCTTCCCGCCCGCGCCGCGCCGTCGCCGCACGCTTGGCCGGCACGAGATTTGTCCGCACGGAGGAAGGCGATAGAAGACGGGTGATGGCGGACGATCCCACCCATGCCCGCGGCCACCGGAGCCGCCTGCGCCAGCGGCTGATCGAGGGCGGCCCCGAGGCGCTACTGGACCATGAGCTCGTCGAATATCTGCTGGGGCTCGCGCTTCCCCGCCGCGACACCAAGCCGCTCGCCAAGAAGCTCCTCGCCGAGTTCGGCGGCCTCGGCGGGCTGCTCGCGGCCGACGCGCGGACCATCGCGCGGATCGGCGGCATTTCCGAAGGCGCGACGGGCGCGCTCAAGATCGCCGAGGCTTCGGCGCTGCGGCTGCTCAAGAGCCGCATCGTCGACCGGCCGGTGTTGGCGAGCTGGCAGGCGCTTTTGGACTATCTCGCCGCCGACATGGGCCACCGCCCGGTCGAGCGGGTGCGGGTCCTGTTCCTCAACAGCCGCAACCTGCTCATCCGCGACGAGCTCATGCAGGAAGGCTCGGTCGACGAGGCGGCGGTCTATATCCGCGAGGTGGTGCGCCGCGCGCTCGATCTCCATGCCGCGGCGCTCATCATCGTCCACAACCATCCGAGCGGCGACCATTCGCCCAGCGATCAGGACATCGCGCTCACCCGCGAGCTCATCGCCGCCTGCCGCCATCTGAGGATCAAGGTCCACGACCATCTCATCATCAGCGCGAGCGGCCATTCGAGCCTCAAGGCGATGGGAGTGATCTGCCATCGCGGCGGAGTTGCGCGCCCCCCGCCGCCATCCTAAAGCGCCGCCATGATCCCGCGCTATTCCCGCCCCGAAATGGCGGCCATCTGGGCGCCCGAGACCAAATACCGCATCTGGTTCGAGATCGAGGCGCACGCGCTCGACAAGATGGCGGAGCTCGGCATCGTGCCGAAGGCGGCGGCGAAAGCCGTCCGCGAGCGCGGCCGCTTCGAGGTCGCGCGGATCGATGCGATCGAGGCCGAGGTCCGCCACGACGTCATCGCCTTCCTCACCAACCTCGCCGAGCATGTCGGCGAAGAGGCCCGCTTCGTCCATCAGGGGATGACGAGCTCGGACGTGCTCGACACCTGTCTCGCCGTCCAGCTGACGCGCGCCGCCGACCTGCTGATCGCCGATATCGACGCGCTGCTCGCGGCGCTGAAACGCCGCGCCTTCGAGCACAAGACGACCCCGACCATCGGCCGCAGCCACGGCATCCACGCCGAGCCGACGACCTTCGGCCTCAAGCTCGCCTTCGCCCATGCCGAGTTCGCCCGCGCCCGCGAGCGCATGGCCCGCGCCCGCGAGGAGGTGGCGACGGCCAAGATTTCGGGCGCGGTCGGCACCTTCGCCAATGTCGATCCCAGGATCGAGGCGCATGTCGCCGAGCGAATGGGCCTCGCGCCCGAGCCCGTCTCGACCCAGATCGTCCCGCGCGACCGCCATGCGATGTTCTTCGCCACGCTCGCCGTCGTCGCCTCCTCGGTCGAGCGGCTGGCGACCGAGATCCGCCACCTCCAGCGCACCGAGGTGCTGGAGGTCGAGGAATATTTCGCGCCGGGGCAGAAGGGTTCGTCGGCGATGCCGCACAAGCGCAACCCCGTGCTCAGCGAGAATCTGACCGGCCTCGCGCGGCTCGTGCGCGGCTATGCGCTGCCGGCGATGGAGAATGTCGCGCTCTGGCACGAGCGGGATATCTCGCACAGCTCGGTCGAGCGGATGATCGCCCCCGACGCGACGGTGACGCTCGATTTCGCGCTCGCGCGCCTGACGCAGGTGATCGAGAAGCTCCTCGTCTACCCCGAGCGCATGCAGGCCAATCTCGACCGCATGGGCGGCCTCGTCCATTCGCAGCGCGTGCTGCTCGCCCTCACCCAGGCCGGCGCGTCGCGCGAGGACGCCTATCGCATGGTCCAGCGCAACGCGATGCAGGTCTGGGAAGCGGACGGCGGGACGTCCTTGGAGGAGGTGCTGAAGGCCGACGAGGAGGTGACCAACCATCTGTCGGCGAAGCAGATCGAAGCCTGCTTCGACCTCGACCATCATCTCGCGCATGTCGACACGATCTTCGGCCGCGTGTTCGGCCGGTGACAACCTTCGGACCGCGACCGCTTCCAGGTGACCAGTGCGAGACGTGCCTCACCCCGCCTCGTCATGCCGGCCATCGGGCCGGCATCCACCTTTCTTCGAGCCTTTTGAGCGGATCGTGGTCAAATTGGCTCGCCGGCCCTGACGGAAGGCTAAGGCGGTGTGATCCTGTCCCGCTCTAAAGGCGGCCACCTCCTCGCCGGTCAGCCTCATCGGCCCGCGAGTTCCCGATAGACGGTGGCGACGAAATCGTCGGGGCTGATGAAGCCGTCGTCGAGGCCGTAGCCCGCGGCGGGCTTCATCGCCTGCACCTGCTCGAGGCTCCGTCCGGCGGCGATCGCCGCCTGCACGCGGTTCCTGATGTTCACGATCATGTCGCGATAGGCGGCGAGGTCGGCGCGGCGGGCGACCGGGCCGTGGCCCGGGATCACCACCGTCGCCGCGTCGGTCATGCCGAGCGCCCTTTCCACCCCGGCGATGAGCCCGTCGAGGCTGCCGCCCGAATCGAGGTCGATGAAGGGAAGGCTGAAGCGGTGGAAGAAAAGATCGCCCATATGGACGACATTGGCCTCGCGCCAGCGGATGATCGAATCGCCGTCGGTATGGGCGGCGGGCATGTGGACGATCTCGAGCGTGTCGCCGTTGACATGGAGCGTCACTCCCTCGTCGAAGGTGACGACCGGCAGCGCCTCGGGCGGCGAGGGCGGGATGCGGCCGAAGCGCTCCATGAACTGCTCGGTCGAAAGCCGCGTCCGGACATTGTCGTGAGCGACGATCACCGCGCCCCGCTCGCCCAGATTCTCGTTCCCGCCGACATGGTCGCCATGCCAGTGGGTGTTGATCACGAAGCGCACCGGAGCGCCGTTCAGCGTCGCGAGCGCGCCCAGTATCTTCGACGTCAGCGGCGCATATTGGTCGTCGATGAGGATATTTCCCTCGGGCCCGTGGGAGACGCCGATATTGCCTCCGCGCCCGAACAGCACCGCGACCCCGGGCCGGACCTGCTCGACCCCGATGCGGACGTCCTCCATCTCCTCCTGCGCCGCGGCCGGCGCGGCCGGAAGCGCCGCGGCCGCGAGCAGCAGGGCCACCAGCTTTCTCTCCATCGCTTGATCTCCCCTTTCGCCTGCCCGGGACCATAGCATCGCCGGGCCGCATAGGGGAGACTTCTCAGGCGTCGGCGAGCCCTTCCTAGAAACTCTTCACCCGCCCCATGAAGCCTGCCGCCTTGGGGCATTCCTTGCCGGTCTCGGTCTGCCTGAACTCCTCGAGCAGCTGCTTCTGGCGCGCGCTGAGCCTGGTCGGCGTCTCGACCTCGATCTCGATCACCATGTCGCCGCGGCCGCGGCCGCCCAGCACCGGCATGCCGGCGCCGCGCTTGCGCAGCTGCTTGCCCGACTGGATGCCGGCCGGAATGCGGAAAGCGTGGGCGTTCCCGTCGAATCCCGGCACCTCGATCGTGCCGCCGAGCGCGGCGGTGCTGAAGCTCACTGGGCAGAGCGCGAACAGCGTCGATCCCTCGCGCTTGAAGATCGGGTGCGGCGCGATGTGGCAGAAAATGTAGAGGTCGCCCGGCGGCCCGCCCCTGATGCCGGCCTCGCCCTCGCCGGACAAGCGGATGCGGGTGCCTTCGTCGACGCCGGGAGGAATGCGCACCTCGAGCGTCTTGCGGCTTTCGATCCGGCCTTCGCCCCGGCAGGCATCGCAGGGGTCGGCGATCACCTCGCCGATGCCGTGGCAATTGGGGCAGACCCGCTCGACGACGAAAAAGCCCTGGCTCGCGCGGACCTTGCCGCGCCCCTCGCAATAGCCGCAGCGGCGCGCGCTGGGGCCGGGCTTGGCGCCGCTGCCGCTGCAGGTCGCGCAGCGCACCGCGGTATCGACGCCGAGCTCCACCTTCTTGCCGAAGAAAGACTCCTCGAGCGTGACCGTAAGATCGGTGCGCATGTCCGAGCCGCGGCGGACATTGCGCCTTCGGCCCCCCCCCCCC
>JBHJHL010000010.1:0-13221 GCA_050330935.1 Sphingomonadaceae bacterium | reverse complement strand
AAGCCCCGTTCACCGGCCGCGGTTGGGCTACGGCACCCTGGCGAAGTTGGCGGGGCGCGGGGGCGCGCGCCCGCGGCAGGCCGGATTCGAATTGCCCGCGCCCGATCGTCTCGACCGGCGCATCGCCGGTCACCACCCCCGCCAGCTCGGGCTCGATGGCGAAGGCGTCCTTCGGCCCGCGATATAGCGGCGGGCCGTGGCGGTCGCAGCGGGTGAACCCTTCCGCCGGCGGCAGGATTAGAAGCGGCTCGGGCAGCATGAGATCGGGGTCGAGCCCCTCGGCCTGGCAGCGCTCGAGCCAGTCGGTCATGAGGATATGCGGGACGATGGCGATGCAGCGCGACTCGTCCGCATCGCTCTCGCGGCCGACGGCGACATGCATTTCGGCCAGCGGCTGGGCGGTCAGATCGGCGGCGGCGAGACGCGCGGCGGCGACGGACTGGGCGGGAGCGAGGCCGGTCGGAACCTCGAGCCAGTGGATTGCCACCTTCTCGGCCGGGACCGCGACGGCGAGCCGCGCGAGCTCGCCGCTGCCCGGATCGACGAGCGGCGGCATGCCGGCAAGGCCCTCGCCGCGGGCGGCGACCCCGCCCTCGCCCAGCCGCAGCCAGCTTTCGAATCCGCCGTCCCGATCGATGAAAAGGAGAAGCGTTTCGTCGGCGCTCAATCCTCGCTCCCCCAGCTTCGCGCAGCGACCCGCGAAGGGGCTTCACGCGCGTCGATCAACGCGGTTTCGCGCAGCGACGCCCCGTCCCATTCGACTTCGAGATCGAGCGCGAACCAGCGCGTCCTTAGCTGAGATTGCCGAGCCGCGTCGAGGGGGAGGCCCGCCGACAAAAGCGCCGGATGGGACCAGAAATCGACGATATTCTCCCAGCCGCCGGGGGGGCGCGCGGCGATCGCCTGCTCGGCGGCCTCGATCGTCACCCGTCCCGGCGCGAACATGGCGATGAGCGGCCCCTGGCCGGCGAGCAGCGTGTTGGGATTGAGCGGCGACAGGCCCGCCGTCGGCAGCGCGCACAGCCAGGGGCTGAGCATATGGTAGATTCCGGGCTCCATGCCGGCGACCGCGCGCAGCTCGCTGACATCGGCGAACAGGGTGTCGCCGGTGCGATAGGGCTCGGCGAGCGCGGCGTAGAAAGCGTCCTCGGCGCCGCCTGGCAAGGGCCGCTGGTCGCTGTCGGCCCAGTCGGCGGCGGCCTCGGCGATGCGCCGCGCGCGGTCCTCCGGGACCCCGAGCACGCGCATCAGGCCGGTGAACTGGCGGATGCCCGCCTCGCGCGCCCGCAGCGAGCGCAGGTCCTCGCCCTCGACGAGGCTGTTGAGGTTGAAGCAGTTGCCGCCGTCGGCGACGGTCGCCGAGACGATGCCGCCGCCGGGCATGGGATATCGGCGCGTGGCGCCGTTCCAGCCGCCGGCGAGGGTCGTGCGCTCGGCGTCGGCGAGGCCGAGATCGTCGATGGTGAGGAGCGCGAGGCTCTCGACCCCGAGCGCGAAGGCGCGCGCCTGCTCGAGCGCGGTCGTGTTGGCGGCGAGCGCGGTCGAGAGGCGCATGCGCTCGAGCGCGGCGACGGCGAGCGCGCCCATCACCGCGACGAGGAGCAGCATGGCGAGCAGCGCGGCGCCGCGCTCGCGAGGCGGAATAAGCGGCTTCATGCGCCGCTTCCGGCGAGGAAGACCATCCGGATCTCGCCGGCCCCGGCCCTGGCGACGACGACCTCTACCGCGCGCGGCAGGGCGGCGAAATCCTCCGGATCCCAACGCTCGCGCCAATCGCCCTCGGCGTCGCGATAGCGAAGGCGCAGCGCCTCGACATCCTCGACGAGCGGGATCGCGGCGAGCGGCGCGGCGCCGTCGACACGGGGGTAGGCGAGGCGCTCGAGCCGGCCGCCGGCGAGGCGATAGTCGACCCGCTGCAGCGAGGAGCGCGGCGCATCCTCATAATTGGTCCAGCCGCGCCGCACGAGGCTCAGCACCACGGCCTCTCCCTGGCCGCTGCCGCCTTCGAAGGCGGGGCCCGGCATGCCCGCGGCATCGCGCGGGACGCGCGGGACGGCCTGGGCGAAATCAGCGCCCATCAGCGCATTGGCGCGGCGCAGGTCCGAGAGCGAATCGAGCCCGGCCGCGGACGCTTGCTGCGCTTCGACGCTGAAGCGAAGCAGCGTCACCGCCGCGGCCGAAAGCATGGCGAAGATGAGCAGCGAGACGAGCAGCTCGACGATGGTGAAGCCGCGTTCGCCCAAAGGCAGGGGCCGGAGTCCGGCGACGCTGGATTCCGGCTTTCGCCGGAATGCAAGGGACAGAAAGCTGCCCGCCTTCTTCATGGCCCGGACCTTCGGAAGACGGTGAGCCGCGCCGCCTCGGGGCCGCGCTCGGAGGCGACGACGATCTCGATCTGCTGGATGCGCGGCTCGGGCGAGCGGCCGGTGGCGCGCGTCCAGCTCCAGCTCCGCCCGGCGTTCGTCCGCCGGCCGCTCTCGCTGCCATAGGCTGGCGGCATGGGATCGCTGAGCGTCTCGGCGGCGATGTTGCGGGCAACGATCTGCGCGATCGCCTGGTCCTGCAGCCGCACCGTATTGGCGACGGTCGCCCCTCCGAGGCGCAGGAGCGCGAGCGCGGCGAGGCTGAAGATCGCCAGCGCGACGAGCATCTCGAGGAGGGTGAAGCCACTTTCGCCGTTGCGCGAAAGCGGCCCTGCGGAGGCAGGGGCCCAGCGGCTCGAAGGACCGGATCCGCGCCTTCGCGGGAATACCAAGCCCGCCTCGTCGGCGTCCGACCTAGCGCGCGACATCGATCTCTCCGTCGCCGGCAACGAGGATGCGCACTTCCTCCTCGTCGCGGGCGAGCGCGACCTCGGCCGGCTCGACGAGGCCGGTGGGATCGAAGACGATGCGCGCGCCCTCCGCGGCAAGCGCCGCCGACGTGCCCTCGCCCCAGCCGAAGCCGAGCGGCGCGTGATCGCCGGTGGGCACCCAGGCCCCTTGCTCGCGCCGCTCGGCGCGATAGCCCTCGGCGGTGAGGAGCATCGCCATCGGCTCGCCGGCGAGGATCGCGCGCTCGCGCACCGCCCGGGCGCGGGCGGCGAAGCGCTCGGCCTCGGAGACGAGGCTGCCGCGCGGATCGGGCATGACGACGACCACGGCGATGGCGAGCAGGCCGATAATCACCATCACGACGAGCAGCTCGATGAGGGTGAAGCCGCGCTCGCCGGCCGGCGAAGGCGCCGCTCGCATCATCCCCAGTTGCCGATGTCGGCATCCTCGCCCTCGCCGCCTTCGGCGCCGTCGGCGCCGGTGCTGTAGACGCTGAACGGCATGCCCTCGCGGCCCGGACGCTGGTAGCGATAGGGGTTGCCCCAGGGATCCTCGGGCAGGCGGCGGATGAAGCCTTCCTCGACCAGCGCTTCGAGGCCGGCGCCGCTTTCGGGATAGTCGAGACGGTTGAGGCGGTACATCTCGATGCCCTGCTCGAGCCTCGCGATATCGGCCTCGGCCTTCTTGATCCGGGCGGTGTCCTGCGCCGGCATGACGTTGATCACGACGACGGTGGCGAGCAGGCCGATGATGACGATGACGACCATCAGCTCGACGAGGGTGAAGCCGGCTTCGCGCCTGCGCGAAAGCGTTCCGGCTGAGCCACCCGCCAGTGGGCGGCTGGGGGCCCGGGAGCTCTGCGCCGCTTCCTTTTGGTTTTTTGCAAGCATCTTTATCAAACTCCGGTGGCGAGCGTGTCGAGCTGCAATATAGGCAGCAGGATCGACAATATGATGACCGCGACGACGGCGCCCATGACGACGATGATCGCCGGCTCGAGCAGCGACAGCGCCGCCGAGGTGAAGGCGTCGAATTCGCGCTCGAGATAGTCGGCGGCGCGCTCCAGCATGACGTCGAGCTTGCCCGAGGCCTCGCCCGAGGCGGCGAGATAGACGAGCAGCGGCGGGAAGACGCCGGCACGACGCAGCGCCGCGGACAGGCTGCCGCCGGTGCGGATCGCCTCGGTGATGTCCTCGGAAGCGGCGCGCAGCGCGCGGTTGTGCACCGTCTGCGTGGTGAGCTTCAGCCCTTCGAGGAGCGGCAGCCGGCTGCCGACCATCGTCGAGAGCGTGCGCGCCATGCGCGCGGCGTGGAGATCGCGGATCAGACGGCCCAGAAGCGGCAGGCCGAGCAGCCAGCGATCGAAGCGCATGCGCAGCGCCTCGTCGCGCAGCGCGCGCAGGCCGAGCAGCAGGAGGAGCGCGGCGAAGGCGAGGATGAGCCACCACCAGTCGGCGAGGAATTCGGACAGGCCGATGACGATGCGGGTGAGCAGCGGCAATCGCTGGCCGACATCCTGGAACTGCTCGACCACCTGCGGCACGACGAAGATCATCAGCGCGAAGACGACGAAGGTGGCGACGATGGCGAGGATGACCGGATAGGCGAGCGCGGCGAGCACGCGGCCGCGCACCGCCGCCTGGCGCTCGAGCAGGTCGGCGAGCCTTTCCAGGATCGAGGGCAGCATGCCCGAGCCCTCGCCGGCTGCGACCATCGCCCGGTAGAGCGGCGGGAAGCTCGCCGGCTCGCGCCCCATCGCCTCCGACAGGCGGCGCCCTTCGAGCACCGCGCCATGGACCGAGGACAATATCCCGCGGACATTCTCCTTTTCGGCCTGGCGGGCGATGGTGCGCAGCGCCTCCTCGAGCGGCGTCACCTGGACCAGCGTCGCGAGCTGGCGGGTGAAGAGGGTCAATTGCTTGGCGCTCAGCCTGCGCGAGGAAAAAAGGCCGCGCGAAAGGAGCGGCGGCGCGGCGGCCCCGCTCGCCGGCTCCATGCTGACGACATAGAGGCGGCGGGCGGTGAGCGAGGCCTTCGCTGCTTCCGGAGTGGGCGCGCGGATCGAGCCGCGCCGCTCGCGTCCGGCGACGTCGAGGGCGAGATAGTCGAAATCAGACATCGGACGCTTCTACGTCATTGCGGGAAGCTTAGCGACGCAGCAATCCGGGCGGCGCCGACGCCGGTGCGGCCGGATCGCTTCACCCCGCTTTTCGCCGGGGCCGCGATGACGGAGAGGAAAGGAACCTCCTCACGCATGCGCTGGCTCGGCCTCGCGCCGCGATATGCGCACCGCCTCCTCGGCGGTGGTGACGCCGTCGCGAACCAGGGCGCGCGCGGCGGAGCCGAGATTGGGCGCGTCGCGGAAGGCGTGGTTGGCGATCACCGCCTCGTCGCCGCCGGCGTTGATGAGGCGGCGGATGGCATCGTCGATGCGCACCGCCTCGAACACGCCGATGCGCCCCTTGTAGCCGGTCTGGCCGCACGCCTCGCAGCCACGCGCCTCGTGGATCACGGTGCCGCTGTCGAAGCCAAGCAGCGCGCTGACCGAGCCCGAGGCCTGCACCGGCTCGCGGCATTGGGGGCACAGCCGCCGGACGAGGCGCTGGGCGATCACCGCGCGCAAGGTCGAGGCGAGGAGGAAGGGCTCGATCTTCATGTCGCGCATGCGGGTGATCGCGCCGACGGCGTCGTTGGTATGGACGGTCGACAGGACGAGATGGCCGGTGAGCGATGCCTGGACGGCGATCTCGGCGGTCTCGCGGTCGCGGATCTCGCCGACCATCACGACGTCCGGGTCCTGGCGCAATATGGCGCGCAGGCCGGTGGCGAAATCGAGCCCGACCTTGGGATTGACCTGCGTCTGGCCGACGCCCTCGATGGCATATTCGACCGGGTCCTCGACGGTGAGGATGTTGCGGGTGCCGTCGTTGAGCTGGCGAAGGCCCGCATAGAGCGTCGTCGTCTTGCCCGAGCCGGTGGGGCCGGTGACGAGGACGATGCCGTTGGGCTCCGAAAGCGCGTCGCGGTAGATGCGGTCGATCGCCGGCGGCATGCCGAGCACGTCGAGGTCCATGCCGGCATTCTCCTTGTCGAGGATGCGCAGCACGACGCGCTCGCCGGCGCGGCTCGGCAGGGTCGAGACGCGCACGTCCAAAAGCTTGCCGCCGAGCGTCAGGCCGATGCGCCCGTCCTGCGGCACGCGCCGCTCGGCGATGTCGAGCCGCGCCATCACCTTGATGCGGCTGACGACGACGGGCGCGACATGGGGCGGCATCCTCAGCGTCTCGCGCAGCACGCCGTCGACGCGCATCCGGACGACGAGGCCGGTCTCATAGGGCTCGATATGGATGTCCGAGACGCCCTGGCGCGCCGCCTCGGCGATGATGCCGTTGATGAGCCGGATCGCGGGCGCGTCGTCGGCGCTGTCGAGCAGATCGTCGGCGGTGGGGAGATGGTCGGCGAGATCGGACAGCTCGTCGCCCATGCCGAGCGCGCCGGCGACGTCCGCCGCCGCCTGGCCCCCGCCCGCATAGCGCTCGGACAATATGCGGTCGAACTCCTCGGGCGGCACCCATTGAAGATCGAAGGGCTGGGCGAGATAGCGGCGGACCTCGATCAGCGCCCTGGGGTTGGAGCCCTCGCGCATCGCGACCTCGAGCCTGCCCTCCTCGCCGCCGAGCAGCGCGACGCCGTAGCGCTTGGCGAAGCCGTAGGGGATGTTGACCGGAAGCCCGCTTTCCCTTTCCTCGATGAGCTCGTTTTCCCGTTCGGATCCTTCGCCCCGGCGTATCTTCATGGCTGCACCTCGCTTGGCGGGAGGGGCGCCGGCTCGATCACCTCGTCGCCCGGCTGGGCGGGGGCGTAGACGCGCGGCGTTTCGGGCGCGGGCGGCGGCGGCGGATGGCCGGGCGGCACGGCGCCCATATATTCGCGGACCAGCTCGTCGATGCTCGGCTCGACATAGGGATCCTGCGCATATTGCCGGCCCCTGATATAGCCGTAGCGGCGCTCGGTCATCGCCCGCGCATCGGCGGCCGAGCGCATGATGGTGGGACGGATGAAGACCATGAGATTGGTCTTCTCGCGCTGGCGACCGCGCGAGCGGAAGAGCTCGCCGATGAGCGGCAGATCGCCGAGCAGGGGAATCTTCTCGATCGTGCGGCGCTCATTGTCGTCGAGCAGCCCGCCGATGCCGACGATCTCGCCATTGTCGACGACGATCGAGGTCGAGATTTCGCGCTTGTTGAGGATGAGATCGGCGAAATCGCGCGACACCGGCCCGGCGATCGAGCTCACCTCCTGACGGATGTCGAGCCGCACCGTGTCGCCGGCGTTGATCTGCGGCGTCACTTCCAGGGTGATGCCGACATTCTGGCGCTGGACGGTGCGGAAGGCATTGTCGAAATTGTCCGACAGCGCCTCGCCGGTGGTGATCGGGATTTCCTGCCCGGCGAGGAAATAGGCCTCCTGGTTGTCGAGCGTCATCACCGAAGGCGTGGCCAGGAGATTGGAATTGGAGTCCGATTCCACCGCATTGACGATGGCGCCGAAGATCGCGTTGCCGGCCTGGATGGCGATGCCGGCGAGCCCCCCCTGGGTGCGCAGCAGCTCGGCGGCGGCGGCCTGCTGAAGCTGATCCGAAATGGTCGATCCGGTCGAGGTGGTGACGACCTCGCCGTCGACGGTGACGGTGGTCTCGGTATCAAGCTCCTCGGCGGCGATGGCGCCGGCGATGGGAAGAATCTGCGGCGCGACATTGGAATAGTTGGTGACCGCGAAGGGGATGTTGGTGCCCTCGAGCCCGGCGAGCAGCAGCTGCACGCCGAGCCGCTTGGCGGCGGTGTCGGAGATTTCCACGATGATCGCCTCGACCAGCACCTGCGGCCGGCGCACGTCGAGCTGGCGCACGACCTCGCCGAGCGAACGCTGGACGTCGGCGGGAGCGGCGATGACGATCGCGTTGGCGCCCTCGAAGCGGGTGACGACGACCGCCTTGTTGGCGAAGACCGAGCCGTTGGCGGCGCGGCTCGCCGACGCGGCGACGGGCGGGGGATCGCCATCGGTGCCCGCATCGCCGCCATTTTCGACGGGCCGGACGCGCGCGGTCGTGGTCACCGTCTGGCCGACCAGCTCCTGCAGCACCGGCAAGAGCTGCTCGGCCGAGGCATGCTCCAAGAAGATGACGCGAATCTCGGTGCCGCTCGCCGCCCGCCGGTCGAGATCCCTGGCGATCTCGACCAGCCTGGCGACGGTCGCCGGATCGCCGCGCAGGGCGATCGAGTTGGAGCTGTCGATGGGGACCACAGATACCCCCTCCTCGCCGCCCACCAGCGAGGCCAGCGCCTCGCCGATCTCGCGCGCGCCGGCATTTTCGAGCGCGACGACGCGGGTCGCCGCATCGGGCACGGCGGGCACGTCGATGCGCTGGATGAGCCGGCGGATGCGGCGGACATTGTCGGCGAAATCGGCGACGATCACCGAATGCTCGCTGGCGGTGATCGAGCCGCTGTCGCTGACCAGCGGGCGCAGCGCCTCGGCCGCCTGCGCGCCCTCGAGATGGCGGAGACGGAAAATCTCGGTGACGAACTGGTTGGCGCCCGCCCGGCCGGCGCCGACGCGCCCGCCGGCGCTGCGCGCGGTGGCGACGGGCTGGATGCGGAAGGCGCCCGAGCCGGTCGGGATGGCGACGAGGCCGTTGGCGCGCAGCGTGGAAAGAAAGACCTCGAAATATTCGGAGCGCGACAGCGGCCGCTCGGTGACCACCGAGACGGTGCCCTGGACCGCCGGATCGATGACGAAGGTGCGCCCGGTGACGCGCGCGGCATCCTCGATGAAGGCGCGAATGTCGGCCTGGCGCAAATTGAGCACATATTGCGCCGCGAGCGGCGACAGCGGCGCCGCGATCAGCGCCAGCGCGACGAGCCAGCGCATCATCTCCCGTCCTCCCCGTCCTCGCGGGAAGGAGGCGGACCCGGCTCGTCGGCGAGCGGATCGCGCGGCCCGGCCTCGACCACCGGCGGCGGCGGAGGCGGCGCAGGCGGGCTCGCCGGCCGCGGCGGCGGCGAGACCACGGTCGCTGGCGGCGACTGATCGAGGAACAGCTGCTCGCTGCGGCCGTCGCGGCTGCTGGTGACGCTGTCGAAGGCGACCGAGCTCAAGACGACGCCGGGCATGATCTCCTCGCCGACCACGAAGCTCTTCTGCTCGCCCCCGGGAAAGCCGATGATCGCGGCGCCGCGGCCGGTGGCGAGATTGCCGCGCACGCCGTGCAGGTTGAGATCGAGCGCGGTGACGACGGCGGGTCCGCTGTCGGCCGCGGTCAGCCGGAAAAAGGGGTCGAAGGCCGAGAGCGCTCCGCCCGCCCCCGGCAAGGCCGTCTGCAGCGCGCTTTTCGCGCGCCACTCGCCGAGCGGCCCGACCGGAGTAAGGAGCGTCCAGAACAGGCGCGCGCATTGCAGGGCGAGCAGGATGATAAGGAGGATTTCGGCAAGCGAATACACGCTGGTTCTGGGCATCCGGCGAAGCAGGCGGCGCGCCCGCGCGTCCAATTCCATCCGCATGCCTCGAAGGTCCCCCATCCCCCGGAAAGCGACTCGCCTAGGCGCACTTGATGACAAGTTCGTGGGATAAATATGACATTTATCTGAACGAGTCTCCGCGGGGGCGAAGGATCGCTGCCCGAGGAGCGCGGACGGGAAGCGAATCGCGCGCCGCGAAGCAGCATATTTCAGCCACATCCCGTCCGGACAATGTCTTTCGGGGTGTAAAAAGGGGGACGGGCAATTAAATTCATCCGCCTATGGGCACCGCCGAAAAGCTGAGCGCCACCGAAGGCGTGCAGAAGGTCCCCTCGCCGCGGCTCGACCTGTTCATCAAGCGCGATTTCCTCGCCGAGGAGGAATGCGCGAACATCCGGGAAATGATCGACCGCAAGCGGCGGCCGTCCGAAATCGCCGACGATATCGGCGACCCCGTGTTCCGCACCAGCGAGACCTGCGACCTCGACCACAGCCTGCCCGAGGTCCAGGAGCTGGACAGGAAAATCTGCGATTTCGTCGGCATCGATCCGCAATATGGCGAGCCCATTCAGGGGCAGCATTACGAGGTCGGCCAGGAGTTCAAGGCGCACACCGATTTCTTCACTCCCGGCGGCGAGGGCTATGAGATCCACTGCAAGCTTTCGGGGCAGCGCACCTGGACGGTGATGATCTATCTGAACGAGCCGGAAGCGGGCGGCGCGACGCGCTTCAAGAAGATCAACAAGACGGTGAGGCCGGAGCGCGGCAAGCTGCTCGCCTGGAACAACCGCACCCCCGACGGCGGCTGCAACGCCGATACGCTCCACCATGCGATGAAGGTCCGGGCGGGCCGCAAATATGTCATCACCAAATGGTTTCGCGAGCTGCCCTGGCGGACCGAATGAGTTGATCGGCCGATCGTGCCCGAAGCAAAGGCGGCGCCCGGTTTACCGGACGCGGCCCTTTCGCGTCCGTCCCCGCCGGGACGGGCTCCCCCCGCCAATCAGAAGCGGATGCCGATGCCCAGCGAGATGCTGATGCCGACGTCATATTCGTTGATGATGATCGTCCGCTCGTCATTGGTGCGGCGCTCGGAATAATCCTCGCCGGTGATGTTGCGCACCTCGAATTTGAGCTCGGTCTCGTCGCCGAGGAAATCGACCGCCTCGCGGGCGACGAAGTCGAGCCGCAGGCCCGGATCCTCGACGACGTCGGCGACGCGGATGCCCTGCAGGATCGGCCCCTGGGCGGTGATCCGCTCGCTGGCGTAGCTCAACAGGAAGGTCGCCTGCGACAGCCTTTCGGTGTCCTCGATGCCGATCTGGAGATTGGCGATATGCTCGGACTGGCCGGTGAGACGGTCGCCGTCGGTGAAGACCTCGAGCGCGGGGCGCAGGCCGCGCCTGTCGTCGAGGATGATCTCGTCCCCCTCCACGACCTTCAGGTCCGACTGGCTGTAGGTATAGTTGGCGATGACCACGGCCCGGCGGGTGTCGAACCAGTCCCAGCCGAGGCCGTGGAGCGGGAAATATTTCTGCAGCTCGATCTCGGCGCCGTAGAGATCGGCCTCGGGCGCGTTGGCGAAGGTGGTCTGGGTGGTGAGGCCGGTGGTGAAGGTGCTCACCGCCTCGATCGGATTTTCGATCCGCTTGAAGAAGCCGGCGACCGAAAGATTCTGGTCGCGGCCGAAATACCATTCGAAGCGCGCTTCGGCGTTCCACAGCTCGCTGTCGTTGAGGAAGGGATTGCCGACGAAGATGCGGTCGCTTTCGGGATCGAGATAGATTTGCGGCGCCAGCTCGCGGAACTGCGGCCGGGCGATCGTCTTCGAGCCGTGCAGGCGAAGCTGCATGTCGGGAGCGAAATTCCAGGTCAGCGTCGCCGCCGGCAGCCAATACTGGTTCTCCAGCGGGGGCGTCTGATCGATGCCGCCCTGAGCGAAAAGATCGAGGATCGTCACCGACTGTTCGGCATCCTCGTAGCGCACGCCACCGCTGATGCGGATATTGGGCGTGATGTCGGCGATCACCTGGCCATAGCCGGCATGGACCTGAAGATCGCCTTCATAGGCGGCGGCCCCGGCCAGCGCGGAGGATTCGACGAGCAGGATATCGTAAAGCTCGATGGTGACGTCCGAGAGCAGATAGTCGGGACGCAGCTGGATGACGCCGAGCGGCAGCGTCTCGCGCGGCCGGTAGACGAAATCGCGCCGGGTCGATTCGCGATGGGTGTCGAGGAAGGCATAGCCCGCGCCCACCGTGACTTCGGGAAGCGAGGGGATGGTGTAGCTCAGATCCGCGCCGGCATTGTAGACGTCCTCGTTGAGATCGCTGAAGCTCACCGTCGCGGTCTCGCCCGAGCGGGTGAGGCTGTTCACATAATCGTCGACCTCTGTGCTGTAGGCATAGCTGAAGGTGCGCTCATAAGGCGATTCGCGCTGCGAATTGGCGTAGCCGCCGCGCAGGTCGAAGGCGAGATCGCCGAACACGAACTCGCCGACCAGCTGGGTATTGAACAATTGCCGCTCGAACCAGGCGGTGCGCTGGTTGAGAAGCTGCGGCGGCAGATCGGGATCGAAATCGGCGGTGTCGGCGTCGAAGCCGGCCTCGACCTGGCCCTGCTTCAGCGTGTCGCGGATGAAGATGTTGGTGAAGCGAAGCTCGTGCTCGGCGAATTCGGCGCCGAAGCCCAGCAGCGCGTTGGCGAGGATGCGGTTTTCCGTCAACACCGACTGGAAGGAGCTGTTGAGCGAGTCGCCGACGCCTTCCTGCTGCAGCGCGTCGCGCGTGCGCCAGCTGTTGCTGTAGCCGGCGTTGAAGATCACGCCGAACAGCGAATTGCCGATGTCCCAGGCGTCGCCGGCGCTGATGTTGGCGCCGAAATTGGCCGGGACATTGTCGTTGCGCTGGAGCAAGGTGGTGCTGGCGTTGGCGAGGCTGGTGGTGATCGCCTTGATCTCTTCGACGCTGAAATTGGCGCCGGCGTTGATGAGATTGCCGCTGCCCAGCGCGTCGCGGAAGACGGGCGGTATGTCGCGCGAGCCGTCGTCGAAGCCGGTCCAGTCGGTATCGCTGCCGAAATAGGTATAGCCGAGATGGCCGGTGGTCTCGCTGTTGCCGCCGACGCTGCCGCCGATCGAGACGAAGCTTTCGTCGGGAATTGCGGGGGTCGTGAGGTTGATGACGCCGCCGCCGAATTCGCCGGGATAGTTGGGCGAATAGCTTTTCTGAACCAGCGCGCTGGCGATGATGCTGGTGGGAAAGATGTCGAGCGGCACGACGCGCTTCAACGGCTGCGGCGAGGGGATCGCCAGACCGTTGAGCAGGGCCAGCGAATAGCGGTCGCCGAGGCCGCGGACGTAGACGAAGCCGTCGCCGACGACGCTGAGGCCGGTGACTCGCTCGAGAGCGCCGGCGATGTCGCCTTCGCCGGTGCGGGCGATGTCTTCGGTCGAAAGCACGTTGATGACCTGCGGCGTCACCCGCACTTCATTGGGGATATAGCGGCCGGTGACGACGATCGGAGCGGGCGCGTCGGCACCCGGCGTCGAGACGTCGACCTCCTCGTCGTCCCGGGCCGGATCGCCCCCCTCGTCGTCATCGGGAACCGCGGGATCGTCCTCGATCTCGTCGTCGGCTGCGGTGGGCGGCGAGACCGGCTGCGGCGGCGGCGTGGCGCTTTGCGCGATCGCGGCGGGCGCGAACAATGCGCTGGACAGGAGAAGCAGACTCCCCAAGGTGAGCGGCTTCGACATGGCTTTCCCCTTTTTCGTATAGGCGGGGGGGGGGGGGGGCCCGCCCCCCCCCCCCCACCCCCCACAAAATTATAAGGGTTTTGAGGGGCGCCCCCGCCCCCCGCGGCGCGGCGCCCCCTCGCCCAAAGGCGCGACC
>JBHJHL010000009.1:0-17595 GCA_050330935.1 Sphingomonadaceae bacterium | reverse complement strand
GGGGCTCTGCGCTTCGCGGGCTACGCGGCGATCTTCGACTGGCCGGACCGGGGCGGCGATATCGTGCGGAGGGGCGCCTTCGCGCGCAGCCTCGGGCGAGGGGGAGCTGGCGTGCCGCTGCTGTGGCAACACGACCGGGCGCGGCCGATCGGGCGCATCGAATATCTGCAGGAGGACCGGCGGGGCCTGCGCGTCATCGGCCGGCTGTCGGCGGGCCGCGACGGGCGCGGGGCGGCGGCGCTGCTCAAAGGCGGCGCGGTCAAGGGATTGAGCTTCGGATACAGGGTGCGCGGAAACGCCGCTCGACCGCGCGCGGGACGAACGGTGGAGGCACTGCCCCTTCGCGAGCTGAACGAGCTCGATCTCGTCGAGGTGAGCCTCGTCGCCTTGCCGCTGCAGCCGCGCGCGCGGGTGCATATGGTCGAGAGCGGCGGCGCGGCTCAGCGCATCAGATAGACGGTGAGCTGCATGCCGCGGTCGGTGCGCTCCATCAGCCAGCGCAGCGGCGGATGGACGATGCGCGGCAGATGATAGATCGTGCAGACGTCGAAATAATGGCGGGCGATGCGGTAGCCGGCGCGCGCCGCATGGCGGCGGAAGGACTCGAGGCCGAATTCGTAGAGATGGAAGGGCGGGTGCATCGGGCTCAGATGAGTCACATAGTTGGTCCCGCGCAGGCGGAAATAGGCGTTGATGATGCGCTGCACGAGATGGCGCGAGCTCGGCACCTCGATCTGGACGACGCCGCCGGGACGCAGCCAGGGCAGCACCCGCTCGATCGCCGCGGCGGGATCGTAAAGATGCTCGAGCACCGCGCCGAAGGTGATGAAATCGAAGAATTCGGCCGGATATTCGGCCTCCTCGAGGGTGGCGAGCGCGATCCGGTCGGCGGCGATGCCGCCGCGCGCGATCGCGACGTCGCGGAACGAGGCCGAAGGCTCGATGCCATGGCAATCATAGCCGGCGGCGGCGAGCGCGGCCATCGCCTTGCCGATGCCGGCGCCGATGTCGAGCGCGCGAGGATTCTCGCGCGGTCCGAGAAGCTCGCCGGCATGGGCGATCTGGCGGGCGAAATAAGCGGGCGAGGGAGAAAAATAATGTTCCTTCCAATAGCTCTCGGCGGGGAGGCCGTAATGGTCGTCGAGGCGGGCGGGGACGGGGAGGGGATTGGCGAAAATGAGGCTGCAGGAGCGGCACTGCATGACGGAGGTGGCGATGCCCGGCACCGAACGGGGACGCATGCCCTGGCTGCGGTTGAGGCGCATCCCGAGCATCCGGAAATCGCGCCCGCGGCACATGTTGCAGCGCTCAACGCGAAGAAAGCTGTAGCGCAGCGCGCGCGAGGGGGATTCCGATTTCATCCGGTGAAAGCCTACCGCCTTTCGCGAGCCCCATTTCGAACCCGCCCCGCTACACGAGCGGGGCGAGCGGGCGCAAGCGGCCGAAAAAATGCAGCATCGGATTTTTGGACTTCAGCAAGCCGCCCGCCGGGCGGCTTTTTTCATGGGAGAAGAAGATGAGCGAAGTGACGGAAAAGATCGAAAAGGACCCGCTCGAGGCGTCGTTCGAGGCGTTCGAGGCGGGACATGAGGAGGAGATGGAGGCGCTGAAGGCCGAAATGGCGGCGCTCAGGCGCCAGGTCGACGATGCCGCGGTGGCGGCCGGGCGGCCGGCGCTCGACGGCGCGAAGGCCGAGAGCACGCCCTTCGTCGAGCGCTATCTGAGGAAAGGCCTCGAGGCGGGGGTCGAGCTCAAGGCGGTGGTGAGCGAGCCGGAAGGGCTCGGCGGCTATGCGGTTCCGCAAGAGATCGACGAGCGCATCGAACGGACCCTGAAGGAGATATCGCCGATCCGCTCGATCGCCAATGTCGTCAAGGTGGGCACGGCCGGCTACCGCAAGCTCGTCGCCGCGGGCGGCACGCCGGCGGGCTGGGTGTCCGAGACCGCCGCGCGGCCCGAGACCGAGACGCCGGTCTTCAACGAGGTCGCGCCGCCCTTCGGCGAACTCTACGCCAATCCGGCGGCGAGCCAGCAGATGCTCGACGACGCCGCCTTCGACCTCGAAGCCTGGCTCGCCGACGAGATCGCGCGCGAGTTCGCCCGCGCCGAGGGCGCCGCGTTCGTCAACGGCACGGGCATCGACCAGCCCGAGGGCTTCCTGACCGCGCTCGCCACCGACGAGGCGGACGACGTGCGCGACTTCGGCACGCTGCAATATATCGCCACCGGCGCTTCGGGGGCCTTCCCGGCGAGCAATCCGCAGGACAGGCTGATCGACCTCGTGCAGGTGCTCAAGCCCCCCTATCGCCAGGGCGCGGTGTTCGTGATGAACTCGGCGACCGCGGCGCGGATCAGGAAGTTCAAGACCTCCGACGGGGCGTTCCTGTGGCAGCCCGGATTGCAGGCGGGGCAGCCCGACACGCTGCTGGGCTATCCGGTGATCGAGGCCGAGGACATGCCCGACATCGCGGCCGACGAACCGGCGATCGCGTTCGGCAATTTCAGGGCCGGCTATCTGATCGCCGAGCGGACCGAGACGCAGATCCTGCGCGACCCGTTCACCAACAAGCCCTTCGTCCATTTCTACGCGACCAAGCGCATCGGCGGGCAGGTGATGAATTCGGAAGCGATCAAGCTGCTGATGTTCAGCGCCTGATTCACCCTCACCCACGTCCGGCTAGGCAGCAGGCTGCCAAGCCTCCCTATCCCTCTCCCATCAAGGGAGAGGGCTTTTGCCGCGGAGATTCTTCATGGACGATTTCGCAAATCTCGCCGACAGCGTGTCGGCGCCGGCCAACGACGCCGAGGCGGTGACGCCCGACGACGCCAATCCGCTGCCGCGGGTGCCCAAGGCGCTCTATGTCGGCACCGGCGGCACGATCGTGCTGAGAGGCAAGGGCGATGCGGACGCAAGCTTCGTCAACGTCGCCGACGGCACGATCCTGCCGGTGCGCGCGCGCTTCGTCCGCGCGACGGGCACGACGGCGGCCGACATCGTGGCGCTCTTCTGATGCCCGGACTGGGTTTCGCGCTCAGCCTCGCGCGGCGGCACGGGGGCGATGTGCCTTCGCCGCCGCCGCCTGCGCCTCCGCCCCCGCCGCCCGCCTTCTCTCCCGCCGACCTGTTCGCGAGCGGGGAGGCGGGCGCCTGGTATGACCCTTCCGATCTTTCCTCGATGCACCAGGACAGCGCCGGGACGACCGCCGCCGTCCTCGATCAGCCGGTGGGAAGGATCGCCGACAAGACGGGCAACGGCTTTCACGCCACCCAGGCGACCTCGGCCAGACGGCCGATCCTGCGCCTCGGCGGCGACGGCAGATATTATCTGGCGTTCGACGGGGTGGACGATTTCCTCGGCCACTCGCTCGGCCTCGGCAGTGGCGATGCAACTTTCGCCGCCGCCGCCGAAAGGACCGCCGCCGGAGCGGCGCAGCAGGCGCTGTTCGTCGCCAACGACGCCTCGCAGCCCCTGCGGCCCGGGCTTTACGCGCGCGCCGCCGGCAACGACTGGGGCTGCTATGTGGACGGCGCATGGCAAAGCGCGGGCCACGATCTTTCCATCCGCGCGGTGGTGAGCTCGATCGGGCGCGCGAGCGGGGACACGCACGACATGCAGACCAATGGCGGAGCGGCGACGAGCCTTGCCAATTCGCTCGGCGCGGGGGCGGACAGGCGCGCGATCGGCGCCGGGGTCGCGGCGGGCACCACCCATCTCATGACCGGGCGCGTCTACGGCATCGTCGCCATCGACCGCGCGCTCGGCGCCAGCGAGCTCGACGATCTCGTCCAGTGGCTGGCCGGCAAGGCGGGGGTGGCGCTCTAGCGCGGGCGCCTTCATCCGAAGCCATTCATCAGGCCGCCCGCGCGGCGGCAAAGGAGCCGAAATCATGGTGACATCAACGCCGATCGCGCCGGGAGCGGCGGCGATCGCGGAGGCGAAGAATTTCCTGCGCATCGAGCATGACAGCGAGGATGCGCTGATCGAGCGGCTGATCGCCAGCGCGGCGGCGCTGTGCGAGGAATTCACCGGGCAGGTGCTCCTCGCCCGCGATTTCAGCGAGACGCTGACGCTCGCGCAGGGCTGGCTGAGCCTCTCGCGCACGCCGGCGCGCGCGATCACCGGGATCGAGGGGCTGGCCGGGGACGGCGCCGCATTCGCGATCCCGGCCGGCGATTACGAGATCGATATCGACATCGCCGGCGACGGCTGGGTGAGGATCGCGAAAGCCGGAGACGCGCGGCGGGCGCGGATCGCCTACGAGGCAGGGATCGCGGCGGCATGGGAGGACGTGCCCGAGGCGCTGCGCCAGGGCATCGTCCGCCTCACCGCGCATTTCCACACCTATCGCGGCGCCCCGGCCGGGCCGACCGGAGCCGCGCGCGAGGGCGAGGCGCCGCCGGCCGCGGTGACCGCGCTGTGGCGGCCCTGGCGGCGGCTGAATATCGGCCCCGCCGCTCGAGGCATGCCGGCATGAGCGCGATCGCGCGGCGCGGCGAGGAGCTGGCGGAGCGGCGGGCGCTGGCCCGCGCGCGACAGATCGCCGAGGCGGCGGCGACGGAGCTGCCCCGCGATATCGAGGTGCGGCGCGAGGGAAGGAAGATCCTTATCGAGGGCCGCGCGCTCGGGGCGAGGATGATGGCCGACGAGTGGCTGCGCGGGCTGGGGCTCGCGGCAAGGAGCCTGGGCGATGGACGCGGCTGAGGCGCTGCGCGCCGAGATCGTCGCGGCGCTCGCCGCGGCGCCGGCCTTCGCCGGGGTGCCCGTCCATGCCGGCGAGGCGCCACACGGGGTGCTGCCGCGCGCGGACGTCGCGCCCCCGCAGGCGATCGACTGGAGCGCCAAGGACCGGCGCGGACTCGAGCTGCGCACGGCGATCAGGATCAGGGTCGCGCGGGGCCAGGAGGAGCGGCTCGGCGCGCTGCGCGCCGCGGCCGAGGAGGCGGGCGAGGCGCTCGCCGGAGAGATCGGGATATGGGACGTGGGAAGCGCGGTGCTGCTGCGCGCGCGCAGCCTTGAAATGCCGTCGGGCGAGCTCGGCGCGCTCGTCGAGCACCGGGTGCGGATGATGGAGGCCTGACCCGGGCTTCAGTCGGCCGGGCGGGTGTTGGTCTCGATGAAGCCGCGATAGCTGTCGCCGACATTCTCGCGCGACCAGGCGAGCTCCTCCTCGGCATCGGCCTCGCTGTAGCCGTCGGCCAGCATCGCATTCCGGTAGCGCGCCCGCTCCGCGGCGCAGGCGGTCTCGAGGCTCGCGGCGAACGCCTCGACGGTGAGCGACGCTTCGAGACTGGTGCGCACATGGCGGTCGAGACAGGCGCCATAGGCCTCGCGCGCCTGGGCGGGGGAGGCCGGCTGCAGGGCCGCGGCCAGCATGGCGAGAGCGATCGGGAAAGCGACGGGCATGGCGGATTCCTCCGCGACACAACAAGCATGGAGCATAGACGATGAGCGTCGAAAAAGGAAGCGCATTCCTCCTCAAGATAGGCGACGGGGCGAGCCCGCCAGCCTATGCGACAGTGGCCGGCATGCGGACCACGCAGATGTCGGTGAACGGCGAGGCGGTGAACGTCACGAACAAGGATTCGGGCGGCTGGCGCGAACTCTTGTCGGGCGCCGGGGTGCGATCGGTGTCGGTCTCGGCGAGCGGCATCTTCACCGGCTCGGCGGCAGAAGCGCGGGTCAAGGCGAACGCGCTTTCGGGCGCGCTCGACGAGTATGAGCTTTCCTTCGAGAGCGGCGAGCGGATGCAGGGCAAGTTCCTCGTCACGCGGCTCGATTATGCCGGCGATCACAATGGCGAGCGCAGCTATGCGCTGAGCCTCGAAAGCTCGGGCGAGGTGGCGAGCCTGTGAGGAATCGATCGTTCACCCGGAGGCGCGGAGACGCGAAGGAACATGGGGCTGAAGCCCGCTTCCACGTTGAAAGGCAAAAGGCCGGTGGTTCGGGTTGGCGAGCTTCGCTCGCCGATAGGTGGGTCAGAACAGTGGCTTTGGTGAGAAATTCTCCCGTTCCAGGGGAGTCCTCCGCGCCTGTGCGTCTGCGCGCAAACCTTCGTTCCGGAAAGGCGAGATGATGAGCGAGACGGCGAACCCCCTGCGCGGGGAGGCTTCGATCATGGTGGCCGGCGAGGCGGTGGTGCTCAGGCCCTCCTTCGAGGCGCTGGTCGCGGCGGAGGAGGAGCTGGGGCCCTTGTTCGCGCTCGTCGAGCGCGCGGCGGAAGGGAGGCTGAAGCTTTCCGAGATCGCGGCGCTGTTCTGGCACTGCGCGGTCGGGGCGGCGAGCCGCGAGGCGATCGGCGAGGCGGTGGTCGCGGGCGGGATCGCGCGCGCGACGCCGGCGCTCAGGGTGCTGCTCGGGCAGATTTTGCTGGGTGCTTCGACAGGCCCGGCATGAGCGGGAGATTCGGCGAGGCCGCCGCGCGGCTGGCGGGGCTCGCCGGGGCGCTGCTCGGCTGGCGGCCGGACGAGTTCTGGCGGGCGACGCCGGCCGAGCTGGCGGCGATCGCCGGCGCCTTGCTGCCCGATACGGACGCGGCCGCGACCCGCGGCGATCTGAAGCGGCTGATGGAGATGTTTCCTGATGACTAGCGCGCGGGACGGGCTACCCCTCCACCATCCGCCTGCGGCGGATGGTCCCCCTCCCCATGCGCGCATGGGGAGGAGCTTATGGACGAGGAGATCGAGCGGCTGGTGAGCGGCGTGCGCGCCGACACCGCCGCCTTCAAGCGCGATATCGCCGAGATGCGCGCCGAACTGGAAGGGCCGCTCGCCGCCGGCGCGCGCAAGGCGGGACGGATGCTGGAGAGCGCGCTCGTCCGCGCGGTGACGACGGGCAAGCTCGGCTTCGAGGATCTGAAGAGGATCGCGCTCAGCGCCATGGCCGAGATCGCGGCGGCGGCGATGAAGAGCGGCATCGGCGCCGCGACCGGCGGCGGACAGGGGCTCGCCGGGCTGCTGCTCGGGCTCTTGGGCCTGCCGGGCAGGGCGACCGGCGGCGCGGTGGCGCCGGGGCGCGCCTATCTCGTCGGCGAGCGCGGGCCGGAGGTCTTCGTGCCGACCGCGAGCGGCAAGGTGGAGCTTCCGGCGGCCGGTCAGGCGCGCGAGGTGAAGGTGACGGTCAACATCAACGCGCCGGCGGGCGAGGGGCCGAGGGCGCTCGCGCAAAGCTCGCGCCAGGTGGCGCGGGCGGTGAAGGCGGCGCTGCTGCGGGTCGAGGATTGAGCGCGGCGAAGCGGGCAGCGCGATGCAAGGATCGCCCTCACCAAGATGATGTGATCGGAGGAGGCCGGAGGGGCGCGGGACATTCCCTCATCGACGGCCCGTCGCAGGACGGGCGACCCGCAGGCCACGGTTTCTGACGTTCGACCTCCAGGAGAGGACATGGAGGAAGGCGACAGGGGCGGCAAGCCGATCGCCTCATGGTGCGTGGATCACCCTCACCCAGCTTCGCCTAAGCTCGCCTGCGGCTCGCCAAGGCTACGCATCCCTCTCCCATCGAGGGAGAGGGAAGAAGGAGCATTTTCATGTCCCATTGGCTGGCGCCTGAAGGCGCGGCGAAAGAGATCGGCCATGTCAAGCGCTTCGATGCGCGCTTCTGGACCGTCGATTTCCCGCGCCCGATGATGGCGGGCTGCGTCACCACCGGCAGCCATTCGCTGCGCGTCGATGCGGTCTTCTACAGGAAGGACGATCTCGCGGGCCTCATCTGGGAGGCCGAGGACCGCTGGGACCATCCGCTTGTCGCCTATGCGACCGACCGCGATTTCCGGGGCTGCCGGCTGTCCTTCCGGTGGCGCTCGGGCGGGGTCAAGGCGCTCGACGACGTCCACGGCCCGACGCTCACCATCGAGGGCCGCGACGAGGCGGGGCAGGCGCGCGCCTGGTATGTGCGGCTGTGGAACCATGCGAGTGGCAGCCCGGAGGATGCGACGATCGCGCTCGATTTCGACGCCATGGAAGGGGGATGGGAGGGCGGCGATCCGGTGTGGGCCGGCGATGTCGACCGCATGTTCATATCGCTCGTCGCGCCGGATTACGACGCCAGCGACGATGCGCTCGCCGCGCCGGCCGAGGGCTGGTGCGAGCTGAGCGAGCTGCTCTGCGAGGGCGCGGGATCGACGATCGCGATCGGCGAGACGCTGGTTCCCGAGCACGGGCTCAGGATCGCGACCGGATATGACGACCTTTATAACGTCACGCCGGCGCGGATGCTGCGCAACATCCTGTTCCTCGGCTATCGCGGCATCATCAACCATTATGTCGGCATGAGCCACTATTTCCGGCTCGGCACCGATTTGATCGCGACCGGAGCCGGCGGCGCGCTCAACGCGCCCTGCGCCGCCTGGCACGCCGATTTCCTCGGCCGGGCGAAGGCGCTCGATTACAAGGTCATATTGTCCTTGTCCTACGAGCTGCTCGACCAGCATTGTCCCGAAGGCTGGAAGCAGCGCGCCGAGGACGGGACGCCGGCGCTCACCGGCTGGGAGCCGCCCTCGGCGCTGCTTTCGCCGGCCAATGCGAGCGCGATGGCCTATCTGCAAGGCGTCGGCGCGGCGTTCGCGGGACTGGCGGTCGCCGCAAATCAGCCGGTCCGGTTCCAGGTCGGCGAGCCCTGGTGGTGGGTGCGCGCCAGCGGCGAGATCTGCATCTATGACGATGCCGCCGTCGCCGCCTTCGCCCCGGTCTCGATTGCGGACGTGCGCGGCACGCTCACCCAGGCGCAGAAGGACACGCTCGACGCCGCCGGCGCGGTGCTCGCCCAATCGACCGCCGACCTCGTCGGAGCGGTGAAGGCGGTGGCGGCGGACGCCGAGACGCTGCTCCTCGTCTATCTGCCGACGGTGTTGGACCCTTCGACAGGCTCAGGGCAGGCGGGCGGAGAGGTGAAGCGCGCCAATGTGCCGCTCGGATGGGCCAGCCCCGCCTTCGACCTGCTCCAGCTCGAGGATTATGAGTGGGTGACAGAAGAGAAGGCTGGGGCGACCGAACGCGGCATCGCCGAGGCGACCGCGCGGCTCGGCTATCCGGTCGAAGAGCAGCATTATTTCGCGGGCTTCGTGCTCAATGCGGAGGACGCGCATCAATGGCGCGCGATCGGCGATGCGGCGCAGGCCGGGTTCTCGCGAGGCAGCAGCGAGGTCTTCGTCTGGGCGCTGCCGCAGGCGATCCGCGACGGCTTCACATGGTTCAGCATAGGAGATGATGAGGTGGAGGCTTTCGCCGACGAGCGTTTCCCGGTCGCGATCGGCCGCGAGGCAAGCGTAGAACCCGGATTTTCGACCGCGGTGGTGACGACCGCGAGCGGCGCCGAGCAGCGCAACGCCGACTGGGCCGACGCGCGCATGCGTTATGACGCAGGCCCTGGCGTGCGCGGAGAGGCCGAGCTTCACGAACTCATCGCCTTCTTTCGCGCCCGGCGCGGCGCCGCGCAGGCTTTCCGCTTCGAGGATCCGTTCGACAACAGCTCCAACGGCATGACCGGCGATCCCGGCGCGGCCGACCAGATCATCGGCAGCGGCGACGGCGGCCGCACCGACTTCGAGCTCGTCAAACATTATGGCGGCCAGCAACGCCGGATCACGCGGCCGGTGGCGGGAAGCGTGCGCGTCTCGCTCGACGGCGTCGAGCAGGCGAGCGGCTGGAGCCTTGCCGGCAAGGGCGTCGTCTCCTTCGACGCCGCCCCGCCGGCGGGCGCGGAAGTGCGGGCGGGATTTCGCTTCGACGTGGCGGTGCGCTTCGCCGAGGACAGGCTCGAGATAAACCGCGCGACCTTCATGGCCGGCGAGGCCGTATCGGTGCCGCTTATCGAGGTGCGCGAGTGAAGAGCCCGGCGGCGATCCGCTCGACGAGATGGACGAGGGCGAGCCCCCAGGCGGTGAGCAGCCCGTAGGCAGCCATCGTCGACAGCGAGGCGTCCATGAAGGTCTTCGCCTGCGCGGCGCCGAACAGGAAGGATCCCGAGGCGAGCAGGGCGAGCAGCAGTGCCGCGACCAGCACCGCCGTGCGCAGCAGCAGGAAGAGGAAAATCCAGGCCGGCAGCGGCGGCAGCGGATCGATCCGATCGCCGTTCGCGCGGCGCAGCAGCGGATGGAGAAGCGCCGCCGACCAGCGCTGCAGCCGGTCGGTGCCGCCGCCGAGCGCGACGATCATCACCAACAGCAGCGGGAAGATGGTGGCATGCAACAGGGGCTTCTGGCCGAGAATGAATCCGAACAGGTTGGCGTGCGCCTCGGCCAGCGCGAAGACGCCGGCCGCGAGCAGGATGGAAATGCCGAGCAGGAGGAAGGGGATGGCGGGAATCCCGGCCGCGGACCTGTATAATGTCGCGCTCGTCAATTCCGCTCTCCCCGGCCGCGCCGGCCATGCCCGCCTCAGGGGTGCGTTTCTATGAGCCAATTTCTTAAGAAGCCGCTTACGAGCGCGGCCATCTGCTGGCGGCTGGAGCGGCGCGACGGAATCGCGCTCGGCTTCACCGGCCATGACCGCGATCTTTATCTCGACGGTCTCGTCCACCGCGCCGCGCCGGGCATGCTGCCCTCGGCGATCTCGCTGTCCGACGGCTTCGATCCAGGCGGGCTCGACGTCGCGGGCGCGCTCACCAGCGATGCGATCAGCGAGGCCGATCTCGCCGCCGGGCGCTGGGACGGCGCGGCGCTTTCGATCTTCATGACCGACTGGGAGACCGGCGCGGAGACGCTCTTCCTCGCCCGCGGCGAGCTCGGCGAAATCGCCTATTCGGGCGCCGGCTTCGAGGCCGAGCTGCGCGCGAGCGCCGCGGCGCTCGAACGGCCGGTGACCGAGCAGACCTCGCCCGAATGCCGTGCTTCCCTGGGCGACGAAAGATGTCGGGTCGACATGGCGGCGCGGACGATCTTCACCCATGTCGCGGCGGTCGTTGCCGAGGACGTCGTCGAGGTCGCCGAAGCGAGCGGGCAGGCCAATGCCCATGCCTATGGGCGGCTGCGCTGGCTGACCGGCCCGAACAGCGGCCTCGCGAGCCCCCTCATCGCGTCCGCGGGCAACCGGCTGACGCTGCGCGAGCCGCCGCATTACGCGGCGTCTCCCGGGGAGCTCGTCGAGGTCATGGAAGGCTGCGACAAGGCCTTCGCCACCTGCCGCGACCGCTTCGCCAATGGCGACAATTTTCGGGGCGAGCCGCATCTTCCAGGAATCGATCTTCTCACCCGCTATCCGGGCGCGTAAGGATGTCGCCGGAAGGAGTATGGCGTATGATGCTGACAGCGATTCTCACCTTGCTGCTCGCCTCGACCTCGGCCGAGACGGATGCGGACTGGATCATCGGCTATTGGGCGACGGGCCCCGAGGAATGCCTGCTCGGCGAAAGCGGCATCTGGTTCGAGCCCGACGGCAGCTATTCGGACGACGAAGCGCTCGGCAGCTGGACGTTCGAGGGCGGCAGGCTCGGAATGACCGCGACCGAATATCCCGACGCTCCAGACCGCGCGACGGGCATGACGGCGATATTCGAGGTCGAAATCCCGGGCGCGGGAGAGATGATCTGGCTCGACGAGGAGGGGGAGGCGCGCAGCCTTTATCGCTGCGATCTCGACGCGATCGAGGATTTCGGCCCCTAGACCGGATTCGGCCTTCGCCCCTGCGACTCTCCGACCAGCTCGGGGCTGACGGTCTCGCAATCGCCCTTCGCGCCTGACGGGTCGCGCGTCGGCCGGCGCCGGCCCGACAGCTCAACAAGGACAAGCTTATGACCGGCGAGGAGATCGTCGCCCGGGCGCGCGCCTGCATCGGCGCGCGCTTCCGGCCGCAGGGACGCGACCCCGCACACGGACTCGACTGCATAGGAGTGGCGATGATGGCAATGGACCTGCCGCGCGCGCGCGCGCCGCGCTATTATAATCTGCGTTCCTCCGATCCCGCGCTCGTCAACCGCGAATTTTCGGCCTGCGGCTTCTTGCGCGTGGTGCCGAAAATGGCGCGGGTGGGCGACCTGCTGGTGACCGAGGTCGAGGGGAGGCAGCTCCACATCGTGCTGCTGACGCCGAAGGGGTATCTCCATGCCGATGTCCGCCACAGGCGGGTGGTCGAGGTGCCGGGGCCGCTGCCCTGGCCGATCGTTTCGGCCTGGCGCCACCCGGAAGCGACGCCCGAGCCGCGGGTCTTCGACAGGACAGGGGACTTCTTGCCCCCCGCCACATCCGACTAGCGGTTGCGCGCCTTTTCGCGAAGGCGGCTCCGCCCGCCCGGCCCCTTCCCCGCCGGGCGGAAAAGATCATCAAGGGAGGCGTATTTGGCCACTCTCGTCCTCACCGCAGTCGGCACCGCGGTCGCCGGCCCGATCGGCGGCGCGATCGGCGCCGCGATCGGCTATCAGGCGGATGCGCTGCTGTTCGCGCCCAAGGTTCGCCAGGGACCGCGGCTCGGCGAGCTGGCCGTCCAGACTTCCTCCTACGGCACGCCGATCCCCAAGATATTCGGCACGATGCGCGCCGCCGGCACCGTGATCTGGTCGACCGACCTCATCGAGGACCAGAGCGTGAGCGGCGGCGGCAAGGGCGGCGCCAAGACCGCGCAATACAGCTATTCGGCGAGCTTCGCGGTGGCGATCTCGGCGCGGCCGATCCTCGGGGTGAGGCGCATCTGGGCCGACGGCAAGCTGCTGCGCGGGGCGGCCGGCGACTTCAAGAGCGAGACCGGCTTTCGCCTCTATCTCGGCGACGAGGAGCAGGAGCCCGACCCGCTGATCGCCTCCCTGGAGGGGATCGGCAACACGCCCGCCTTCCGGGGCACCGCCTATGCGATGTTCGAGAACTTCCAGCTCGCCGACTATGCCAACCGCATCCCTTCGCTGAGCTTCGAGATCGATGCCGATGCCGAACAGCCTTCGATCGGCGCCATTGCAGCCGAGCTGAGCGGCGGCGCGGTCGTCGACGGCGGCACCCGCGCGCTCCAGGGCTTCGCCGCTACCGGCGACAGCATCCGCGGCGCGATCGAGGCAATCGCCGAGGCCGCCTCGCTGTCGCTCGCCGAGCGGGAAGCCGGGCTCGAGCTAGGCCGGGCCGGGGAGCCGGCGATTCACCTTGCCGAGGAGGATCTGCGCGCGGCGGCGGGGGAGATGCCCGGACGGACCGAAATCGGCCGCGCCGCCGCCGGCACCGCTCCCGAGGAGGTGAGCATCGCCTATTATGATTCGGCGCGCGACTATCAGACCGGACTCCAGCGCGCGGCAAGAAGCGGCATCGCCGCCGGCGGCCGGGGCAGGGGCTTGCGCATCGCGCTGCCCGCGGTGCTCGCGGCGGAGGCGGCCAAGGGCCTGGCCGAGACCCGCCTCGCCGATATCTGGGCGGCACGCACGAGCGCGCGGCTGTCGCTGACCTGGCGATATGGCGATATCCGCCCGGGAGCGCTGCTGTCGATCGGCGGCCAGCCGGGGCTGTGGCAGGTGCGGCGCTGGACGCTCGAGAAATCCTATCTGCGCCTCGAGGCGGCCAGAGTGCCAGGCGGCGCGCCGCTGATCGCGGCGGCGGGCGCGAGCGCTGGCGAAGCGGTCGCCCAGCCGGACAGCGTGCACGGGCCGACGACGCTCTTGCTCTTCGACCTGCCGCCGCTCGCCGATCTTCCGGCCGCCCGCCCGCGGCTTGCCGCCCTCGCCGCGGGCGCCGAGCCGGGCTGGCGCAAGGCCGCGCTCTCGATCAGCTATGACGGCGGCGCGACCTGGCAGGATATCGGCCCGACCGCCGCGCCGGCGGTGATCGGCCATGCCGAGACCGCGCTCGCCGCCGGGCCGGCGAGCCTGTTCGACGAGAACGCAACGCTCGATGTCCAGCTTCTCAACGAGGAGATGTGGCTCGAGGGCCGCGACGATGCGGCGCTCGTCAATGGCGAGAATCTCGCGCTGCTGGGCGCGGAGGCGCTCCAGTTCGGCGGCGCCGAGCCGCTCGGCGGCGGCCGCTTCCGGCTCTCGCGCCTGCTGCGCGGACGGCGCGGCACCGAATGGGCGATGACAGGCCATCAGGCGGGCGAGGGCTTCGCGCTTGTCCAGGCGGCCGCGCTCGCGCTGATCGAGCCCGGCATCGAGTCGCTCGGCATCGTCGCGCGGGCGCTGGCCAAGGGAGTGGGCGATGCCGCCGGCGTGACCGCCGAGCGGACGATCGAGGGCGGAGCGGTGCGCCCGCCGGCGCCGGTCCATCTCGGCGCCGTCCGACAGCCCAACGGCGACATCTCCGTAAGCTGGACGCGGCGCAGCCGCATCGGCTGGAGCTGGAGCGATCATGGCGAGGTGCCCCTGGGGGAGGAAAGCGAAGCCTATCGGCTGACGCTTTCGGGCGCCGGCTTCGCGCGCGAGATCGAGACCGCCGCGCCCGCCTGGCTTTACGCCGCCGGGCAACAGGCGGCCGCCCGCTTCGCCGGCGGCGCGCTGACCTTGAGCGTCATCCAGCTCGGCACCCAGGCGCCCTCGCGCCCCGCCGAAAAGACGGTGACGATTTGAACGAAGGAGAGAATGATGAGCGAGACCACGGCGCGGTTCGGCATGCCGCTGCTGCTTTCGGGGCAGGCGCAGAAGGAGATTTTCCACAATGAGGCGCTGGCCCTGCTCGATGCGGTCGTCCACCCCGCCGCCGAGGATGCCGGGCCGACGACGCCGCCGGCAGCTCCCGCCGCGGGGCAATGCTGGATCGTCGGCGCGGGAGCAGGCGGCGACTGGGCCGGCAAGGACGACAGGCTGGCCTGCTGGAGCGCCGGCGGCTGGCGCTTCGCCGATCCGGTCGAGGGGATGGCGGTATGGCTGAAGCCGGCGGGCCATTTCATCCACTGGCGGGGCGGGGCGTGGAGCGACGGGACGCTCGTCGCGACGCGACTGGAAATCGGCGGCGAACAGGTCGTCGGTTCACGGCTCGCCGCCATCTCCGCGCCGGCCGGCGGCTCGGTGGTGGATGTCGAGGCGCGGGCCGCGCTCGGCGCCGTGATTGATGCAATGATGTCACACGGACTGATAAGTTGAGCTTTTGGAACTTATAATGAAACCCCCGACGCATTTTCTCGTTACAAGGCGCGTCTGACGGAAGGCGGCGGCCCCTTCGGCCTGCGGCATTTCGGCAACGCCAGTGGTGACGAGGGTGCTTGCGCCACCGTTCCGCTTACCGTAATGAGTTCAAGTCGTTCCTTCCGGAACGTAGAAGAAAGGGGAAGATTTATGCGGAAGCTCGCCTTAGTTGTGGCGCTATCCTCCACGGTTCTCGCCACGCCGGCGCTTGCGCGCGATGGCGCCGTTTATGCCGGAGTGGAGTTCGGCCCGATGATCGTCGAGGATATCGACGGAACCATCGATGGCGAAGTCAACGCCGCCACCGTCGATTTCGAATATGGCGCCGACGGCGGCGTGTTCATCGGCTATGATTTCGGTTCCTTCCGGCTCGAGGCCGAGGGTTCCTACAAGCTCGCCGACGTCGACCAGCTGCGCACCGACGGCCCGGTCCCGGGCCAGTTCGCGGGCGGGCTTTTCGATCCGGCCGACGGCGATCTCAGCATCCTCGCCGGGATGATCAACGCCATGCTCGATTTCGGCGACGATGACGGCGTGTCGGGCTTTATCGGCGGCGGCGCGGGCATCGCGCGCGTCGACCTCAACGACATCCGCGCGTTCAGCAATTTCGCCCCCGCGCTCAACGACGACGATACCGGCTTCGCCTGGCAGATCATCGCCGGCGTCCGGCAGGCGCTTTCGGACAATATGGACGTGACGCTGAAATATCGGTTCTTCAACGCCAACGACTTCGATTACGTCGCCTTCGACGGCAGCGACGTCGAAGCCGATATCTCCACCCACAGCATCATGGGCGGGCTGACCTTCAACTTCGGCGCTCCGGAGCCGCCGCCTCCGCCGCCTCCGCCGCCTCCGCCTCCGCCCCCTCCGCCGCCTCCGCCTCCGCCTCCGCCACCCCCGCCGCCTCCGCAGGTGGGCCCGTTCATCGTCTTCTTCGAATGGGATCAGGCGGACATCACGCCGCAGGCCGCGCAGGTGCTCGACAATGCGGCCGCCGCCTATCAGCAGACCGGCGCGGCAAGCGTCATGCTGGCAGGCCACGCCGACACTTCGGGTCCGGCCGACTATAATGTCGGGCTGTCCCAGCGGCGCGCCGAGGCCGTCCGCGCCTATCTCGCCAGCCGCGGGGTGCCGGAATCGGCCATGGTGACCGAGGCCTTCGGTGAAAGCCGTCCGCTCGTCGAAACGGGCGACGGGGTCCGCGAGCCGCAGAACCGGCGCGTGGAAATCACCTTCGGTCCGGGTTCGGGCTACTAAGGCGAAGCTTGCCCGCCGCCCCCGGGCGGCGGGAACCCGCATCAAAATCGGAGCCGGTCCCCTCCAGGGCCGGCTCCTTTTTTGTTGACCCGCACAGGGGGCTTGGCTTCAATCGCGTCGCACTCGCGGCCCGGACGCCCCCGACCGGCATCGCGAACCATCCCCTTCGGCAGCGAGAGAGTGAGCCATGCGCATCGCAATGATCGGCACCGGCTATGTCGGCCTGGTTTCGGGAGCCTGTTTTTCCGATTTCGGCCACGAGGTCGTCTGCGTCGACAAGGATGCCGACAAGATCGCCGCATTGAGACAGGGCAAGATGCCGATCTACGAGCCCGGGCTAGCGCGGCTCGTCGAAAGCAATGTCCGCCCCGGGCGGCTTTCCTTCACCACCGACCTCAAGCAGGCGGTCGCCGATGCCGAGGCAGTGTTCATCGCCGTCGGCACCCCCTCGCGGCGCGGCGATGGTCATGCCGATCTGAGCTACGTCTTCGGCGCGGCCGAGGAGATCGCCGCGGCGCTGAAACGACCCGCGGTCGTGGTGACCAAATCGACGGTTCCGGTCGGCACCGGCGACGAGGTCGAGCGCATCATCCGCGAAACGGCCGACGGCATCGACACCTGGGTGGTCTCGAATCCGGAGTTCCTCCGCGAGGGCGCGGCGATCGCCGACTTCAAGCGCCCCGACCGCATCATCGTCGGCGCCGAGGATGCGAGGGCGGTTGAGATCATGCAGGAAGTCTACCGGCCGCTCTATCTCAACAAATCGCCGCTCCTGTTCACCAGCCGGCGCACCGCCGAGCTCATCAAATATGCCGCCAATGCCTTCTTGGCGGTGAAGATCAGCTACATCAACGAAATGGCCGATCTTTGCGAAAAGGTCGGTGCGGATGTGCAGACGGTGGCGAAGGGCATCGGTCTGGACAAGCGCATCGGACCGAAATTCCTGCATCCCGGGCCGGGCTATGGTGGCTCATGCTTTCCGAAGGACACGCTGGCGCTGCTGCGTACATCGGAGGAAGCGGGCGCGCCGGTTCGGTTGGTGCAGGCGACCGTCGACATCAATGAAAAGCGCAAGGCGGCTATGGCCACGCGGGTCATCGAGGCCTGTGGCGGTTCGGTAGAGGGCAAACGGATCGCCGCCCTTGGTCTCGCTTTCAAGCCCAACACGGATGACATGCGCGATTCGCCCGCCCTCGGCATCCTGCCGCGGCTGGTGGAGTCTGGAGCCGAGGTGCGTGCCTACGATCCGGCCGCCATGCAGCAGGCAGCACCGCTGCTGCCCGGGGTCGCCATGGCCGCGGACGCATATGATGCCCTGA
>JBHJHL010000008.1:0-41011 GCA_050330935.1 Sphingomonadaceae bacterium | reverse complement strand
GGCCGGCGAGCTCGGCCGCGCCGCCGGAGCGTTGCGGCCCGGGCTTCTCGCCGCCATCCAGCGACGCGCGCGCGAACGTCTGGAAGCCGTCTGGCGCCTCGCCGAGGCGGTGCATCCCGACCGGCCGCTGAAGCGCGGCTTCGCCAGGATCGAGGATCGCGCCGGCAGGCTGCTCGCCGGCGCCGCGGCGGCGCGCGCGGCGAAGCGCTTCCGCCTCGTCTTCGCCGACGGCGCGATCGACGCCAGGAGCGAGGCCGGGGTTGAGCGCGCCGCCAAGCCTTCCTATTCCAAAGGCAAGGACGAGCAGCCCAGGCTGCTGTGACGAGGCGATGCGCGAGGAAAGACGATGCTGATGGCCAACCGTTCGGGGCCCGCGCGGCTGCGCTATCTTCCGGGCCGGTTCAAGGTCGTCGCGCCGGGCGACTATGTGCTTTGCGCGGTGACCGGGCGGCCGATCCCGCTCGAGGAGCTGCGCTACTGGAATGTCGAACGGCAGGAGGCCTACAGCTCCGCCGAAGTCTCTACCGCCGCCGAAAAAGGGGCATGAGGCCTTCGCCTTCCGGCTCCGCGAGGGCGGCGCTGCTGCTGCTTGTCGCCGCAACGGCCTGCGGCGAGCAAACGCCGCCGCCGGCGCCGACGCCGGCCGTTGCCCCGCCCCCCCGCGCCGCCGGCGCCGACCAGCCTTACGCGGGCGAGGCCCGCCCTTCCCGCGGCGACAAGCGCAGCCCCTTCATCATCGACGGCGCCGCCCGCCAGGGCGACCTCCTCATCGGCCGCGCGCCTTCGGGCACCGAGCGGCTGACCCTCGACGGACGCGCGATCCCGCTCGCCGGGGACGGCCATTTCCTTGTCGCCTTCGATCGCGACCATGAGGGCGAGGCGCGTCTCGTCGCCGAGCTCGGCGACGGTGGCACGGTCGAGGAAAGGATCGCCGTCGCGGCGCGCGGCTGGGATTTGCAGCATATCGACGCGCCGCTGCGGCCTTCCGGCTCGTCCGCCGAGTTCCGCCGCATCCGCGCCGCCGAGCTCGCCAGGATCACGGCCGCGCGCGCCAAGGACGCCCAAAGCGACGGCTGGCGCCAGGATTTCGCCTGGCCGGTGCGCGGGCGGATCAGCGGCGTCTTCGGCTCGCAGCGCGTCTATCGCGGCGAGCCGGGCTCCTATCACAGCGGCCTCGACATCGCTCCGGGCGCCGGCGCCGTCGTCGTCGCCCCCGCCGACGGGGTGGTCGTGCTCGCCAGCCCGCCGCCGTTCAGCCTCGAGGGCAATCTCGTCATGATCGACCACGGCATGGGCTTGAACAGCGCCTTTCTCCACCTCGCCACGGTCGCGGTGCGCGAAGGGGAAAGGGTGAGGCGCGGCGCGCGCATCGGCACCGTCGGCGCCACCGGCCGCGCGACCGGCCCGCATCTCCACTGGAGCATGAAATGGCGCGACGCGCGCATCGATCCGCTGCCGCTGGTCGAAGGGGAGGGGCAATGAGCGAGACGGAGGCCGGCGTCAGAACCCTGTTCGAGATCAATCCCGATATCGACAGGCCGGCGGCCGCGCGCCGCTTCGCCGAAGCGCGCCGGGTGCAGGTGCGGGACTTCCTCACCGACGCCGCGGCCCGGACGGTCCACGAGATTCTGACCCGCGGCACCGCCTGGGGCCTCGCCTGGCAGGCGGGGGAGGAAGGTCCGCACAACATCCCCGCCGAGCGCTTCGCCAAGCTGTCGCGCGAGGAGCGGGCCGAGATCGGCGCCAAGGTCGCCGCGGCGATGAAGGGCGAGGACTATGCCTTCCTATATGGCCAATATCCGATGCTCCATGCCTATCTGGAGAAATGGGACGAGGGCGGCCCGCACGACCTGCTGATCGAGCATATCAACAGCGAGCCGCTGCTCGACCTCGTCCGCGAGGTGACCGGCGACGACGGGCTCCTCAAGGCCGATGCCCAGGCGACGCTCTACGGCCCCGGCCAGTTCCTCGCCCGCCACGACGACAGCCATGTCGCCGAGGGCTGGCGGATCGCCTATGTGATGAATTTCTGCGCGGCGGACTGGCGGCCCGAATGGGGCGGCTACCTGCTGTTCTACGACGAGGAGGGCGATGTGATCGCCGGCTTCAGGCCGCGCTTCAACGCGCTCAACCTGTTCGCCGTGCCGCAAAAGCACAATGTCAGCTACGTGCCGCCCTTCGCGCCGGTCGCCCGCTTCGCGATCGCCGGCTGGTTCCGCGACCGCTAGCTATTCGGCCCGCTTGACGCGGATCGCGATCTGCCCCTTCACATTGGCGAGATAGGATCCCATCGCCGCCTTGCGGATGACGATCGGATCGCCCTTTTCGGGCTCGATGGAAAGCTCGCGGCTGTCGGTCTGGTGCCAGCGCGCGCCGTCCTCGAGCACGAAGCTCCATTTGCCGCGCGCATTCTGCCGGGCCGCGGCGACCGTCGTTTCGATCCGGTCGATGCTTTCCCGGTCCCGGGTAAAAATCCTGGTTTCGGGCAGCGACAGGCCGAACAGGCTGCGCTCGGCCTTCTTCACTTCGGCGCGGTCGACGACCACCAGCTCGCGTCGGGCCTCGGCCGCGTCGAGCGCGGCGACCTGCCGGTCGTAGCAGGCGAGGCGCGTCCTTTCGTCGGCGATGTCCCGGCATTTGACGAGCTCGGCGAGCAGCGGCGCGCGCGCGCGCTCCTCCTCGGCCGCGGCGGCGGGAAAGGCCCATAGCATGATGAGGGCGGGGACCCAGGTTCGGCTGCGGACCATGACTCAAGGCTCCTTCTTCGTCCGTCCGGCCGATTACTCCTCGCCCGCCCCCTCGCGCAAGCCTGTCCGCTCCGCTTCGGCCGCGGCGCGCGCGTCAATCATGTGACTTTTTTGCTACAATCGAGCGCGCGATTGCCTGCCTGGCGCCAGTCGCGATTGCCTCGCCGGTCGCTGCTGCCTAGAGAAGCATCCGGAAATTGCCGCGTCGCCCGGCTCGCTCGGCGATGCGGAAACGGCAATCGGCCGGTCGAAGCAAAGGCCAGCCAAAGCGTGCAAACATGACGGCGGGACCGTCTTCAATGCAGGGGAATCCGAGATGAAAGCCACTTTTCGTTCGCGCCTTTTGACTTCGACGCTGATCGTCGGAGCCGCGAGTCTGGCCATGCCCGCCTGGGCACAGCCGGTCGACGAAGACGAGGCGGAAACGCCGGTCGAGGTACTCGTCGATGAAGACGCGGTAGATGACGAAGGCACCGATACGATCATCGTCACGGGCACGCGCATTCCGCGCCGCGACCTTTCCTCGACGAGCCCGCTCGCAGTGGTCCAGGACGAGGAATTCCTGCTTTCAGGCTCGCAGAATGTGGAAGCGACGATCAATACCCTGCCCCAGGTCGTTCCCAGTCTTACCGCCTTCTCGAACAATCCGGGCAACGGCACCGCGGTGATCAATCTGCGCGGCCTCGGTTCGACCCGCAACCTCGTGCTGGTCAATGGCCGCCGCTATATGTTCTTCGACACCGCCCAGGTCGTCGACGTCAACACCATTCCCCAATTTCTCATCGAAAGCGTCGACGTCGTCACCGGCGGCGCCTCGGCGGTCTATGGTTCGGACGCCATTGCGGGCGTCTTAAACTTCCGCCTGCGCGATGATCTTGAAGGTGTTCAGGTGGGGCTTTTCAACGCTATCACCGAGCGGGGTGACGGGCATCGTTGGGGCGTCGATCTCGCTGTGGGCGCCGATATCGGCGATCGCGGCAATGTCACTGTTTACGGTTCTTATTATAATCGCGACGCGATCCTGCAGGGTGCGCGGGCCTTTTCTCAAGTCGCGCTGCAGGATGGCTGCATCGTTCCCGGTTCGATTGATCCGGAGACCGGTGCTGGCGTTCCGGGTGGCGCGGGCTGTGTGCCGGGCCCGGTCGCCGGCGGTTCGCTCGGTGTTCCTGGCACCAGCCTCCTCTTCGGTCTCGAGCCGTTCGAATTTCCGTTCAAGGGCCCCAACCAGTTCGGTATTTTCGAGCGCGGCCCTGGCGGCGCCAGCGTTCGTCGCCTTCGCGATCCGCAGGACCGCTACAATTATGCTCCGGACAACTTCCTTCAGCTTCCGCAGGAGCGCTGGCTGATCGGCGGCTATGGCAGCTATGAGATCACCGACGGCATCGAAGCCTATACCGAGATCAGCTTTGCCAACAACCGTGTCGATCAGCAACTCGCGCCGACACCCTTCTTCGATACGGTCTCGGTTCCCATCGACAGCCCGTTCCTGGATGAGGGCGCGCAGGCGCTGCTCGCCGAACTCGATCGCAATGATGATGGTGTCGCCGATCTCTATATCGGCCGCCGCATGCGCGAGGTTGGTCCGCGGCGCTCGCTCGACGATCGCAATGCCTTCCGTGCGCTTGGCGGCGTCAAGGGCGACTTTGGCGGCGGTTTCCTCGATCAATGGACATATGATCTCTATTATTTCTATGCCCGCACACGCAATGCGCAGGTTCAGGAAGGCAATGTCTCGCGCAGCGCGGTTCGGCAGGCGGTGCTGACGACCACCGATGGCGAGGGCGATGTGGTCTGTCAGGATCAAAGCGGCGGCTGCGTCCCGCTCAACATTTTCGGCCAAGGCAATATCTCGCCCGAAGCGGCTGATTTTGTCCGTATCCTGGCCTCCAACAGCGATATTTCCGAGCTTGAGGTGGCGAGCGGCTCGGTCGCCGGCAGTCTCGGCGATTTCGGCGCCGGGCCGATCGGTATCGCGCTGGGCGTCGAGCATCGCGCGGTTTTCTCGCGTTTCATTCCCGATACCGCCCTTTCCTCGGGCGACGTGGCAGGTTTCAACGCCGGCGATCCGACCGAGGGCGGCTATCATGTGAATGAAATCTTCGGCGAGCTGCGGATTCCGATCATCGCCGACGATTTCATCCACCTGCTTCAGCTCAACGCCGCCGCCCGCTATTCGGATTATTCCCTCGAGGCCGTTGGCGGAGTGGAAACCTATGCGGTCGGTGCCGAATTCGCGCCGGTCAGGGACATCACCTTCCGCGGCCAGTATCAACGCGCGGTGCGCGCACCCAATGTAGGTGAACTCTTCAGCGGTGGGGGCCAGGGCTTTCCGCCAGCGTCCGACCCATGCGCGGATCCCGTGCAGGCGGCCAATCCGGCGACTCGCGAGACTTGTATCGCGACAGGTGTTCCGGCGGGATCAGTCGGCGACCCCACGCTCCAGCTCAATCCGCAGATCGAAGGTAATTTCGGCGGCAATCCCGATCTCGAAGAGGAAACCTCCGATACATATACTTTCGGCGCCGTCATCCAGCCGCGCTTCGTTCCGCGCCTGGCGATTACCATCGACTATTTCGATATCACCGTTGACAACTTCATCACCGTTCTGGGCGGCGGCGTGAACAATGTTCTTGATTTGTGCTATAATACGATTCAAGACCCCAGCAGTCCTTTCTGCCAAGCGGTCAACCGTACTCCTGCGGGCAACGTCGATACCGTGGACGTTTTGAATGCGAACATCGCGCAGTTTGAGACTTCCGGGGTCGATTTGCAGATCACGTACAATACCGCCTTGCCGTTCGGTCTATTCAGTCCCGAAGCAAGCTTTGATTTCTTCTTCCTGGGCACCTGGCTGGACGAGCTCAATTTTACCCCCGTCGTCGAGCTGCCCGACAGGATCGACATTTGTGCCGATCAGTTCGGTGAAACCTGCGGCACGCCGGCTCCGGAATATGGCTTCACCACGCGCTTCTCGATCATCGATGGGCCCTCTCGCGCGTCGCTGAGAGTTCGCTATGTCGATGAGGTGCAGAACGACCAGATCATCAACGCCAATGCGTCGCCCTCGGACCTTGCCGATCCGTTCTTTGACGAACAATGGTATTTCGATCTCTCCTTCACTCACGACGTGAACGACAATCTCATGTTCGCCCTTGGTGTGAACAACCTGTTCGACAACAAGCCGCCGCTGGGAGGCGATTCGAGTCAGCAGGCCAACACTTATCCCAGCGTCTACGACGTGCTCGGACGGGATTTCTTCGCCTCGGCGACGTTGCGCTTCTAAAGCAACGCGAAGCCGAAGCGGACAAGAGCGGCGGGCTTGCGGGCCCGCCGCTTTTCTTATGTGCCACGCACGGCTTGCCCGCGCCATGAGGCTGTCCTTAAAGATCAGGCATGAAGCGCGCCGCCGATTATGACGCGAAGGGCTATGCCCATCTCGAAGGCTTCCTCCCCCCGGAGGTCGCCGACGCCTTTCTCCAGCAACTGGAGCTCGATCTGCGCGAAGCGGGAAAAAGTTTCCAGCAGTTCGCCACGAGCGAGAAGATTCTGGCCCGGCCGGCGATCCAGATCTACGGCTATCGCTACAAGCCGATGATCAGCTTCCTGTGGGGGATGACACCGGCGATGATCGAGGTCACCGGCCGCGACCTGCTGCCCACCTATTGTTTCTTCCGCATCTATCAGGAGGGCGACATCTGCCGCGTGCATTCGGATCGCGGCGCCTGCGAGCACAGCCTCTCGCTCACCCTCGCCTATAGCGACGGCAAGCCCTGGCCGCTGCAGATCGCCGCCGCGCCGGTGAGCGAGGCGCGGCCGATAGCCGACGGCTTCGACGCCGATGATTGCTCCGCCGTCCCGATGCGGCCCGGAGACGCCGTCCTATATAAAGGCGTGCAATATCGCCACGGCCGCACGGTGCCCAACCCCAATCGCTGGTCGGCGCATCTGTTCCTGCACTGGGTGGATCGCGACGGACCCTATCGCGACTGCGCCTTCGACGCCCGATTGGCGCCCGCAGATCGTCCCGCCGCCGGCTAAGCCATAGCAATAGCTTAAGTTCAGTCCGCGAGCGCTTTTTCCAGCCTCTCAAGATGACCGGCATAATTGCGCCAGCGCCCCGATGAGCGGCTATAGAGCGGCTCGCGCACCTGCCAGACGCTCGCCGTGCGCACCGCGCTGTCGATCCGGTGAAATGAAAGGCAGGCATCCTCCCAGCCGAGGCCGCAGAAGTCTAGCAGCGCTGCGATCGCCGGCTTCGGATCGGCGACCAGCCGGTCATAGTCGAAATCATGAATGTCGTCGGGATAGAGGCATTTCCAATGCGCCATCAGCCGGCGATATTGGTGGTGCCAATGGGCGATATCCTCGAGATCGAAGGCGTAGCGCATCCTGGGATCGAGATGAAGGAAATAGACCGACAGGCAGTTGTCGAGCGGATCGCGGACGCTGTGGACGATTCGCGCATCGGGGAACAGCCGCTTGATGAGCCCGATATGGAGGAAATTGTCGGGCCGCTTGTCGGTGACGATTGCCGCTTCGGGATGAACGGTCCGCAGCCCTTCCCGATAGGCATCGCGCAGTCGGGCGATGGCCGCCGGATCGGCCGCAGCGGCGGCCTCCGGATAGGGGCGGAGCCGGCCGGCGATCAAGGCGGGGACGAGATCGAGTTCGCCGCCGGCTTTCACCTGGCTGTGGCTCGCGAGAATCTGCTCGGCGAGCGTCGATCCCGAGCGAAACATGCCGCAGATGAAAATCGGTGGGCGCGGCCCATCACGCCGGGGTTCGGATGCGGGCTCGGGGAAGGCGGCGATGATCCGGTCGATGAGCCGTTCATGGCCTTTGCGGTCGTAGATCACGTCCCCTGCCTGCCGGGCCGCCTCATTGGCCACAGCATAGACGGCGAAGGCTTCGTCATATGCCTGGGCGGAATCGAGCGCCTGGCCCAGTGCGAAGCCGAGTTCGGCCTTGTCTTCGGGAGCGCCGCTGCGGGCGAGCGCCGCGCGCAGCCGGTCGATGATCGGATCGTCCACCCGGCTGATCTTCTTCACTCCGGCAAGGCGCGAAAGGGCGAAGACATTTTCGGGATCGAGGTCGAGCGCGCGCCGGTAGGCGGCTTCGGCCTTGGCGCGGTCGCCCCGGTCCTCGTGGAGATTGCCGAGGTTGAGCAGCGCATCGAGATAATCGGGAGCATGTCTGAGCGCGCTCCGGAGCTCGGCGATGGCGGCGTGGTGGCGGCGCAGCTGCCCGGCGAGAATGGCGCTGCGGTTGAGATGCACTTCCTCGGGCCGCTCGATGCCCCGCTTCAGGGCTTCTGCATAGCACCCCAGCGCCTCCTCGAAGCGCCGTGTCCGTCGCAGGAGATAGGCGAGATTGTACCAAGCTTCGGGCAAATCCGGATCGCGCGCGAGCAGCTCGCGATAGGCTTCGACCGCTTCCTCGTCGCGGCCGCGGCCGAGCAGCAGCTCGGCCTTGCGCATAAGGGTTTGGCTGCTCTCGCCTGGCGTCACATCGGCGCTGCTAGAGTTTCAGGGGCCCTCTGTCGAGCCGGGCGGGATTGATGGCGGACGGCAAGACCGCTAGCCAAAATCCCATGTCCATTCTCGACGAGGCGCAAAGGCTTTCCGCGGCCGGCCGCCAGGACGAAGCGATCGAGCGGGTCAAGCAGGCGGCGCGCAAGGGCGACGGCGAAGCGCTGCACGCGGTCGCCAATTGGCGCCTGTTCGGCCTCAATGGTCCGCGCGACCTCAAAAAAGCGCACAGGCTGCTCGAACGCGCGGGCAAACGCGGCTATGTCGAGGCGACGAGGCTGCGGGCCACGCTGATCGCCAACGGCACCGGCGGCGCGAGCAATCCGGCCAAGGCCTCGGCGCTGCTCTCGGCAATCCGGGACAGGGATCCTTATGCCGCGCTGCAGCTCGAATTCGCGCGCCGGATGCGCGACGAGGACGAGATCGCCGCGCTTCCGGTCGAAACGCTGAGCGAGGCGCCGCTCATCCGCAGCATCGAAAAGTTCCTGACACATGAGGAATGCCAATATCTGATCAATCTCGCAGGCCCCCACCTCCAGCCCTCGTCGGTCGTCGATCCGCGCACCGGCGCGCGCATCCCGCATCCGGTGCGCACCTCGACCGGGATGAGCTTCGGCCCCACCCAGGAGGATCTGGTCGTCCACAAGATCAACCGGCGCCTCGCCCAGGTCACCGGCACCAAGGTCGGCTGGGGAGAGCCTTTGCACATTCTGCACTACGCCCCGGGCCAGCAATATCGCCCGCATATGGATTCGCTGCCGGGCGAGAGCAATCAAAGGCACTGGACGGTGCTCGTCTATCTCAATGCCGGCTATGCGGGGGGCGAGACTCGCTTCGAGCAGACGGGGCTCGTCTATCCCGGCGGCGAGGGCAGCGCGCTCATTTTCCGCAACGTCGACGAGAAGGGCGAGCCCGATCCTCTGACGCAGCATGCCGGGCTTCCCGTCACCGGGGGCGTCAAATGGCTGGCGACGCGCTGGATCAGGCAGGCCGATTATCACCCCTGGGCGTGATCGCGGGACGCTCCTGTTCCGCCGGCCTGCGTCCACGCACCAGCCAGGCGAAAGGGGTTTCGACGCCACGCTCGCGGACTTCGCCGGGGCTGGAAAGGCTGAGCCCGGCCGCTTCGAAATCCTCCATCAGCGCGGTCAGCCCGGCCCGGTCGCGGGCGGCGCCTTCGAGGGCATCGACCCGGGCGATCTGATTCAGGGCCCGCTCCTCCAGCGTCTGCAGAACTTCGAGCGCTTCGCCGATGCGCGCATTGCGGCTGAGCTCAAGCGTCTGGAATATCGCGGCGAGAAATTCCTCCGCCCCCGGCTGGCCGGGAAAGCGGCGCCGGGCCTCGCCGGGCGCGGTGCGGAAATGCGGCGGCGTGGGCAGTCGCGCCACCTTGCGCGCGCGAACGAAAGCGCGTGCCTTTTCGACATAGCCGGACTCTTGCGCCGCCCAGCGCATCGCCGCGCGCAGCGGCAGGTTGTGGGCGAGGATCGGCCCATCGCGATAATGGATGACGAACTGCAGCACGCCGCCCGGCCTCAACACCCGCCCCACTTCCTCCGCGACCCGGCGCGCCTCTCCAAATTCCACCCCGAACTGGCTCGTCACCGCATCGAAGCTTGCGTCGCGGAAGGGCAAGCTTTCCATCGCCACGCCGGCACGCAGCCTCAGGCCCTTGCGCGCGGGTGGCAGCACCGGCGAGGAATCGACCCCGGTGAGCTTGAGGTCGCCGCGGATCGCGCGCATCTTGCCGAGCACCAGCCCGTCCCCGGTCGCCAGATCGAGCACATGGGCGCCTCGACGCAGCTCGCCGGCGAAGGATTGCCAGAGCTCGCGCTGAGCCTCGTCCATCGTCTCTAGCGCCTTGGGCAGGCAGCCGCTTTCGGGCCCTGCGCCGCCGTCCGCCCAGAACCGGCTCCACGCCTCGCGGTTGTCGGGCCTGCTCATCGCGCGACGAGGTCGAAGGCGACGGTGAGCCGCTCGCCCTCGGCGAAGGGGCGGGTGCCGTGGAACATGTAGCTCGGGAAGAGCGCGAGCCTGCCGGGCGCGGGCTCGATCGAGGCGAGCGGCGGCAGATCGAGGCCGAGCTCGGCCGGCGGCGCGCCGATCTCGAGCCAGCCGGCGCGATCCTCCTCGCCGCCGAGGCTTTCGGGCAGCGCGATATAGCAGGCCGAGCTCAATATGCCCTCGGGGTGGATATGCTGGACGTGAAAGCCCGCGTCCTTCAGCCGCACCGACCAGCTGCCCTCGAAATCGAACCGCAAGTCCCGGTGCCGGAGCAGCGGATGACTCTCGTCGCGCGGCGGCAGGGCGGATACGAAGTCGCGGAGCGCGGCGGCGATCGCCTCCCTGAGGCGAAGGATCTCCGGCTCGCGGCGCCAGAACAGCCGGCCGCGGGTCTGGGTGCCGCCGCGCAGCGACTGGCCGATCGGATGCGCCCGGGTGCGGTGGAGCCTGCGCAGCAGCGCCGCGGTTTCCGCCAGCTCGTCGGAGCCTAGGCCGATGTCGCGCGGGGCGTAAAGTCCGGGCTGCTCGCACAGCCAGCCGTGACGCCGATCGTCGGTCAGCCGCCAGGCAAGCGACAGATGCGCCCAGGCGGCGATATCGGCGGATCGCCGCCCGACCACCTTTTCAAGCAGCTTCGAGGCCCGGGCCGCATCGCCGGCGCGCAACGCATGGCGGCCCTGGGCAAGCAGCAGCTCGTAGCTGTCGCTTTGGAGCGTTTCGAACAGCCTGCTCGCTGTCCCGACATCGCCCGCCTCGCTCGCGAACACGGCCTCGGTGATGCGCATCGCCTCGTCCTCACCGATATGCGCCCGCGCCCGGGCGATGGCATCAAGCGCCGCGCGATAGCGCCCCCCGGCGCCCAGGGTGCGCCAGTGGCCGGCATGGAGGGCCCGGTCGTCGGGGCGTTGTTCGAGCGCTATCTCGTAGCTGCGCGCGAAATCCTCCTCGCCCGCCTCGGAGCGCATCCGCGCAAGCTGCGCATGGCCGGTGACCCAGGCGGGATTTTCCGCCACCGCCCGGGCGAGCAGCGGGATCGCCTCCTCGCTGCCTTCGGCCTCGAGCGCCGCGGCGAGGCCGAGCCGGAGCTCGAGGTCGGCGGGATTCCTGGCCAGCGCCCGGCGATAATGATCCGAGGCGCCTTGCTCGCCGCGCTCCATCGCGACGCGCGCGCGGCCGTGCAACGCGATCGGCCGTTCGGGGGCGATGGCGAGCGCGCGGTCATAGGCATAGGCGGCTTCATCGAGGCGGCCGAGGCGGTAGAGGAGGCCGCCGCGCGCCGAGTGGGCCTTCGCTTGGGCGGGCGCTTCGGCGACGAGCTTGTCGAGCTCGCGGAGCGCCTCCTCATGGCGGCCCATCTTCTCCAGCAGCAGCGCCATATTGTAGCGCGCCTCGGCGAAAGCGGGAGAGCGGCGCAGAATGTCGCGATAGCGCTCGAGCGCCGCCTCGGGCTCGCCCGTCGCGCCGAGCAGATTGGCGAGGTTGTTGGCGATCTGCGGGTCTTCCGGCGCGAGCGCGAGCGCCCGCTCGAAAGCGTTGCGCGACGCGGCGAGGTCCCCGCGCTTCTTCTCGACCAGCGCGACGAGATGGAGCACCGCGGGATGATCGCCGGCGATACGCTCGACCTCGGCAAGGTCGCGGCGCGCGTCATCGAGCCTGCCCGCGGCGAAGGCCTGCTCGGCGCGGGCGTAAAGCGCGTTGACGTCGATCGAATGCTGCATCGCCGGGGAGGATGGCGGCGCCCGTGGCCGCTGTCTAGGCCGGGGCCAGCACCAGCCCGCCCTCGCCTTCCTCGACCTTGACCGAGGCGCCGTCGGCGATGTCGCCGCGCAGGATCGCGTCGGCGAGCGGGTCCTGGAGATGCTTCTGCACCGCGCGGCGCAAGGGACGCGCGCCGTAGACGGGATCGTAGCCGACCCGGCCGAGCCAGGCCCTCGCGCCCTCGCTCAGCTCCAGCTCGATCTTGCGGTCGTCGAGCAGCTTCTGGACGCGGGCGACCTGGAGATCGACGATCGGCCCCATATGCTCCTGGGTGAGGCGGTGGAAGAGGATGATCTCGTCGAGGCGGTTCAGGAATTCGGGCCGGAAATGGCCGCGCACCGCCTCCATCACCTGGGGCTCGACGGTCTCGACGCTTTGTCCCTCTTCGAGCGTGGAGAGATATTCGCTGCCGAGATTAGAGGTGAGGATGATGAGCGTGTTCGAGAAATCGACGACATGGCCCTGGCCGTCGGTGAGGCGGCCGTCGTCGAGCACCTGCAACAGCAGGTTGAAGACGTCGTTATGCGCTTTCTCGACCTCGTCGAACAGCACCACCTGATAGGGCCGCCGCCTCACCGCCTCGGTCAGAACGCCGCCTTCCTCATAGCCGACATAGCCGGGCGGCGCGCCGATCATCCGCGCCACCGAATGCTTTTCCATGAATTCCGACATGTCGATGCGCACCATCGCGCCCTCGTCGTCGAACAGGAATTCGGCGAGCGCCTTGGTGAGCTCGGTCTTGCCGACGCCGGTGGGGCCGAGGAACAGGAACGAGCCCAGCGGCCGGCTGGGGTCCTTGAGCCCCGCGCGCGAGCGCCGGACGGCGGCGGAGACCGCCTTCACCGCATCCTCCTGGCCGATGACCCGCTTGCCGAGCTCCTCCTCCATCGCCAGCAGCTTCTCGCGCTCGCCCTCGAGCATCCGGTCGACGGTAATCCCGGGCCAGCGCGACACGACCGCGGCGATGTCCTCGGCAGTCACTTCCTCGCGCAGCATCGCGCCTTCGCTCGCCTGGCCCGCTTCGGCGAGCTTGCGCTCGAGCTCGGGAATCTTGCCGTATGAAAGCTCGCCGGCCTTGGCGAGGTCGCCGGCGCGCTGGGCCTGCTCCAATTCGATCCGCGCCTGGTCGAGCTCCTCCTTCAATTTCGCCTCGGACTGGATCTTCTCCCTTTCGGCCTGCCAGCGCCGGGTGAGTCCGCCCGCCTCCTCCTCGAGATTGGCGAGCTCCTCCTCGAGCGCCTCGAGCCGTTCCTTCGAGGCCTTGTCGCTTTCCTTCTTCAACGCCTCGCGCTCGATCTTCAGCTGGATGATCCGGCGGTCGAGCGTCTCGATCTCCTCGGGCTTCGATTCGACCTCCATGCGAAGGCGCGAGGCGGCCTCGTCCATGAGGTCGATCGCCTTGTCGGGAAGGAAGCGGTCGGAAATGTAGCGGTGCGAGAGCGTCGCCGCCGAGACGATCGCGGCGTCGGTGATCCTGACGCCGTGATGGAGCTCATATTTCTCCTTCAAGCCGCGCAGGATCGACACCGTGTCCTCGACCGTGGGCTCGTCGATATAGACGGGCTGGAAGCGCCGCTGCAGCGCCGGGTCCTTCTCGACATGCTTTCGATATTCGTCGAGCGTCGTGGCGCCGATCGTGTGGAGCTCGCCGCGGGCAAGCGCGGGTTTCAGAAGGTTGGAGGCGTCCATCGTCCCTTCGGCCTTGCCGGCGCCGACCAGCGTGTGCATCTCGTCGATGAAGAGGACGATATTGCCCTCCGCCTGCTTCACCTCCTCGAGCACGCCCTTCAGCCGCTCCTCGAATTCGCCGCGATATTTGGCGCCGGCGATCAGCGAGCCCATGTCGAGCGCGAGCAGCCGCCGGTCCTTGAGGCTGTCGGGCACGTCGCCATTGGCGATGCGGAGCGCCAGCCCCTCGGCGATCGCGGTCTTGCCGACGCCGGGGTCGCCGATCAGCACCGGATTGTTCTTGGTCCGGCGCGAGAGAATCTGGACGGTGCGCCTGATCTCCTCGTCGCGGCCGATGACCGGGTCGAGCTTTCCCTCGCGCGCCGCGTCGGTGAGGTCGCGGGCGAATTTCTTGAGCGCGTCGTAACGATCCTCGGCCGAGGCGGTGTCGGCGGTGCGCCCGCCCCGCAGCTCCTCGATCGCGGCGTTAAGCGCCTGCGGGTTGACCCCGGCGGCGGCGAGCGCCTTGCCCGCATCGGTGGTCGAGGCGAGGGCGAGCGCGAGCAGCAGCCGTTCGACCGTGACGTAGGAATCGCCGGCCTTGTCGGCGATCTGCTGCGCCTGGTCGAGCAGCTTTAAAGCCGTGCCGTCGAGCGCGGGCGCCTGGGTCGCACCGCTGCCCGAGACCGAGGGAATTCTCGCCAGCGCCTCGTCGATCTCGCGCGCCGCTGCGTCGGCCGAGCCGCCGGCGCGGGCGACGAGGCCGGCGGCCATGCCCTGCTCGTCCTCCAGCAGCGCCTTCAATATATGCGCGGGGACGATGCGCTGATGGTTGAGCCTCAACGCGACGGTCTGCGCCGCCTGCAGGAATCCGCGCGCGCGGTCGGTGAATTTTTCGAGATCCATATGTCTCCCTTCGGTCTAGCCGGTCGGCACCTTGCGGGGCTTGCCCCCATAAGGGAAGCCGGCCGGGCAAGCTCAAGCGCCGGGCGTCCTTTCGGCAATGAAAATGATCGAAACTGCGATTTGCTCATCGCGTGTTGCGCGCCTCGCGCCGCGCGCTATGGTCGCGCGGAAATCTGACTCGATGGAGATTCGCCGTGCGTAAATGGTTCCTCCCATTCGCCTTGCTTTCGACTTTCGGCGCCGCCGGCGCCGCCGTGGCGGAGGCCCCGCCCGCCGCCGCAGTCGCGACGAGCTTCGACAGCCACATGGCGGCGGAGCCGGCGCCGGTCAGCGAGCTGATCGAGGAAATCGACATTCCCTATGAGGAATTCACGCTCGATAACGGCCTCACCGTCATCGTCCATGAGGACAGGAAGGCGCCGGTGGTCGCGGTTTCGGTCTGGTACAATGTCGGCTCCAAGGACGAGCCGCCCGGCAAGACCGGCTTTGCCCATCTGTTCGAGCATATCATGTTCAACGGCACCGAGAATGTGCCCGGCGAGTTCTTCGAGCCGCTGCGCCGGATCGGCGCCACCGACGTCAACGGCACCACCTGGTTCGACCGCACCAACTATTTCCAGACCGTGCCGACTCCGGCGCTCGAAATGGCGCTGTTCCTCGAAAGCGACCGCATGGGCCATCTGCTCGGCGCGGTGACGCAGGAGACGCTCGATAATCAGCGCGGCGTGGTCCAGAACGAGAAGCGCCAGGGCGACAACCAGCCTTACGGCCTGGTCGAATATGTCCAGCTCGACGCGCTTCCCGACGGCCATCCCTATGCCCATTCGACGATCGGCTCGATGGCCGATCTCGACGCCGCGACGCTGGACGACGTGAAGAACTGGTTCCGCGAGAAATACGGTCCCAACAATGCGGTGCTGGTGCTGGCCGGCGACATCGATGCCGAGACCGCGCGGCCGCTGGTCGAGAAATATTTCGGCGACATTCCGCGCGGACCGCAGAACGTCCCCGCCGAGGCCGAGGTGGTGACGCTCGACGAGCCCCAGCATGTCGAGATGCAGGACCGGGTCGCCAATGTCCGCCTCTACCGCAACTGGGTGACGCCGGGGCTGCTCGAGCCCGAAGAGACGATCCCGCTCGAGGTCGGCCTCGCGGTGCTCGGCGGCCTTTCGAGCTCGAAGCTCGACAACATCCTCGTGCGCCAGGAAAAGACCGCGACCCGCGTCTCGGCCTTCCTGCAGGACTTCCACCGCATCGGCTTCGCCGAGGTCCAGGTCGACGTCAAGCCGGGCGAGGATGCCGACGCCGTCGCCCGGCGCCTCGACCAGATCATCGACTGGTTCATCGAGGTCGGGCCGACCGAGGACGAGGTCCAGCGGGTGGTGACGAGCGCGCTCGCCAACCGCATCAAGGGCCTCGAGCAGGTCGGCGGCTTTCGCGGCAAGGCGACCGCGCTCGCCGAAGGCGAGCTCTACGCCGGCGATCCCGCTTATTATAAGAAGCAGCTCGAGATTTTCGCCGCGGTTACCCCCGAGGAGGTCCGCGCGGCGATGCAGAAATGGCTCACCAAGCCCGAGCTTTCGATCCGCGTCGTGCCCGGCGAGCGCGGGGAATATGAGGAAGCCGCCTCGGTCGAGACTTCGATCACCCAGCATCCGCGCTTCTACCGGCTGCCCGAGGAAGGCGAGCGCCCGCTCGCGCCGGTACGCTATATCGCCCCGCGCACCCCGCCCGAGGTGGGGGTGATCGCCGATCTCGACTTCCCCGACATCGAACGCGCCCAGCTTTCGAACGGCATCGAGGTCGTCTACGCCCGGCGAGATGTCGTGCCGGTGACCCAGATCGCGCTCGAATTCGACGCCGGCCATGCCGCCGATCCCAGGGACAAGCTCGGCACCCAGACGCTGATGCTGAACCTGCTCGACGAAGGCGGCGCCGGCGGCATGGATTCGATCGAGATCGCCGAGGCCAAGGAAAGGCTCGGCGCCTCGATCTCGACCGGCGCCAGTCTCGACCGCACCGCCGTGGTGATGTCGGCGCTGACCCCCAATCTCGGGCCCTCGCTCGATCTCATGGCGGCGATCGTCAAGGAGCCGATGTTCGATCCCGAGGAACTCGAGCGGCTGCGCGCGCAGCAGCTCGCCGGCATCGCCCAGGAGCTGACCAACCCGCAGGCGATCGGCTTCCGCGCGCTGCCGCCGCTGATCTACGGACCCGAGCATCCCTACGGGATTCCTTTCACCGGCAGCGGCGACCCCGAATTGCTGCCCAGCGTCACGCGCGAAGATCTCGTCGCCTTCCACCAGCGCTGGATACGGCCCGACAAGGCCAAGATTTTCATCGTCAGCGACCGGCCGCTCATCGAGCTGATGCCGCTCGTCGAACGGCATTTCGGCGAATGGTCGCCGCCCGATGTGCCGGGCGGGGAGAAGCGCTTCGCCGCCGCGCCGCCCACGCCGCGTCCGCGCATCGTGCTGGTCGACCGGCCGCAGTCGCCGCAGTCGCTGATCCTGGGCGGCTATGTGACGCCGCTCGCCGGCACCGACAATCCGCTCGAATTCAACATCGCCAACGAAGCCCTCGGCGGCAGTTTCCTGTCGCGGATCAATATGGACCTGCGCGAGACCAAGGGCTGGTCCTATGGCGCGCGGGGCCTGTTTCTCGAGGCCGAGCAGCTGTCGCCCTATGTCATCTTCGCGCCGGTGCAGGCGGACCGCACCGGCGATTCGATCGCCGCCTTGCAGGGCCAGATCGAGCGCTTCCTTACCCAGGAGGGCGTCACCGAGGATGAGCTGGCGCGCGCGGTGGCGGGCAATGTCCGCGAACTGCCGGGAAATTTCGAAACTTCCGGCGCGGTGCTGAGCGCCCTGCGCGCGATCGAGCTCTACGACCGGCCCGACGACTATTATGAGGCGCTCCCCGCCCGCTACCGGGCGATGACCCGGGCCGAGCTCGACGCCGCCGCGCGCGCCGCGCTCGATCCCGGCAATATCGTCTGGCTGGTGGTCGGCGATGCCGAGCAGGTGCGCCCGCAACTCGAAAGGCTGGGGATGCCGATCGAGGAGGCGAGCCTGCAATAGCCCTGGCGCTCAGCTTTCGGCCGCGATCCCGCCGAGCCGGGTGACGTGGCCCATTTTGCGTCCGGGCTTTACCTCGCGCTTGCCGTAGATGTGGAGATGCGCTCCGGGCGTGGCGAGCCAGTCGCGCCAGCCTTCGATCTCGCCGCCGATGAGGTTGCGCATCTCGACTCGCGGCGCAACGAGGCCGGTGGCGCCGAGCGGCAGGCCGCAGATCGCTCGGACATGGTTTTCGAATTGCGACGTCGTCGCGCCCTCGATCGTCCAGTGGCCGCTATTGTGCACGCGCGGCGCCATCTCGTTGAACAGTGCCCGGCCGCCCGCGGCGAAGAACTCCATCGTCAGCATCCCGACATAATCGAGGCTCTCGGCGGCCCTGCGTGCCAGGCCGGCGGCCTCGTCGACCGCTTTTGCCACCGCCTCGCCGGCCGGGACCAGCGAGCGCGCGAGAATGCCGCCCTCATGGATGTTGCGCGGCGCGTTCCAGAGCGCGGTCTCGCCCGATGCGGCGCGGCACAGCAGGATCGAGAATTCGGCGTCGAAATCGACCAGCGTCTCGAGCACCGAAGGCGCGCCGCCGACCCGCTCCCACGCCCGGTCCAGATCGTCGGCCGAGGCGATCCGGGTCTGGCCCTTGCCGTCATAGCCGAAGCGCCGCGTCTTGAGGATCGCGGGGCAGCCGATGTCCTCGAGCGCCCGCCCCAGCTCCTCGCGGCTCGCCACCGCGCGATATTCGGCCGGGTCGCCGCCGAGCCCGGCGATGAAACGCTTTTCGGACAAGCGATCCTGCGCGGTCTCGAGCGCCGCGCGCGGCGGATGGAGCGGGACCTGGCCGGCGAGCGCGGCAAGCGCGTCGGCGGGGATGTTCTCGAATTCATAGGTGGCGACATCGACCTCTCCGCCGAAGCGGGCCAGCGCGCCGGCGTCGCGATAGTCGCCGCGGGTGAAGCGGGCCGCGACCTCGGCCGCCGGCGGCATCTCCTCCGGGGCGTAGACATGGCAGCGATAGCCGAGCCGCGCCGCCGCCGCTGCCAGCATGCGCCCGAGCTGGCCGCCGCCGACGATCCCGATCACGGACCCGGGCGCGACGCTCATTCAGGCGTTTCGGCGACGGCGTCGGTCTGCGCCTTGCGCCAGGCGTCGAGCCGCTGCGCCAGCTTCGCGTCCGAAAGCGCGACGATGGAGGCCGCGAGCAGCGCCGCGTTCACCGCCCCCGCCTTGCCGATCGCGAGGCAGCCGACCGGCACCCCCGCCGGCATCTGCGCGATCGAGAGCAGGCTGTCGAGGCCGCCGAGCGCGCGCGAGCGCACCGGAACGCCGAGCACCGGCAGCCGCGTCATCGACGCCGTCATGCCGGGCAGATGCGCGGCTCCCCCGGCGCCGGCGATGATCGCCTTGAGGCCGCGTTCCGCAGCGCTTCCAGCATAATCGTAAAGCCGGCCGGGGGTGCGGTGGGCGGAGACGATGCGGCATTCGCGCGCTACGCCGAGCTCGCCGAGCAGCGCATCGGCATGGCGCATAGTGCCCCAGTCGGAGCGGCTGCCCATGATGATGCCGACAAGCGGCGCTTCGTCTGCCATTTCCAAGCTCTGTCTGCGGCGAAGCGGCATCTTCTAGCCGCCCCTTTGCCGCCACGCAACGGCGGATTCCAGCGGCTTTCTTGAGCATCTGTTAACCCTTTCGGGCTTAACCCGGCCTTCCAGGCAGGAAAGAAAAGGCGGCATGGATCAATCTTGGCCGATCGAGGAGGAGGGCGCTGCCCCCATCGAAAATCACGCCAGCCAGCCGGCGGCGATGGCGCATCTGCTCGACGAGAATGCGCGCCTGCGCGCCGCGCTTGCCGATCTGCGCGCGCGCATCTCCGGGCTGGAGGTGGAGAGCGGGATCGATCCTGCGACCGGCATCGTCGGCGCCTCGGCCTTCGAAGCGGCGCTGTCGCGCGCGATCGCCAATGTCGAGCGCCATCAGATGGCGGCGACGATGCTGCTCGTCGAGGTCGAAGGCCTGGGCGAGATCTCCGCCGCGCAGGGCGAGGAGGCGGGACGCCTGGCGGAAGCTCATGTCGCCGCCCTTCTCGATCGTTTGATCCGCGCTACCGATGTCGCCGGCCGCCTCGGCGGCGGCGCCTTCGGCCTCATCCTCGAACGGCTCGACCGGGATTCGGCGATCGAGACCGGCGAACGGCTGAAAAGCTGCATCCGCGAGCAGCCGGTCGAGATCGCGGGCAGGAAGATCGCGCTCGGGCCGGGGTCGCGATGCCCGGGATCGAGCGCGGCGATACGGCCGCGGCGGTGATCGCACGCGCGCGGCGCAATCTCGCCTATGCGCGCGAGGCCGGCTGACGGTCCTTGAGATAATAGCGCTCGACGGCCGCGAATTCCTCGTCGAGCTCGTAGACCAGCGGCTCGCCGGTGGGGATTTCGAGCTTCGGTATCTCCTCGTCGGAAATGTCCGACAGATGCTTGACGAGCGCGCGCAGCGAATTGCCGTGGGCGGACACCAACACCCTGTGGCCGGCCTTCACCGAAGGGAGGATTTCCTCCTCCCAATAAGGCAGCACCCGCTCGATCGTATGCTTCAGGCTTTCGGCCTTCGGCACTTCCACTCCGGCATAGCGGCGGTCGTCCGAGAGATCATATTCGCTTGCCCGTTCCAGCTCGGGCGGCGGCACGTCGAAGGAGCGGCGCCAGATATGGACCTGCTCCTCGCCGACCTTCTCGCGCATCTCCTGCTTGTTGAGGCCCGTGAGGCCGCCATAATGGCGCTCGTTGAGGCGCCAGTGCTTGATCACGGGCAGCCACAGCCGGTCGAGCTCGCGAAGCGCGATATCGAGCGTGCGGATCGCCCGGGTGAGGACGCTCGTATAGCAAAGATCGAAATCATGGCCGTGGCGGGCGGGCATCCTGCCCGCCATGCGCGCCTCCTCCTCGCCCGCATCGGTGAGATCGACGTCCCACCAGCCGGTGAAGCGTCCCGCCTTGTTCCATTCGCTCTGGCCGTGGCGGACGAGAACGAGCTTCGTCATTTGCCGCGATAGTCCGCGACGTCGTCGATCACCGCGAACAGCGCCTGCAGGCAGCTGTGCGCGAGGTTGCGGCAGCGGTCGGGCGCCCAGCCCAGCTCTTCGTCGGGCAGGTCGAAATTGTCCTTGAACGGCATTTCCAGCGTCATCGCGACGGCGCCGAAACGCTCGGCGACCTGGTTGGTCGACATCGACATATTGCCCTTGCGGGGCGGCGCCACCTCATAGCCCTTTTCGGTCTGGAAATCGGGCGAGAGCCGCAGGAGCGCGTCCGAATAGGCCTGGAAGAGCTCCGTCTGCCGATCCTTGAGCGAAGGAATGCCCTCGAAGCCGGCGAGGAAATTGGCCGGGATGTTCTCGTCGCCATGGACGTCCATCGCGAAATCGACCCCGGTCTCGTCCATGCGGCCGCGGACATGATAGACTTCCGGGCTCTCCTCGAGCGTCGGCTCGTGCCAGACGCGGTTCAGATTGGTGCCGATCGCGTTGGTCCGGAGATGGCCGCGGCGCGAGCCGTCCGGATTAAGGTTGGGCACGATGTGGAACGTCGCCCGCTCCTTCAGCCGCCGGGCGACCGGGTCGGCCTCGTCGAGCAGCATCTCGAAGGCGCCTTCCATCCACCATTCGGCCATCGTCTCGCCCGGATGCTGGCGGGCGTAGAGCCACACCTGGAGCGGGCCTTCGCCCAGCATGAAATAGTCGAGCTCCTGCCCGTCGAGCGTCCGGCCGAGCGAGCGGTAGGCGATCTCGGGATGGGCGATCACGGCGGCGACGAGATCGTGATGGCGCTCCATCGTATAGGGCGCGAAATAGGCGAACCAGACGCTGCCGGCGGCCGGCGTGGCCCGGATCGTAAGCACGCCGTCGGCATAGTCGGTTTCGACCCGTTCCCATTCGAGCCGGTCCTCCGACATGCAGGCGCGATACTCCTCCCATCCCGGCGGATAGGCGGAATCGCCGGCGTTGAGGATGCGCAGCTCGACATCCTTGCCGGCGGCGCCAGTGAGACGGAAATAGAACCACTGGTAGAAATCGGACTGGTTGTCCTTTTCGATCCTGAGATCGATGCGGCCGCCTTCGGTTTCGACGTGACGGATGTTGCCGCCGTCGAAGGCGCTGGAGATCGAAAGCGTCATTCGACGATGATAGTGCGGCCGGACTCGCCGGGAAAGTCCCCGAAGAGCGCATGGGCAAGCTTGTCCACCGCATATTGCGGCTGCGCTTCGGGGCTCGCCGCGGGGGCTTCGTCGAGCGCGCGGCCTTCCCAGAATATGGTGCCGTCGGAGCGCCGCTTGATGCGCACTTCGAGGAGCGTTGCGACGATCTCGGGCCGGTCGGCTCCGAGGCCGCTGCTGCGGCCGATCGCTGCGCCGCCGCCGATGCCGAGCCCCGGATAGCGCGCGATCGCCTCCGGACTGCCCTGCTCGACGTCGACGATCGCGACGAGCTCGCTTTCGGGCACGTCGTCGGTGAGGGTGTAGCCGAGGCGGGCGAGCTCGCGCTTCACCGCCGCCGAATAGGAGGCGAAGCCGGGCGCGTTGGCATCGGCAAGATTGATCGGCTCGACGGTGATCTGCCCGCGCGCGATCGGCCCCTGGCCGAGATGGAAGCGGGTGACGTGGATGCCGTCGCGCGGCGCGTCGGGCTCGGAAGTGGCGCAGCCGGCGAGGCCCGCGGCAAGCAGAAGGGCGGCGCAAAGGGCGGTAAGGCGCATCAGGCTTTCCTCCGGATGGACATGTCCCGATGCAACGCGCGAGCCGCGCGGTTCGCTGCATCGTCCGCCGGCGGAGATGCCGCCGCTTGACTAAGGCGCCGCCCGTCCCTAGGTGGACGCCTCGCTTTCCCGGCACATTTTCCGCAACTTCGAAAAGAGACAGGCGGCTGCGTCATGAAGGTTCGCAATTCCTTGAAATCGCTCAAATCGCGCCATCGCGACTGCCGGGTGATCCGCCGCCGCGGCCGCACCTACGTCATCAACAAGACCAACCGCCGTTTCAAGGCGCGCCAGGGCTAGAGTTTCAGGCGCGCGGGGGACGCTCGAGCTCGTCGCCGACGAGGCTGGCGACATGGAGCACATTGGTCGAACCCGGCGTGCCGAAGGGGACGCCGGCGGTGACGACGATGCGGTTGCCGCCCGTGGCGACATTGTGCCGCAACGCCATGCGCTTCGACTTGCCGATCATTTCCTCGAAGCTTTCGACGTCGCGCGTCCTCACCGCATGCGCGCCCCATAGCAGCCCCAGACGCCGCGCCGTCCCGAGCGAGGGCGTCAGCACTAGCAGCGGCACCGCCGGGCGCTCGCGCGCGACCCGGCGCGCGGTCGAGCCGGAGGTGGTGAAGCAGACGATCGCCGAGGCGCCGATGATGCCGACGATGTTGCGCGCCGCGTCGGCGATCGCATCCGCGGTAGTCGGGTCGGGGCGCGTCTGGGTGAAATGGACGCGCTCGCCGTGGCTCGGGTCCTCCTCGACCGAGATCGCGATGCGGTTCATCATCGCCACCGCCTCGCACGGGAAATCGCCGGTCGCGCTCTCGCCCGAAAGCATGATCGCATCGGCCCCGTCATAGACGGCGGTGGCGACGTCGGAGACCTCGGCGCGGGTCGGCGTCGGCGAGCTCATCATCGATTCGAGCATCTGCGTCGCAACCACCACCGGCCGCCCCGCGCGGCGGGCGGTCTCGACGATCCGCTTCTGGAGCGGCGGCACCGCCTCGGGCGGCAGCTCGACGCCGAGATCGCCGCGCGCGACCATCACCCCGTCCGAAAGCTCGACGATCTCCCCGAGCCGGGCGAGCGCCGAGGGCTTTTCGATCTTGGCGAGCAGCGCCGCGCGGCCGCCGATCAGCCGCTTCGCCTCGGCGACGTCCTCGGGCCGCTGGACGAAGGAAAGCGCGATCCAGTCGACCTTCTGATCGAGCGCGAATTCGAGATCGCGCCTGTCCTTCTCGGTGAGCGCGACGAGGGGCAGGACGATGTCGGGTAGGTTGATTCCCTTGCGGTCGGAGATTTGGCCGCCCGTTTCGACCTCGGTTTCGATATGTTCGGATTTCGCGTCCGTCACCTTGAGCGCGATGCGACCGTCGTCGATGAGCAGCCGCGTCCCTTTCTCGACGCAGCCGAAAATGACTTCATGGGGAAGATGCACGCGGCGCGCGTCGCCCGGCCGCTCGTCGCGGTCTAGGACGAAGCGCTGCCCCGCCTCGAGCTCCGCGCCGCCGCCTTCGAAGCTGCCGAGGCGCAGCTTCGGCCCCTGCAGATCGGCGACGATGGTCGTCGGCCGCACCAGCTCCTTTTCGAGCTCGCGGATGACCTTGATGATCCTGGCATGCTCTTCATGGCTGCCATGGCTCATATTGATGCGGAATGCGTCGGCGCCGGCCTCGGCAAGGCTGGAGATCATATCGGCCGTGTCGCTCGCCGGGCCCAGCGTCGCCAGGATGCGGACCTTGCGGCTTCTCGGGCTGAACTGGGTCGGCATCGCGGCTCCGTCGCTCGGGGCTCGCTCCGCGCCATAGCCGTTCGCGGCGGCAGTGCAAGCTTGAGCGCGCCGGCCCGGGCTTCTAGGGCGGTCTTCGCGAACCGGGAGGGGAGAAGCGCGATGATCATCACCACCACGCCCACCGTCGAGGGGCGCGAGATCGGTCGATATTACGGCATCGTCACCGGCGAGGCGATCATCGGCGCCGATCTCGTCAAGGATCTGTTCGCCGGCATAACCGACATCGTCGGCGGCCGCTCGGGCGCCTATGAGCGGACCCTGAAGGAGGCGCGCCAGCAGGCGTTCCAGGAGCTGGAGGACGAGGCGCGCGCGCTCGGCGCCACCGCCGTGGTGGGCGTCGACATCGATTATGAGGTGATCGGCAAGGCGGGATCGATGCTGATGGTCAGCGTCTCGGGGACCGCGGTCAGGCTCTAGCTTGAGCGGGCACGGTCGGCGCATTAGATCGAACCCATGGCAGGCCACAGCAAGTTCAAGAATATCATGCACCGCAAGGGCGCGCAGGACGCGAAGCGCTCGGCGATCTTCTCCAAATTGAGCCGGGAGATCACCGTCGCCGCCAGGTCCGGGCTGCCCGATCCGGAGATGAACCCGCGTCTGCGCGCCGCCGTCGCCGCCGCCAGGGCGCAGTCGATGCCCAAGGACAATATCCAGCGCGCGATCGACAAGGCGGCGGGCGGCGAGGGCGAGGATTATGAGGAGCTGCGCTACGAGGGCTTCGGGCCCGGCGGCGTCGCGCTCATCGTCGAGACGCTGACCGACAACCGCAACCGCACCGCGACCAACGTCCGCACCATATTTTCGAAGAACGGCGGCAATTTGGGCGCCTCGGGCTCGGTAAGCCACGGCTTCGAACGGCTCGGCCTCGTCCAATATCCCACCGACGCGGCTTCGTCCGACAAGGTATTCGAAGCCGCGATCGAGGCCGGCGCTGAAGATGTCCGATCGAGCGAAGAAATCCACGAGATTTGGACGGCGCCCGACGATCTGCACGAGGTGGCGCGCGCGCTCGAGGAAAGGCTCGGCGAGGCCGAGACGGTGAAGCTCGCATGGCGCGCGAGCGCCGAAGTCGAAGTCCGCGACGGCGAGGCCGAGCAGCTGCTGAAGCTGCTCGATGCGCTCGACGAGGATGACGACGTCCAGACCGTGTGGGGCAATTACGACGTTCCCGACGAGGTGATGGAGCGCATCGCTGGATAAGACAGCGGCTATGATCATCCTCGGCCTCGATCCGGGGCTCGGCACCACCGGCTGGGGCGCGATCCGCGCCGAGGGCAACCGGCTTTCGCACCTCGCCAACGGCGAAATCTCCACCGAAGCCCGAGCGCCCCTCGCCGAGCGTTTGCTGCGGCTCGACGGCGCGATGGCGGCGGTGATCGCCGCTCATGCGCCGGACTGCGCCGCGGTCGAGGAGGTGTTCGCCAACAAAAATCCCAATTCGACGATGAAGCTCGGCCAGGCGCGGGGGGTGGCGCTGCTCGCGGCGGCGAGGGCGGGGCTCGAGGTCGGCGAATATGCGGCGCGGCTGGTCAAGAAGGCGGTGACCGGCACCGGCAGGGCGGACAAGGATCAGGTCCGGGCGATGGTCGCGCGGCTGCTGCCGGGCGCTGCGATCGCCGGCGCCGACGCCGCCGACGCGCTCGCCGTCGCCATCGCCCACGCCCACCATCTTGCAACCGCAAGGGCCTTGGGCGACCATGCCGCATGATCGCGAAGCTGAAAGGAGTGATCGAAAGCGCCGGCGCCGACCATGCGGTGATCGACGTCGATGGCGTCGGCTATCTGGTCGCCGCCTCGGCGCGCACGCTGAGGTCGCTCGGCGGCGTCGGCGCCGAGGCCGAGGTGCACACCGAGATGCTCGTCTCCGACGACGCCATCCGCCTGATCGGCTTCGCGACCGCCGAGGAGCGCGACTGGTACCGCCACCTGACGGCGATCCAGGGCGTCGGCGGCAAGGTCGCCCTCGCCATCCTCTCGGCGCTGTCGGCCGAGGAGCTGCGCCAGGCGGCGGCCGCGGGCGACCAGGCGATGGTGGCGCGCGCCCAAGGCGTGGGGCCAAAGCTGGCCCAGCGCATCGTCAACGAACTGAAGGACAAGGCGGGCGCGTTCGCGGCGGTGCCCGGCGGGGCGGCGGCGCAGCCGGGCAGCGCCAATGCCGATGCGGTCTCGGCGCTCATCAATCTCGGCTTCAAGCCTGCCGCGGCTTCGGCGGCGGTCGCCAAGGCCGAGGGCGAGCTCGGACGCGAGGCGAGCCTCGACGCGCTGGTCCGGGTGGCGCTCAAGAAGGCGGCGCGGTGAGGCAAGCCCCGTCCTTGCGAGGAGCCCCGAGCCTGTCGAGGGCCGACGCGGCAATCCATCGGCGCGGCTGGATTGCTTCGCTTCGCCCGCAATGACGCTATAGAGGCCGCATGGCCACGGACCCCGAACGCCCGATCTCGCCCGAGCGCAAGGCCGAGGATGTCGACGCGGCGCTGCGCCCCAAGCGGCTCGACGATTTCATCGGCCAGAAGGCGGCGCGCGAGAATTTGCGCATCTTCATCGAGGCAGCGAAGAAGCGCGGCGACGCGCTCGACCATATCCTCCTCTTCGGTCCCCCCGGGCTCGGCAAGACGACGCTCGCCCATATCGTAGCGCGCGAGATGGGCGTCGGCTTTCGCGGCACCTCGGGGCCGGTGATCGCCAAATCGGGTGATCTTGCCGCCCTCCTCACCAACCTCGAGGAGGGCGACGTGCTCTTCATCGACGAGATCCACCGGCTCGCGCCGGCGGTCGAGGAAATCCTCTACCCGGCGATGGAGGACAGGGCGCTCGACCTCATCATCGGCGAGGGGCCCTCGGCGCGCAGCGTCCGCATCGACCTTCCCGCTTTCACGCTGATCGGCGCGACGACGCGCCAGGGCCTCGTCGCCACGCCCTTGCGCGACCGGTTCGGCATTCCCGTGCGGCTCAATTTTTATGAGGTCGACGAGCTCGAGCAGGTGGTGCGCCGCGCCGCCTCGCTATTGGGGCTCGACCTCGCCGACGACGGCGCCGCCGAGATCGCCCGGCGCGCGCGCGGCACGCCCCGCGTGGCCGGCAGGCTGCTCAGGCGGGTGCGCGATTTCGCCGAGGCGGCGGACGAAGGGCGCGTCGATGCCAAGGTCGCCGACAGGGCGCTTCGCCGGATGGAGGTGGACGCGCTCGGCTGCGACGCGATGGACCGGCGCTATTTGCGCATGATCGCCGATATCTACGGTGGCGGCCCGGTCGGTGTCGAAACGCTGGCCGCGGGCCTCGGCGAGCCGCGCGACACGATCGAGGAGGTGATCGAGCCTTATCTCATCCAGCTGGGCCTTGTCGCGCGTACCGCGCGCGGGCGCGCGCTCAACGGCCGGGGCTGGACGCATCTCGGGCTCGAGCCGCCCGATCGCATGCAATCGGGCCTGTTCGAGGACTGAGGACAAGGAACATGATGCACCGGATTTGGCTCACGCTGTTCATGGCTCTTGTCGCCGCGCCTGCAGCAGCCCAGCAGTCGGCGCTTGCCGAAGCACCCGACTATCGCGAGGAGAGATACTGGCTCTGTCTTCCCGACCGCGAGGATGTCTGTTCGGAGCCGCTTCCCACGACGGCGCTCAACCCCGAGGGCTACGGCGCGACTGATCTGGTTCGCGACGCCGTGAACCCGCCCGTCGACTGCTTTTATCTTTACCCGACGGTTTCAGCCGACCCCGCGCCAAATGCCGACTGGTCGCCCGGCACGCTCGAGGAGATCGCGATGGTGCGCGCGCAACTCGCGCGCTATTCTAATCTGTGCCGCGCTTTCGCCCCGCTTTACCGTCAGGCAACGTTCGCCGCGCTGTTCACCATGCTCCGCGGCGGCAATATCGATGACGCCTCTGCGGTCGCGTTGGAAGATGCGCGTGCCGCATGGCGCAATTACATCGAACACCGTAACGCTGGCCGGCCGTTCGCACTCATCGGTCACAGCCAGGGCGCGCGGTTGCTGACGCAGATTATCGCGGACGAAATAGACGGCACGTCGCTTGCTGATCGCATGCTCTCGGCGATTCTCCTGGGCGGCACGGTGGAGGTGCCGGTCGACAAGCTGCGCGGCGGCGATTTCGAACATCTTCCGCTGTGCACCGAAACGGGCGAGACGGGATGCATCATCGCCTATGACTCCTTTCCCGCCTCGTCGCCGCCGCCAGCGGATGCGATGTTCGGCCGCACCGCCGCGCCGGGGATGACGGTCGCCTGCACCAATCCCGCCGCGCTTACCGGAGGGACCGCGCCGCTTGACAGCTATTGGCATGCTGGCCCCTCGATATTCTTGAACTTCATGCCCGAACCGGTCTGGTCGTCCGAAGGTGACGCCCCAACGCCTTTCCTGCGCACCGAAGACCTCGCTTCGGCGGCGTGCGTCAATCGCGAAGGGGTCGGTTATCTATCTGTGGTCGAGCATGGCTATCCGAATGACGCGCGCATCGACATCGTGCCTGGCAGGGTTTGGCTGGATGGTGTGCTCCAGCGCGGCTGGGGTTTCCATGCCATCGACCCCGAGCTAGCGCAGGGCGATCTTCTCCGGCTCATCGCCCAACAGATCGATTCAATCGGGCGCTGAATCTTGGCAGGGCTGTTCGACATGGACGGAGGCCGGGGTCGCAGATTCGGCTAAAATGAATTCTTGGGTTTCGCCGCACATGAGGAAACGGTTAATGCCGGTGCCATGGAGGGAGAGGCGTATCCGGCACCGCATGGCGGCATTTTCCGGGGCGGCGAGCACCATTTCGCCTGCCGCGTCTATTTCGAGGATACCGATGCCGCGGGCATCGTCTATTACGCCAACTATCTCAAATATATGGAGCGCGCCCGATCGGACATGCTGCGGGCGCTCGGCATCGACCAGCGCGCCGCGCTCGAAGGCGGCGAGGGCGTCTACGCGGTCGCCGAGGTGCATATACGCTACCGCCGCCCCGCGCGGCTCGACGACGCGCTGCTCGTCCTCAGCCGGCCGACCGCGATCCGCGCCGCGAGCGCCGTCATTCAGCAGCGAGTCATGCGGGGCGAGGAACTTCTCGCCGCGGCCGAGGTGACGGCGGCCTTTCTCGCCCCGGACGGGCGGCCCCGGCGCCAGCCGCGGGCATGGGTGGAAAAATTCAGGCGCATCGTGCAGGACCATCGCCAGTGACCGATCTCGCCGCCAGCGACATGATGTCCCCGGTCGCGCTGTTCCTGCAGGCCGACATCGTCGTCAAGATCGTCATCGCCGGGCTGCTCCTCGCCAGCATCTGGACCTGGGCGATCATCATCGCCCATGCCCTGAGGCTCTCGCGGGTGAAGCGCAAGCATGCGCGTTTCGAGCGCGATTTCTGGAAGGCCGAGGATATCGACCGCTATTACGAAGCGCATGCCGCCTCGCAGGCGCCCGGCGCGCGGATCGTCGAGGCGGGGCTTGGCGAATGGCGCCGCTCGACCGCCGGCAAGGGCATCGACAAGGAAGGGACGCGCGCGCGGCTCGCGGTGGCGATGCAGGGCGCGGCGGCGGCCGAGATCGACCGGCTGTCCAATCGCCTCAACATCCTCGCCACCGTCGGCTCGGTGGCCCCTTTCGTCGGCCTGTTCGGCACCGTCTGGGGGATTATGCGCGCCTTCGCCGACATCGCCGGCGCCAATTCGACCAGCCTCGCGGTCGTCGCGCCGGGCATCGCCGAGGCGCTGTTCGCGACCGCGCTGGGCCTGTTCGCGGCGATCCCGGCGGTGATCGCCTACAACCGCTTCACCCACGGCATCAACCGGCTCGAGGCGCGCCTCCTGCGCTTCGGCGACGGCTTCCACGCGATGCTCTCGCGCGAGCTGGAGCAGGAGGGCTGAGGCGGTGGCGATGGGCCCGATGCACGGTCACCAAGCGCGCGCGCGCCGCGCGCCGATGGCGGAGATCAACGTCACGCCGCTCGTTGACGTCATGCTCGTCCTGCTCATCATCTTCATGGTCACCGCGCCGCTGTTGATGGCGGGCGTGCCGGTCAATCTGCCCGAGAACCGCGCCGGCGCGCTCGAGCAGGAAAGCGAGCCCGTCCAGATTTCGCTCGACGCGGCGGGGCGCATCTTCCTCGGCGAGGAGCAGGTGGCGGACGGCGAACTGCCGCTGCGGCTCGAAACGCTCGCCCGTCGCGCCACCGAGGAGGGCGGCCCGCGCGTCTATCTGCGCGCCGACCGCAGCCTCGATTATGGCCAGGTGATGCGGGTGATGGGCGAGATCGACCGCGCGGGGCTCAGGCGCGTCGCGCTGGTCAGCACCGGGGAGCAGCGCTGATGGACCGAGCGGAGGCCGCCGGCCTCGGCATTGCCGCCGCGGGCCATCTAGCGCTGATCGCGGCGCTGTCGCTCGGCCTCGCCTCGGCGAGCCGCCCTTCGCCCCAGAGCGCGCCGATCGCCGTTTCCTTCGTCGAGGATGTCGGGCTGCTCAACTCGGCGCCGGTGCTCAACCCCAGCTCCCGGGCGAGCGAAGCGCCCGTGCCCGGCCTGCCCGAGGATGCGGCGCCGGCGTCCGCGGAAAGCGTGGCGCTTGCCGATCCGGCGCCGTCCCTTCCTGCCGCGACCCAAGCCGAGCCGCGTCCTGCGCCGCTCGCCGAACGCCCCGCCGCCGCCAAGCCCGCATCGCGCGCCCGGCCGAAGCGGAGCGCCTCTTCGGGCGGCGGCTCGAAACGCGAGGCGCGCGGCTCGCGGCTCGGCGATGATTTTCTGAAAGGCCTCGGCGACGATCCCAAGGCTGCTTCGGCGGCCCCGCCGGCGGCGGTCATGGACGCCGCCGCGCTCGCCGGCATCGAGGCCGCGATCCGCCGCCAGGTCCAGCCCTGCGCCGACCGCCAGGTCAATCCGGGTCCCGGCGCCAACCGCATCCGGGTGACGCTCAATCTGAGGCTCGCGCGCGACGGCTCGCTCGCCAGCCCGCCGCGCGTCGTCTCGACCAGCGGCGTCGACGAGGAGAACCGCCGCTACGAGGAGCGGGTCAAGGATCTCGCCATCGCCACCTATCGCGGCTGCGCGCCGCTGAAAGGCCTGCCGGCCGAGCTCTACCGCACGCCCAGGGGGGGATGGAGCAACATCAATATGAGCTATAAATTGCCGGGATGATGAGAATGATGTCCGTGCTTCCTTTCCTGGGCCTGGTGCTGCTGTTTGTCGCGGCGCCGCTCGCCGCCCAGGAGCCGCCTCCCGCCGCCGGAGAGGACGAGCCGCCGCCGCTCGAGGTCGATGTCGTCGGCGGCATCTCGGCGCCGATGCCGCTCGCCGTCCCGGCGCTCGCCACGCCGCGCGTCGCCGAGACGGCGGCAGGGGACACGGCAGCGCTCGGGCGCCGCGTCGCCGAGGTCGTCGCCAACGATCTTGAAAGCTCGGGGCTGTTCGATCCCGCCGGCCCCGAAGGTCTGCCGGAAATAACCTATCCCCAGGTCCGCGCCCCCGATTTCGGCTATTGGGGGGGCGGGGGCGCGCAGGCGCTCGTCCACGGCTTCGTCCAGGCAAATGGCGACGGCTCGATCACCGTCGGCTGCTATCTCTACGACGTCGCCGCGCGCGCCGAGCTCGCCCGCGAGGGTTTCGTCGTCGCCCCCGCCAACTGGCGTCGCGCGGCGCACAAATGCGCCGACACAATCTATACGCGCCTCACCGGCGAGGGCCCCTATTTCGACAGCCGCGTCGTCTATGTCGCCGAGACCGGGCCGAAGCGCAAAAGGGTGAAGCGGCTCGCGATCATGGACCAGGACGGCGCCAACCACCGCTTCCTCACCAACGGCCAGTTCACCGTGCTGACCCCGCGCGTCTCGCCCGACAACCGCACGGTGGTCTATATGAGCTATGACGGCGACCGGCCGCGCGCCTATGTCTACGACATCGGCTCGGGCCGTAACCGGCCGCTCGTCGAGGCGCCGCACATGACCTTCGCCCCGCGCTTCTCTCCCGACGGCGAATGGATCGTCTTTTCGATGTCGGTCGCCGGCAACACCGATGTCTACAAGGTGCCGACCGGCGGCGGCAGGCCCGTGCGGCTCACCGACGCGCCGGGGATCGACACCGGCGGCAGCTTCTCGCCCGACGGCCGGCGGATCGTGTTCGAAAGCGACCGCGGCGGATCGCAGCAGCTTTACGTAATGAACGCCGACGGCTCGAACCAGCGGCGGATCAGCTTCGGATCGGGCCAATATGCGACGCCCGTGTGGAGCCCGCGCGGCGACCTCATCGCCTTCACCAAGCTTGGCGGGGGCGGTTTCCGCATCGGCGTGATGACGCCGGCGGGGGGCGGCGAGCGCATCTTGACCGACAGCTGGCAGGACGAAGGGCCGAGCTGGTCGCCCAACGGCCGCGCGATCCTCTTCTTCCGCACCGCCCAGGGTTCGGGCAAAGCCGATCTGTGGTCGGTCGACCTCACCGGCCGCAACGAGCGCCGCGTGCCGACGCCGATCGACGGCTCCGACCCGGCCTGGTCGCCGGTGCTGCAATGAGTTTCAGTCAGGGAAGGACGATCGAGATGAACTCGCTTTTGCTCAAGGCCGCCTCCGCCGCGGCGCTCGTCGCGCTCGCTTCGGGCTGCGCCAAGAAGAAGCCCGACGAGCTGCCGCCCCCGCCGATGGCCGAAGCGCCGCCGCCGGATGCCACCGCCGATCCCTATGCCTATGAAGACGATGGCGTCGCCACCACGGGGCTGGACGCCGGCGCGCAGGACGCGCTCATTCGCGCCGCCGGATCGGACCGCGTCTTCTTCGACACAGACAGCTACGCGCTCGACGCCGAGGACCGGGCGACGCTCGACGCCCAGGCCGAATGGCTGCTCGCCAATCCTGTCGTCACGGTGACAATCGAGGGCCATGCCGACGAGCGCGGCACGCGCGAATATAATCTCGCGCTCGGCGACCGGCGCGCCAACGCGGCGAAGAACTATCTCGCCGCGCGCGGCGTCCCGGCCTCGCGGATGACGACGATCAGCTGGGGCAAGGAACGGCCCGTCGCCGAAGGCTCCTACGAAGCCGCCTGGGCGCAGAACCGCCGCGCGGTGACCGTGATCGTCAACTAGGCGGACGCTTGCCGGGCATCCAGGGCGCGGCAAGCGCGCCCTGGCGATCGGTCCGCAGGGGAGAAAGAGCTGGTCCTCTCTTCAACCCTTGCGGCCGGCCACGATCGAACCAAGGGCGGCGATGAAGCCGGCCATGAAAAAGAACCAGCCCACGACCAGGCTGAACTCGATGACGGTGACCGAACCGCGGGTCCACAATCTGCGCGTGTCCCATTGCGCATCGGCAAGCGCGCCGGTCGGAAGATCGGGACAGCTCGCCCCGTAGACAAGCAGCGCCTCGGCAGTGCATCGATAGCCGCGCACGATCCGTTCATCGGTGCCCGGGATAGGCTCGACGTAGAGAGAGTAGAGAAAGAGATAGGCAAGCAGGCCGATCACCGAAAGCAGCGCGCAAACGACTATGAAGCGCCGCCTCAGGGCCGTTCGGGACTTGCGCGTCCATTCCCAGGCCAGCATCGCGGCGCCGAGCGACAGCAGCGCGACCACATATTCGATCGCCGGATAGGTGGGCGGCTGGAGACCGGCCAGATTGGCGAAGATCGTCAGGGAAACCATGCTCCCCGCCATCGTCAGCAGGGCGATGATCGTCTCGAGATGCTTTTTCACCTCCGGGCCCTGAAGGTCATGACGTTGATCTCCGCCATCGGATCGCCGAGCGCGGTCTTGGTGCCGCGGCGCGTGGTCCCGTTCGGCCAGGAAGCCTGATAGACATAATTGCCGGAAAGCATCATCCGCGTGTCGTCCGATGCCTCGCGCCAGTCCCGGCACGCTCCGTCGACATTCCAGGGCTCGGGGAAACGTCTCCGGCACAGTTCGAAATCGAACACCCGAATGAGCCAGGCGGTGCCGTTCGGCGGATCGAAGGCGAAGGTGAAGGCGGTCTCTCCGGCGCCGCATCCGCCATGATAGCCTATCGCGGGCATATCCGGCTGGAGCGAGCTGCGTCGACGCTCCATCCGTTGCGCCAGCCGTTCCTTGAGCTCGTATCCGAGCTCTTCTCCCTCAAAGACTATTTCGAGCGCTTCTCGCTCATAGGCCCGCAGAGGCGCCTGATAGACTTCTTTTCGGTATCCCGCGCGGCGCAGGAAAGCTTCCGTCCCTATTCTATAGGTGGCGATCTCTTCCAGCTGGTCTGCCGCCAGCTCTTCTCCCGAAGCCCGGCGGTCGATTTCCTCCGATCGCGCAGGCTTCATGCCAAGGCTGCTCAGGCTGCCGCAGTCTTCCAGGTCGGCGACTTCCTCATCCATATAGGAGCGGAAAAAGCGGAACTGATCCTCGACCGACGGATCCGAAAATTCGCCGTCGGGATTCCGGGCAAGGAGATCCCGGGCCACGTCCTTCATCAAGCCGTAATCCGTAGCCGGGGAAGCGGAAGCCTCGCTTGCGAACGCAGCAACCTTCGCGTTCGGCTCGGCTGGGGCGTCCCGGCTTTGCACGGTGCCGGCATATTGATCAGGCGCGATCCCGGCATCGGAGCTTTCATTGCAGCCTGCCAAAAGCGCGCTCAGCAGGAAAGGAACAGCGCAGCGCATCAGGTCGATCTCCCGAGGTCATATTAAATCCTCGGCCGATCCAATGGCAAGTTCAGCCCGAGGATCGAGAGACCCGGGGCAGAATTAGCGGCGACAGGGCAGCAGCACTTCTTCGATCGTCCTTCGGTCTTCCCAAGGCTCCACGACGAGCCCCTGGATACAGGTGCGGCCATTGGACCAGCGCGTCATCACCCTGTAATTGCCCATCGGCAGCTTGAGGCGCTTATCGGTGTTGAAAACGCTGCTCCAGGATTTGCACTCGCGGGGATCGGCAACGTCCCGGCCGGTATTTTCGCACAGCTTCGCCTCCAGTTCCCCTATGTAGCGGAAGGTCACGATTGATGCCGTGCCCGAGGTGAAGAGCACTGGAATTCTGGGCGTCGAGGCACATCCCGCTCCGAAAAGCCCCATCGCCAGGGCGCCCACGGCTATCTTTCTCATCAACGTCCCTCGCTATTCGTCGCCGAAGATGCCCACCGAGCGCCCTTCGGGCCCGGCGATGCCGCGATACATGCCCGGGGTGTTGAACGAAAAGCCGCCCTGGCCGCCGGGCGTCGCGTAGATGACGCCGCCGGTCCCGCCGAGCTCGCCGAGCTCGGCGATCACCGAATCGACGATCTCCTGCACCTCTTCTTCGCTGAGAGGAAATGCGCTTGGCAGGATGTGCAACGGATCGGCGCCGCGTTCGGCCGCCTGCATCGCGCGCGCCCGCGTTCTTTCGAGCTCCGTACGGCGCTCGCCCGCGGCGAAGCGCAGCCGCGCGCAGATCTCGTGGGCGACGCCGAGGCGGATGAAATATTCGCCGGCGCCGGTCGCCGAGACGGCGCAGGCGCGGTCGTCGGCATAGGTGCCCGCCCCGATGATCGGCGAATCGCCGATCCGCCCCCAGCGCTTGCCGGTCAGGCCGCCGGTCGAGGTGCCGGCCGCGACATGGCCCTCGCAGTCGAGCGCGACCGCGCCGACGGTGCCATATTTGAGGTCGACGTCGAAATAGCCGGTCTTGTCCTTCTTCATCTCCTGGAGCTGCTCGCGGCGATGATCGGTCATGAACCACTCGTTCGGCTTCTGCTCGAGCCCCTTGAGCTTCGAGAATTCGTCGGCGCCGGCGCCGCGCAGGAAGACATGGGGGGAGTCCTCCATCACCCGCCTCGCGAGCGTCACCGGGTGGCGGGTGAAGGAGGAGCCTGTCACCGCCCCGGCGGCGAGCGTGTCGCCGCGCATGATCGAGGCGTCATGCTCGATCGTCCCTTCATAGGTGAAGACGGCGCCGCGCCCGGCGTTGAAATTGGAATCGTCCTCGAGCAGCCGCACCGTTCTCTCGACCGCGTCCAATGCGCTGCCGCCGCCGGCGAGGATGGCCGAGCCTTGTTCCAGCGCCGCGTCGAGCCCCGCGCGGATCTCGGCCTCTTTCTCGGGCGAGAGCTTCTCGCGCTCGATCACACCCGCGCCGCCGTGGATGACGAGCTTCCAGTCGCAATTCTGGGCGGACGCGGCGGCGGGCATGAGCAGGGCTCCGATGAGGACAAAAACACGCATGGCAACTCTCCGAACCTTTGTCGTCCGCATAGCAGAAAGAACGCAAGCGGCCAGCCGGCGGGCGCAAGGCGAGCCTGGAGACCGTCCTGCCCGAATCGCTTCCCGCCGGGGAACAGATGGTTCCTGCCCGGCCGCGACGGTTTCTAGCGGCCAAGCTCGCGCCTCAAACCGGCAATCTCCTCGCGCAGCGCGGCGAGGTCGTCCGGTCCCAGCACCGGGCTTTCCGCCTCCTCGGCGTCGCGGCCGATGAAATAGCTCGCGAAGCTCGCCGCGATGTAGCCGAACACGGCGATCCCGTAGACCGAGAGGAGGAAGCACAATATCCGTCCCTCGGTGGTGAGCGGCCAGAAGTCCGAGCCCATCGTCACGATCAGCATCCCCGCCCACCACAGCGCGTCGCCATAGGAGGAAAAGCCGCCCTCGACCTCCGCGGCGGGCTCGAAGCTCAGCATCCCCGCCGCGCCCAAACAGGTGACGAGGAGGGTGGCGAGCAGCACATAGCCGAAGCGGCGGCGCTCCAGCGTCTTCTTGATCGTCAGCATCGATCGGTTGGCGGTGCCGATGATCCGCACCAGCCTGATGCCGCGCAGCGCCCGCGCCGCCCTCAGCGCGCGGAAGGCCCGGAACAGGCGGAAGGCGGGGACGATGAGCGTCAGCGCGATCAGCCAGTTGCGCTTGAGGAACCGCCCCTTCTCCGGCGCGAGCGCGAAGCGGACCGCGAACTCGGCGATGAAGACGATCCAGATCGCGGTGCCGAAGAAACCGAGCAGCGCGCTCGTGCCGCGGATGAGCTCGGCGAGCACGATCGCGAGCCAGGCGACCGAGAGCGCCAGCATCGGCATCTCGGTCCATTCGTCGAATTCGTCGAGCGTCGTCCAGCGCTCCTCCTTCGCTTCTGCCTGGGCCATGGTCCGTCTCCTCCTGTTGCCGCGCCTTTCGCTTGTCGTGCCGAAGCTCTATATCGCTTCCCATGTCGGTGCGCCCCTGGAGAGACATTCACCGCCGCCTATCGCGGCAGATCATGGTCGGCGACGTGCCGGTCGGCGGCGGCGCGCCGGTCACCGTGCAGACGATGACCAACACGCCCACCGCCGACGTGCGCGCGACGATCGACCAGATCCGCCGCTGCGAGGAAGCGGGGGCGGATATCGTCCGCGTCTCCTGCCCCGATGTGGACTCGACGCGGGCGCTTCGTCAGATCGTCCGCGCCGCCGATGTGCCGATCGTCGCCGACATCCATTTCCACTACAAGCGCGCGCTCGAGGCCGCCGATGCGGGCGCGGCGTGCCTCAGGATCAATCCCGGCAATATCGGCTCGGAGGAGCGCGTCGGCGAGGTCGTCCGCGCCGCCAGGGCGAACGGCTGCGCGATCCGCATCGGCGTCAATGCCGGCAGCCTCGAGAAGGACCTGCTCGAAAAATATGGCGAGCCCTGCCCCGAGGCGCTGGTCGAATCCGCGCTCGACCATATCCGCCTGCTCGAGGACGCCGGTTTCCGCGAATATAAGGTCGCGGTGAAGGCCTCCGACCTGTTCCTCGCCGTCGCCGCCTATTCGCAGCTCGCCGAGCAGGTCGATTGCCCCTTCCATCTCGGCATCACCGAGGCGGGCGGCATCGTCGGCGGGACGGTGAAGTCGGCGATCGGCATCGGCTCGCTGCTCTGGGCCGGCATCGGCGACACGATCCGCGTCTCGCTCTCGGCCGAGCCCGAGGAGGAGGTGCGCGTCGGCTACGAGATATTGAAGGCTCTCGGCATCAGGAGCCGCGGCGTGCGCGTCGTCTCCTGCCCGTCCTGCGCGCGCCAGGGCTTCGACGTCATCCGCACCGTGCAGACGCTGGAAGAGCGGCTCTCCCACATCAAGACGCCGATGTCGCTCTCGGTGCTTGGCTGCGTCGTCAACGGCCCCGGCGAGGCGCGCGAGACCGATATCGGCGTCACCGGCGGCGGCGCCGGCAAGCATATGGTCTATCTCTCAGGCGTCACCGACCACAGGATCGCCGATGGCGACATGATCGACCATATCGTCAGGCTCGTCGAGGCCAAGGCGGCCGAGATCGAGGCTGCGGAGGCCGCCGAAGCCGTCCCCGACGCGGCCGAATAGCACCCGGCCCCCGGCGAAAGCCGGGGTCCAGCGCCGCAAGCGGCGAAATGCGACTCCCCGCCGGCCGGAGAGCGGGGATCGAGGCTGCAATATCCGCGCCGCAGCCGCAGCCGCCCGACGCGGTCCAACGGCCCCAAGGCCAGCGTCGATCGGGCTCGGGCTCACGGCATCGGGACGCGCTTGCGATTGCGCCGCACGAGGATTGTCCCCATGGCCGCGGGCGTGACCCGCTCCGCCTCCACCGCGACCGCTTTCGCGGTCGCCGCGCTCGGCATCGCCTTCTTCTCTGCGATGGACGCGGTGATGAAGCATCTCGCGCTCGGGCTCGGCGCCTATAACGCCGTACTGTGGCGGGTCTGCGCGGGCGCGGCGATCGCCGGCGCGCTGTTTCTCGCCAGCGGCTGGCGCCGGCCGCGGCCCGCGGCGATGCGCTACCATCTCGTCCGCGGCCTGCTGATGGCGCCGATGGCGATGCTCTTCTTCTGGGGCCTCGCCCGGGTGCCGCTCGCGCAGGGGATCGCGCTCGCCTTCGTCGCGCCCTTGATCGCGCTGTTCTTCGCCGCGCTGATCCTCAAGGAGCGCATCGAGCGCCGCGCGATCCTCGCCTCGCTGCTCGGCTTTGCGGGCGTGCTCGTCATCCTCGCCGGCCAGGCCGAGGCCGCGATGGGGCGGGAAGCCTTTCGCGGCGCGCTCGCGATCCTCGCCTCGGCGGTGCTCTACGCCTACAATATCGTCCTCATGCGCCAGCAGGCGCTTAAGGCCGAGCCGCTCGAGATCGCCTTCTTCGTGCAGGCGATCATGGCCGGCGCGCTGGCGCTCGCCGCGCCCTTCGCCGCCGCCCTGCCGACGATGAGCTGGTGGCCCGCGATCATCGCCGCGGGGCTGCTTTCGGTGATCTCGCTGCTGCTTCTCTCCTGGGCCTATGCCCGGGCCGAGGCGCAGCATCTCGCGCCGGTCGAATATTCGAGCTTCCTGTGGGCGGCGCTGTTCGGCTCTCTCTTCTTCGCCGAGGAGGTGGGTGCGGCGACGATCGCCGGCGCGGCGATGATCGTCGCCGCCTGCCTCATCGCCGCGCGCCGCCGCGCCGGCCCCGCGGCCGATCTCGAAGCGGCGATCTAGGGTTGGGAGCGAAGCGCGGGCTCGAGCGCGCGCTCGATCTCGGGAAGCTCGCTCACCGACTTCAGGAAGCGCGGCTCCACCCGCTTGCGGCTCGCCTGCTCGTAATCATGGCCGAGCGAGAGGATGAGCGCGTCGGACCATCTGGGGCCGATGAAGGAAAGCCCCACCGGCAGCTCGTCCACCGTTCCCATCGGCACGGTGAGGTGCGGATAGCCCGCGACCGCGGCGAGCCCGCCCGCGCCGCCGCCCGATATCTGGTCGCCGAGCACGGGATCGATGAGCCAGGCGGGCGGCATCGTCGGTCCGACGAGCGCGACGACGTCATGCTCGGCGAGCAGCCGGTCGATGCCTTCGGCGCCGGTCGCCGCGAGCGAGCGTTCGCGCGCGGCGCGATATCCGGCATCGTCGAGGCCCCTTGTCTCCTCGGCCATTTCGAAGAATGTCTGGTCGAAGAGCGGCATTTCGAGCGCGGCATGCTCGCGGTTGAAGGCGATGAGGTCGGCGAGCGTGCGGGTCTTTACCCGCTCGGGATCGGTGCTCGCCAGATAGGCGTTGAGCCCGGCCTTCAGTTCGGTCAGCAGCACGGTGAATTCGTCGCCGCCGAAATCGCCCCGGCCGGGCCCTTCATCGATATCGACGAGGATCGCGCCTTCGGCCTTCAGCGTTTCGAGCGCTTCCTCGAACGCCTCGTCGGTGTGAAAGCCGCTCGCAAAGCGCATCACGCCGATCCGCCGCCCTTCGAGTGCGCGCTCGGAGAGTTCTTCATGATAGTTCGCCTTGCGCGCGTCGGCCTCTGCGGTCGCCGGATCGGCGGGGTCGCTGCCGGCCATCGCCGACAGCACCCGCGCGGCGGTCATGACCTCGCGGCTTATCGGCCCCGCGCTGTCCTGGCTGATGCTGATCGGCACGACATGGGTGCGGCTGACGAGACCGACCGTAGGCTTGAAGCCGACGACGCCGGTCGCCGCCGCCGGGCAGGTCACCGAGCCGTCGGTCTCGGTGCCGATCGCCGCCGGCACATAGCCGGCCGCGACCGCCGCGGCGCTTCCCGTCGACGAGCCGCAGCCGTTGCGGTCGAGGATATGGGGGTTGCGCGTCTGGCCGCCGACCGCGCTCCAGCCCGAGATCGAATCGTCGTCGCGGATATTGGCCCATTCGGAAAGATTCGCCTTGCCGAGGATGATCGCGCCCGCGGCGCGCAGATTGGCGACCAGCGGCGCGTCGCGTCCGGTGACATTGTCGATGAGCGCGAGGCTTCCCGCCGTCGTCGGCAGCGGCCCCCTGGCTTCGATATTGTCCTTCAGGAGAATCGGCATGCCGGCGAGGATGCCGCCGCGCGCGCCGGCGTCGATCGCCCGCGCCTGCGCCATCGCCGTGGGGTCGATCGCGATTACCGCGTTGATCAGGGGATCGAGCTTCTCGATGCGCGCGATCGCGGCGGCGGTGCGCTCGGCGGCGGAC
>JBHJHL010000007.1:0-23078 GCA_050330935.1 Sphingomonadaceae bacterium | reverse complement strand
CACGCCGGGCGCCGCCCCGGCCCGCCGGCAGGCGGGGGCGAACTGCGGCGGGTCCGCCCCCGGTGGGCGGGCGGGCGCCCCCCCGCCCGCTTCGGGAGGTCAATGGCATTTGAAATAGTCGAAGGGTTCGTCGCAAGCGGTGCAGCGCCTCAGCGCCTTGCACGGCGTCGACCCGAAGCGGCTGATCTCGGCGGTGTCGGCCGAGCCGCATTGCGGACAGGCGATCGCCTTCGCGCCTTCCGGCTGCGGCGGGGCGATGCCGTAGGCCTCGAGCTTGGCCCTGCCCTCCTCGCTGATCCAGTCGGTGGTCCAGGGCGGCGACAGCCGCTCGACGATGTCGACCTCGCCGAAGCCGGCCTCGTCGAGCGCGGCGCGCAGATCGGCGCGGATCGCGGCGGTCGCCGGACAGCCGGTATAGGTGGGCGTGATCGCGACCTCGCCCTTTTCCGCATCGGCCGCGCGGACGATGCCGAGATCGACGATCGAGACGACCGGGATTTCGGGGTCGGGCACGCTTTCGAGCACCCCCCAAAGCCGGTCCTGCCGGGAATCCCTTTTTTTCGCGGCGGCTACCATCTGGCGTCCGGATAGGCGCGCGGCAGGAACTGCATCTCGGCGAGCAGATGCCCCAGATGCTCGCTATGATGGCCGCGCCGGCCGCCCAGTATCGGCCGCTGATCCTCCGGCGCCGCGAGCGTGGCCTCATCGAGCACGGCGGCGATCCGGCGATCATATTCCTCGCGCAGTTCGCGCACGTCGGGAACGATCCCGGCCTCGATCATCGCCGCCATATGCTCGTCGACCTCGAACAGCTCGGGAATGAAGCGCCACATCCATTCGAGCCCGTCCGCCATCCGCCGACGGCTCTCGTCGGTGGCGTCGCCGAGGCGGTTCACCCAGTCAGCGGCGAGCTCGCGATGATAGGCGATCTCCTTGACCGCCTTGGCGGCGACCGCGGCGATGAAGTCGTCCTGCGATTCCGCCAGCCGGTCGAACAGCGGCTTCTGCCAGCTCGAATAGAGGAACTGGCGCGCCATGGTGTGGGCGAAATCGCCATTGGGCTGCTCGACCATCAGGCAGTTGCGGAAATCCATGACATCGCGGTGGAAGGCGAGCGCGTCGGCGTCGCGCCCCCTATTTTCCGCCTCCCCGGCGCGGCCGAGGAAATGGCTCGCCTGACCGATGAGGTCGAGGCCGATATTGGCGAGGCTGAGATCGACCTCGACCGTGGGCGCGTGGCCGCACCATTCGGAAAGCCGCTGGCCGAGCACGAGGGCATCGTCGCCGAGCCTCAGCAGGCAATCGACATAGGCTTCGAGATGCTCCTCGGCGACCGGAGCGTCGAAGGCGCCGTCGGGATCGATGCGCCTGGCCCTGGCTTCCTCCTCGGGCTCGATGGTGGGCAGCGAAGGCATCAGCGCCTCACGCTGTTCCCGCGAAGGCGGGAACCCAGCCGATATGCATGGCGGTCCGTTGTCCGGGCTCCCGCCTGCGCGGGAGCACGTTGAGGGCATGCGAAAACGGCCATCATATGTGCTTCACGTCCTCGGGAATCTCGTAGAAGGTCGGGTGGCGATAGATCTTGTCCTCGGCCGGCTCGAAGGTCGGGCCGTCCTCGGCCGGATCGGAAGCGACGATCTGCGAGGACTTGACCACCCACAGGCTCACCCCCTCCATCCGCCGCGTATAGGTGTCGCGCGCATGCTTGAGCGCCATCTCGCCGTCGGAGGCGTGGACCGAGCCGACATGGCGGTGCGCCAGCCCGCCGCGCGAGCGCACGAACACTTCCCACAGCGGCCAGTCCTTGGTCACGCCGCCTCCCGCTTCTCGGCATGTTTTTCGGCATAGGCATCGGCGGCGTCGCGCACCCACTGATTGTCCTCCCACGCCTTGCGCCGCGCGGTCATGCGCTCCTTGGCGACCGGGCCCTCGCCCTTCACCACCGCGTAGAATTCGTCCCAGTCGACCTCGCCGAAATCATAATGCCCGCGCTCCTCGTTCCATTTCAGGTCCGGGTCGGGGACCTTGAGCCCCAGCGCCTCGGCCTGCGGCACGGTGATGTCGACGAATTTCTGCCTGAGCTCGTCATTGGTCTCGCGCTTGATCCGCCAGCGCATCGATTGCGCGGTGTTGGGCGAATCCTGATCGGGCGGACCGAACATCATCAGCGAGGGCCACCACCAGCGATTGAGCGCGTCCTGCATCATCTCGCGCTGCTCTTGCGTGCCGTTCGCCATCGCGATGCAGATCTCGTAGCCCTGGCGCTGGTGGAAGCTTTCCTCCTTGCAGATGCGCACCATGGCGCGGGCATAGGGGCCGTAGCTGGTGCGCTGGAGCGGCACCTGGTTCATGATCGCGGCGCCGTCGACGAGCCAGCCGATCGCGCCGATATCGGCCCAGGTGAGCGTCGGATAGTTGAAGATCGTGCTGTATTTCGCCTTGCCCGAATGGAGCGCCTCGATCATTTCCTCGCGGCTCGTGCCCAGCGTCTCGGCGGCGCTGTAGAGATAGAGGCCGTGGCCGGCCTCGTCCTGCACCTTGGCGAGCAGGATCGCCTTGCGGCGCAAGCTCGGCGCGCGGCTGATCCAGTTGCCCTCGGGCAGCATGCCGACGATCTCCGAATGCGCGTGCTGCGACATCTGGCGCACCAGCGTGCGGCGATAGGCCTCGGGCATCCAGTCCTTGGGCTCGATGAACTCGTCGGCGGCGACGCGGGCCTCGAAGGCGTCGAGCAGCTCCTTGGGCTCGGTCGAGGCGAGCTTGCCCTTGCCCGCCTTGGCCTTTTTCTGCTTGTCGAGCTCGGTCGTGTACATGCGCGTCTCCTTGGCCCCCGATGTAGGAAAAACGGGGCGCTTTCTCAATGAACGCCTCAATTCCCAACCCTCTCCCTCGATGGGAGAGGGATGCGGAGACTTGGTGAGCCGCAGGCGAACCTAGTCGAAGCTGGGTGAGGGTGATCAGCTGGCGATCGAATACCCCTCTCCCAGCTCCGCCTAGGCTCCTTCGTCGCCAAGGCTGCGCATCCCTCTCCCGCAAGGGGAGAGGGGTTTTTGCGTCAGACCCGCTCGATCACCGTCGCGATGCCCTGCCCCACCCCGACGCACATGGTGCACAGCGCATAGCGCCCGCCGCTGCGCTGCAATTCCTCGGTCGCGGTGAGCAGCAGCCGCGCGCCCGACATGCCGAGCGGATGGCCGAGCGCGATCGCGCCGCCATTGGGGTTCACATAAGGCGCATCGTCGGGGACGCCGAGCCGGCGCAGCACGGGAAGCGCCTGCGCGGCGAACGCCTCGTTCAATTCGATGACGTCCATGTCCTCGATGGCGAGGCCGAGGCGCTTCAAAAGCTTCTCGCTCGCCGGCGCAGGGCCGATCCCCATGATCCTGGGCGGCACGCCCGCGACCGCGCCGCCAAGAATGCGCGCGCGGGGCTCAAGCCCATTGCGCTTGGCCGCTTCCTCGTTGGCGACGATCAGCGCCGCCGCGCCGTCATTGACGCCGCTGGCATTGCCCGCGGTCACCGTGCCGTCCTTCCTGACGATGGGCCGCAGCTTCGAGAGCGCCTCGAGCGAGGTGTCGGGGCGGGGATGCTCGTCCCGATCGACGGTGACCGGATCGCCCTTGCGCCGGGGAATCTCGACCGGGACGATCTCGGCGGCGAGCCGGCCATTCTCCATCGCCTCGGCCGTCTTGCGCTGGCTGCGACAAGCGAACTGGTCCTGATCCTCGCGGCTTACATCGAATTCCTGGGCGACATTCTCGCCCGTCTCGGGCATCGAATCGTCGCCGTAAACGTCCTTGAGCCTGGGATTGACGAAGCGCCAGCCGATCGTCGTGTCGTACATCTCGGCATTGCGGTCGAAGGCTCTGGTCGGCTTGGCGACGACGAAGGGCGCGCGGCTCATGTTCTCCGAACCGCCGGCGATGATCATGTCGGCTTCGGACCCGCGGATCACCCGCGCCGCCATCAGCGTCGCATCCATCCCCGATCCGCAGAGGCGATTGACGGTGACCCCGCCCGCCTTGTCGGGAAGCCCGGCGAGCAACCCGGCCATGCGCGCGAGGTTGCGATTGTCCTCGCCCGCCTGGTTGGCGCAGCCCAATATGATGTCGTCGAGATCGTCCCAGTCGACCTTCGGGTTGCGATCGACGAGAGCTTTGAGCGGAATGGCGGCGAGATCGTCGGCGCGGATCGGGGACAAGGCGCCGCCATAGCGGCCGATGGGCGTGCGGATCGCGTCGCAGATAAAGGCGTCGGTCATCTACCCTCCGTCATGCTGAACTCGTTTCAGCATCCATTTTCGCGGCCCTCGGGATGCATGAACATGGACCCCCGGATCAAGTCCGGGGCAGGCTCTGAAACAAGTTCAGGGTGACGATCTGGAGCGCCTCGTTCGTTGCTGTTAGGAACGCTTGCATGAGCAGCTATGAAACGATCCGCTTCGACCTCGCGGACAATATCGCGCGCCTGACGCTCAATCGTCCCGACCGCCTCAACGCCTTCACGGTGAAGATGCACGAGGAGGTGCGCGACGCGCTCGGCAAGCTCGAAGCCGCGCGCGTGCTCGTCATCACCGGCGAAGGGCGCGGCTTCTGCGCGGGCCAGGACCTCAATGACCGCGCGGTGGCGCCGGGCGGCGAGGCGGTCGATCTCGGCGAGTCGGTGGAGAAATATTACAACCCGCTGATCCGCAAGCTGACCTCGCTGCCGATGCCGGTGATCGCGCGCGTCAACGGGGTCGCTGCGGGCGCCGGCGCCAATGTCGCGCTCGCCTGCGACATCGTCATCGCCGCGCATTCGGCGAAGTTCATCCAGAGCTTCGCGGCGATCGGCCTCATTCCCGACAGCGGCGGCACCTGGGCGCTGCCGCGCCTCGTCGGCCAGGCGCGCGCGCTCGGACATGCGCTCACCGGCGAGCCGCTGAGCGCCGAACGGGCGGCCGAGTGGGGCATGATCTGGAAGGCGGTTCCCGACGATGAGCTCGACGCGGAGGTCGACGCGCTGGCGGAGAAATTCGCGGCGGGGCCGACGCGCGGGCTGGCGGCGATCAAGCAGCGCATCCGGGCGAGCTGGTCGAACGATCTCGACAGCGAGCTCGACGAGCAGCGCGATGCGATGCGCGAGCTCGGCTATAGCGCGGATTATAAAGAAGGCGTCGCCGCCTTCATGGAGAAACGGCCGCCGAATTTTCGGGGGCGTTAGAAAATGCAGCAGGGCCGTTCGCCCCGAGCGCAGTCGAGGGGCCCTGCAGAGCGAAGCCGAGGCGGTTCTCGGCATGCTCGAACCAGTGTCTCGACTTCGCTCGACACGAACGGATTTTAGAGGATTTGTCATGAAAACCGCCCAATTGCTCAACTATGCCCGCGACGAGTGGATCGCGGGCAGCGATGCTCGCGAGATTCCCTCCGCGCTCGACGGGCAGACCGTCGCGAGCACGGGCTCGGACGGTCTCGATTTCGCCGCGATGCTCGATCATGCCCGCGAGGTCGGCGGACCGGCGCTGCGCGCCATGACCTTCCACGAGCGCGCCTGGATGCTGAAGACGCTGGGCCTCGCCGTGATGGAGCGCAAGGAGGAGCTTTACGCGCTCAACCCCCATTCGGGCGCGACGCGCAAGGACGGGTGGATCGACATCGACGGCGGCGCGCTGACGCTGCTCAGCTATTCCTCGACCGGGCGCAAGCACCTGCCCGACGCGCATGTCCTGCTCGACGGCCAGCAGGAAGCGCTGGCCAGGGAACCGGGCTTCGTCGGCCAGCATATCCTGACGCCCAAGCAGGGCGCGGCGGTGCTCATCAACGCCTTCAACTTCCCGGTCTGGGGGATGCTCGAAAAGCTCGGCCCCTGCCTGCTCGCGGGCATGCCGGCGATCGTCAAGCCGGCGACCGCGACCAGCTATCTCGCCGAAGCCGCCTTTCGCATCCTCATCGAAACCGGCGCGCTCCCCGAAGGCGCGGTCCAGCTCATCGTCGGCGGCGTCGGCGACCTGTTCGAGCATCTGACGGGCCAGGACGTGGTCAGCATCACCGGCTCGGCCGCGCCCGCGGGCAAGCTCAAAAACCACCCCACCGTGCTTCGCGAAAGCGTGACCTTCGTCGCCGAGCAGGACAGCCTCAACGCCTCGCTGCTCGGCCCCGACGCAGCGCCGGGCAGCCCCGAATTCGACCTGTTCGTCGCCGAGGTGGTGCGCGAGATGACGGTCAAGGCCGGGCAGAAATGCACCGCCATCCGCCGGGCGATGGCCCCGGCCGACCAACTCGATGCGGTCGAGGCGGCGATCCGGGACAGGCTGTCGGCGCTCGCCATCGGCGACCCGCGCGAGAAGGACACCGCGCTCGGCGCGCTGGTTTCCTGCTCGCAGCGCGATGATGTGCGATCCAAAATCGCCGAGCTGGTCGAAGGCGGCGCGCGCATCGTCCATGGCGACCCCGAAAAGGCGGTCGGCATCGAGGGCGGGGCCTTCATAGAACCGGTGCTGCTGCGCACCGACGATCCCTGGGCGGCGGACGCGGTCCACGATGTCGAAGCCTTCGGCCCCGTCGCAACGATCATGCCCTATCGCGATATCGAGGATGCGATCGCGCTCGCCAATCGCGGCAGGGGAAGCCTCGCTTTGTCCTTCTTCAGCCATGACCCCGACGCGGCGGCCCAATTCGTGCGCGGCGCGGCGGCTTTTCACGGCCGGATGCTGGTTTTGAACCGCGACAATGCGAAGCTCTCGACCGGCCACGGCTCGCCGCTTCCCGTCCTCGTCCATGGCGGGCCGGGCCGGGCCGGCGGATCGGAGGAGATGGGCGGCGTGCGCGGGCTGCATCATTACATGCAGCGCACCGCGATCCAGTCGACGCCCGACATGATCGCCGCGATCAGCGGGCAATATGTCGCCGGCGCGTCGAAAGCGAAAAGCGCCGTCCACCCCTTCCGGCTCAGGATGAGCGAGATGGAATTGGGCCAGACCTTCTATTCGAAGAGCCGCACGGTCACGATCGAGGATATCGAGCATTTCGCCGAATTCACCGGCGACACATTCTATGCGCATATGGACGAGGAGGCCGCCAGGGCCTCGCCGATCTTCGAGGGGCGCGTCGCCCACGGCTATCTGATCCTGAGCTTCGCCGCCGGCCTGTTCGTCGATCCCGATCCCGGCCCGGTGCTCGCCAATACCGGGCTCGAGGACCTGAAATTCCTGACCCCGCTCTATCCGGGCGATTCGATGCGCGTCGAGCTGACCGTAAAATCCAAATCGATCAAGTCGGAGGAGACCGGCGTCGTCAAATGGGCGGTCGAGATATTCAACCAGGACGACGAGCCGGTCGCGACCTACACGCTGCTGACCGAAAACGTCCCTTAAGCCGCGGCGAGGAGCGGAACGCGCCGCGTCTCTTTTTCGTTCTTCGGTCAAAGCGAAGGAGGAAAAAGCGATGAAAGTTTCGGAAGTTATGACCAGCGATGTCGCCGTGATCGGCCCCGAGGCGACGATCCGCGAGGCGGCGCAGAAGATGCTCTCCGAGGATGCTGGATCGATCCCGGTCTGCGACGGCGAGAGATTGTGCGGCATGATCACCGACCGCGACATCGCGGTGCGCGCGGTCGCCGACGGCAAGGGCCCGGATACGCCGGTGAGCGAAATCATGACCGGCGATCTCGTCTTCTGCCTGCCCGACGAAGAGCTGACGCGCGCGGCGCTCACCATGGCGCGGCAGCAGGTCCGCCGCCTGCCCGTCGCCGATAGCGACAGCAAGCGTCTCGTCGGCATCGTCTCCATAGGCGATGTCAGCAGGGCCGACGACAGCGGCGCCGCCGACATGGCGCTCGAAGGCATTACCGATCCCGGCGGCAGGCATCATCAGGAGGCTTGAGGAGCCTCAGCCGGCCTCCCATCCCTCGATGAGCTCGACGAAGCGGGTGAGCCAGGCGTTGGTCTGGTGGCCGTCGACGACGCGATGGTCGATGGTGAGCGACACATAGGCCATCGGGCGGATCTGGATCGTGTCCTGTCCGGCGACCTCGCGCACGACGACGCGCTTTTCGAGCTTGCCGACGCCGAGGATCGCCGATTGCGGCTGGTTGATGATGATCGGCGATGCGAACAGCGAACCCGAAACGCCATGGTTGGAGATGGTGAAGGTGCCGCCCTTCACATCGGCCGACGAGAGCTTCTCGTCGCGCGCCTTTTGCGTGAGATCGTCGAGCGCGGCGGCGATTCCCTTCAAGGACAGGCGCTGGACGCGCCGGATGACGGGAACGATCAGGCCCTTCTCGCCCAAGGCGGTGCCGACGCCGATATTGACGTCGTCGAATATCTCCAGCCGATCCTCGTGCCAGCGGCTGTTGATCGCCGGCGCGACCTTCATCGCCTCGGCCGCGGCGGCGACGATATAGGCGGTGTAGCTGAGCCTGACGCCGGCTTTTTCGAACCGTTCCCTGTGCCGCTCGCGATGGGCCATGATCGCGCTGAAATCGGCCTCGAACATCGCGGTGACATGCGGCGCCTCGGTCACCGATTTGAGCATGTTCTCGGCGATCCTGAGGCGCATCCGGTCGTGCGGCACGCTGTGCGAGCGGATCGGCCCGCTTTGCTCCGCCGCCTGCGGCTGGGCGGTCGTCTTCTCGCTCTCATGGGAAACCGTCGCCTCGGCGACGACGCGATCGACATCGGCGCGGGTGATGCGCCCGTCCCTCCCCGTGCCCTCGATCGCCTTCGGATCGAGATCGTGCTGGAGCAGCGCGCGCTTGACCGCCGGCGACAGGCGCAGCTCGGGGTCGTTCAGGCTTTTCCCGCCATTTCCCCCGCCCTCGCGAGTCCCGAGCGAAGTCGAGGAGTGCTCGGGAGATCGAGGTGACGCCCCTCGGCTTCGGTCGGTGCGAACGGCGGCGGCCGAATCCTCCGCCTCCTCGTCATTGTCGATGCGGCCGAGCACGTCGCCGGGCGCGACCTCGGCCTCGGTCTCGATCAGGATTTCCTTCAGCACCCCGGCAGCGGGGGCGGGCACCTCCATCGCCACCTTGTCGGTCTCGAGCTCGACCAGCGGCTCGTTGAGCGCCACCCGGTCCCCGACCCGCTTCATCCAGCTGCGCACCACCGCCTGGGTGCCCTCGCCTTCCTCGGGAACCAGAATGTCGATCATGGCGAACTCTTAGTCAGTGGCGGCGCGCGGTGGCAATCCTCCCCGGCACGGGGAGGATCAGAACCCGAGCAGCTCCTCGATCTTCGCCCGGATGTCCGCCACCGACGGCACCACATGCTCGAGCAGCCTGGGATTATGGGGGCTCGGCACGTCGGGCATGGTGAGCCGCGATACCGGCGCGTCGAGATCGAGAAAGGCCTCGTCGGCGACGCGCGCGGCGATCTCGGCGCCGAAGCCGCCGCTCCTCAGATCCTCGTGGACGATTAGGCAGCGCCGCGTGTGCCGCACCGATTCGAGCACCATCTCGTCGTCCCAAGGCATCAGCGTGCGCAAGTCGATGACGTCGGCCGAAAAGCCCTCGGCCGCCTCCTCGCAGCGCGCCACCATTGCCCCCCATGAGACGAGCGTGATCTCGTCGCCCTCGGCGAGCTTCATCGCGCGGCCGAAGGGGAGGACGTAGTCGTCACCCGGCCAGGGCCGCCGCGCCGAGACATCGTCATAGAGCGCGCGATGCTCGAAGAAGACGGTGGGATCGTTGCCGCGCAGCGCCTCGCGCAGGAGGCCGACCGCGTCCTCGGCGTTGGAGGGCACCGCCACCCGCCAGCCGGGATTGTGGACGAACTCGACCTCGTTGGTCTGGCTGTGCCAGGGGTCGCCGCAGCCCTTGAAGCCGACCGGCATGCGCAGCACCATCGGCGCGGCGAAGCGGTTGGCGGTGCGCCAGCGCATGGTGCCGCAATCGTGGATCTGCTCGGCCGCCGGCTCGGCATATTTGCGGAACTGGATCTCGGGCACCGGCATGAGGCCGGCGAGCGCCAGGCCGACGGCGCGGCCGACGATTCCCTCTTCCGAAAGGCTGGTATCGAAGACGCGCGCGATTCCGAACTTGTCCTGCAGCCCCGCCGTCACCCCGTGGACCCCGCCCTTGGGCCCGATATCCTCGCCGAACAGAAGCACGCGCCGGTTGGCCTCGAGCTCCTGTTCGAGCGTGCGGCGGATCGCCTGCGCCATCATCATGCGCGCGCCCTCGGGCCTAGGCGTCTCGCTCGCGGAAGGGGCCTTGTAGCCGTGGGTCCACTGGCCGCCGCGCTCTTGCATCTCGCCTTCGTAGAAGAGGTGTTCGGCTATGCCTTCGGGATCGGCGCTGTCGCGCGCCTCGGCCTCTTCGAGCGCGTCGGCGACCGCCTGTTTCGCCTCGCGCGCGATGTCCTCCCATTCCTCCTCGCTCATCAGCGAATCCAGAAGATAGGATTTGAGCTTGGGCAGCGGATCGCGATCCCATTCGGCCTCGATCAGCTCCTCGGGCTTGTAGGTCTGGGTGTCCTGCGCGCTGTGGCCTTCGAGCCGGGGCACGCTGAGCCTGAGCAGGGCCGGCCCTTCGCCCCCGCGTACATGATCGATCGCCTCGCCGATCAGCCGCGCCGCCTCGGCCGGCTCGGTGCCCTCGCCGGCGATGACTTCAAGCTTGGAGAAGCTCTCCAGATTCTTCGCGATGTCGCCGCCCGGCGTCTGATATTCGGAGGGAACGGAGATGCCGAAGCCGTTATCCTCGATATAGAAAAGCATCGGCAGCTTCTGCGTCGTCGCGATCGTCAGCGCCGACCAGAAGCCGTTGGTCGCGACCGATGCGTCGCCGCCGAGCACGAGCGCGATCGCGCCCGCATAGCCCTCGTCCTCCAGCACCTCGCGATAATAGCGGATCGCCTGCGCCCAGCCCGCGGTCGGCGTGAACTGCGCGCCGACGCCTCCGCACATCGGCAAGGCGGGAGGGCCGCCGATATTGGGATAGTTGAAGACGACGCCGATATCGCGCCCGTCCGAATAGCCGCCGGCTTTTCCCATGTTCGAGCCCAGCGCGTCGGCGAGCGGAACGCCGAGCGAGAGGAGGAAGGGCCGCGAACGATAATAGCCGCAGGCGCCGTCGCGCGGATTGTCCAGCCTGCTGCCGAGCATGATCTGCGCCATGTCGTGGCCGCGGGCGGAGAATTGGTAGAGCACCTTCTTCGCCGGGACGAGCTCCTCCTCCTCGAGCCGGTCGAGCGCGCGGCTGACCTGGAGGTTATAGGCGATATTGCGCCAGTCATAGGCGGGGTCGGGCGCATCATCGGCCCTGATCCGCCGCTTGGCCTCGCTCGCTTCAGCCATCTGCGCCCCCGGGCAGGAATTCCCCGACGGCGGCGGCGAAGCGCGGGACGTCCTCGTCCGACAGGCCGACGACGTTGAAACGACCCGAAGCAGCCATGTAGATGCCGTGGCGCTCGCGCAGCCGGGCGACATCCTCGCGCGACAATGGCAGCATCGAGAACATGCCGTTCTGGGCGTCGAGATAGGCGAGCCGCGGGTCGGCTTCGGCCAGCCGCGCGCGCAGCGAGCGGATGCGGCCGAGCATGGCGCCGAGCTCCTCGCGCCAGTCGGCGGCGAGCGGGGCGTCCTCCAGGATGATGCGCACCAGCGCGGCGCCATGATCGGGCGGCATCGACCAGTTGGTGCGCGCGAGCCCGAGCAGATTGCCATAGGCGGTCTCGGCCAGCTCGGCGGTCGGCGCCTTGACCCAGAGGCTGCCGGTGCGCTCGCGATAGAGGCCGAAATTCTTGTCGCAGCTCTGCGCCACCAGCGCCTGGTCGCAGCGCTGAAGAGCGAGCCGGGTGCCGGCGGCGTCCTCGTCGAGCCCGCGCCCCAGCCCCTGATAGGCGATGTCGATGAAGGGGACCAGGCCCCGCTCGGCGATGATCGCGGTCACCTCGTCCCATTGCTCGGCGTCGAGATCGGCGCCGGTGGGATTGTGGCACGAACCCTGGAGAAGGACGATGTCGCCGGCAGGAGCGCGCTCCAGCGCCTCCGTCATGCGGCCGAAGCGTACCCGGCGCGCGGCCAGATCGTAATATTCATATTCGACGATCGGCAGGCCGGCGGCGGAAAGCAGCGGCACATGATTGGGCCAGCTCGGCAGGCCGATATGGATGCGGCGCTCGCCGCCGGCGGCGCGGACGAGCTCGGCCCCGAGCCTCAGCGCGCCGCAGCCGCCCGGCGTCTGGACCCCGACGATGCGCTCGTCGCTGGCCAGCTCGGGGCCGAAGAGCAGCTCCCTGACGAGCTCGGCGAAGCGCCTGTCGCCGGCCGAGCCGAGATAGGATTTGGTTTGCTGGCGCTTAAGCTTGATCGCCTCGGCGGCTTTCACCGCGCGCAGGATCGGCGTGTCGCCTTTGGCGTCGCGGTAGACTCCGACGCCAAGATCCATCTTGCCGGGGCGCGAATCGGCCCTGGCCATGCCGATCAGCGCGAGCAGAGCGTCGGGCGGCTGGCGCTCCAGCCGCTCGAACAGTTTCGGCTCCTCGGCCAGCATCGCCTCGTCGGCCATCTCCGTTCCTTCCGTTCCGGGGACGCTATCTGCCGCATTCGCGGTAAAAATGCGAATCCCACGCCCCTCCTCCGGCGGAACGCTCGCGCTTTCCGGGAATTGAGACAAGGCACAGCTTTGCGGGAGAAAATCATGGCCGCGCGGGCATATTGGAAGGGGCAGATACGGCTGGCGCTGGTTTCGATCCCGATCGAAATCTACACCGCCACCAAGCGCGGCGCGAATGTCGCCTTCAACCAGATCCACGAGCCGACCGGAAAGCGCATCCGCTACGAAAAGGTGGTGCCGGGCGTCGGCCCGGTCGACGCCGACGAGATCGTCAAGGGCTACCAATATGAGAAGGGCAGCTACGTGCTGCTCGACGAAGAGGAGATCGAGGCGGTCAGGCTCGAAAGCAAGAAGACGCTAGAGCTCACCCAGTTCGTCGAAGCCCACGAGATCGACGTGCTCTATTATGAACGGCCCTATTATGTCGTTCCCGCCGACGATCTCGCAGAGGACGCCTATATCGTCCTGAGGGACGCGCTCCGGAAGACGAAGAAGGTGGGGCTCGGCCAGCTCGCGCTCAGGGGCCGCGAATATGTCGTCAGCCTGAAGCCCTGCGGGCGCGGGCTGGTGCTGGAGACGCTGCGCTATGCCGACGAGGTCAACAAGGCGGCCAATTATTTCCGCGACATTTCCGATCAAGAGCCCGACGAGGAGCTGCTCGAGCTCGCCGAGACGCTGATCGAGAAGAAGAGCGCGCCGTTCGACCCGACCGAGTTCCACAACCGCTATGTCGATGCGCTGCACGACCTCATCGAGCGCAAGAAGAAGGACAAGGGCGCCAAGATCACCGCCGAGGAGGAAGAGGCGCCGGCCGGCGGCAGCAATGTCGTCGACCTGATGGCGGCATTGAAGAAATCGATCGAGAAGCCCGGCAAGACCAGCGGCAAGACAGGCTCGGGCGGCAGGAAGAAGGCGGCGAGCGGGTGAGGCCCCGCAGCATGGCCGACAAGCCCGACCCCCTCGAAAGCTACAACAAGAAGCGCGACTTCGCGAAGACGAAGGAGCCGAAGGGCAAGCGCGCGCAAGGGGCGGGCGATCTTTTCATGGTCCAGAAGCATGACGCGACGCGCCTGCACTGGGACTTGCGGCTCGAAATGGACGGGGTGCTCAAAAGCTGGGCGGTGACCCGGGGCCCGAGCCTCGACCCCGCCGACAAGCGGCTCGCGGTGCGCACCGAGGACCATCCGATGAGCTATGCGACCTTCGAGGGAACGATCCCCAAGGACCAATATGGCGGCGGCACGGTGATGCTCTGGGACTGGGGGCGCTGGCGCCCCGATCCGCGCAAGGACGCGCGCGAAAGCCTCGCCAAGGGTCACCTCCACTTCACCCTCGAAGGCAAGCGCATGAAGGGCGAATGGCTGCTCATAAGGATGAAGCCCAAGCCCGGGGAAAAGCGCGAGAACTGGCTGCTTCGCAAGCTCGACGACGCGCATGCCGGCCCGGCCACCGACCTCGTCGACCGCCATCTGACCAGCATCAAGACCGGGCGCACGATGCAGGAGATCGCCGAGGACGGGGAGGCGAGGGAGATCGAGGGTTGGGATGCGCCCGACCCTGCCGTTCCCCGGCGAAAGCCGGGGTCCAGAAACAAAGCAAAGCTGGATTCCGGCTTGCGCCGGAATACGGGTAGACCGCCGGCCTTCAGCAAGCCGCAGCTCGCGACGCTGGTCGATCACGTGCCCTCGGGATCGGGCTGGCTGCACGAGATGAAATATGACGGCTATCGCTGCCTCGTCGCGACCGGCGGCGGGGCGGCGCGCGTCTACACGCGCTCGGGGCTCGACTGGTCGGACAAGTTTCCGGAAGTTTGCGAAAGTGCCTCGCAGCTTGACGCCGAGGCGCTGATCGACGGCGAGATCGTCAAGCTCGACGCCGAGGGACGCACGGATTTCCGGGGGCTCAAGGAGGCGATCTCGAAAGGCGGCACCGGCCTGTCGATGTTTGCGTTCGACCTGCTGGAAGTTGGCGGACGCGATCTCAAACGCCTGCCGACGATCGAACGCAAGGCGCGGCTGGCAGCTTTGCTCGGCGAAGGCGCGCCGGCCCATATCCATTATGCCGAACATATCGTCGGCGAGGGCGAGAAGCTGCTCGCGAAGATGTGCGAGGCGGGCCAGGAAGGGATCATCTCGAAAAAGGCCGAGGCGCCCTATCGCGGCAGGCGAACGAAGAACTGGCTCAAGATCAAATGCACGCGCCGGCAGGAGTTCATCATCGTCGGCTGGACCAAAAGCGACAAGAAGGCGCGCCCGATGCGATCGCTGATGCTGGCGACGCAGGAGCAGGGCGAGCTCGTCTACGCGGGAAAGGTCGGCACCGGCTTCACGATGGCCAAGCTCGCCGAGCTGCGCGAGAAGCTGGAGAGGATCGGCCGCAAGACGCCGCCGCTCGACGTGTCCAAAAGCGAGGCGAGAGGCGCGCAATGGGCGACGCCGAAGCTCGTCGCCGAGATCGCCTTCACCGAGTTCACCGGCGAGGGCCTCCTGCGGCATCCGAGCTTCCTCGGCCTGCGCGAGGACAAGGCGCCCGGCGATGTCGGCCGGGAAGCGCCGCAGCCGGTCGGCAAGGCCGACGATGACGCGGCGAAGATCAGGATCAGCAACGCCGAGCGCGTCATCTTCCCCGACGCCGGGGTCAGCAAGGGCGCGCTCGCCGACTATTATCGCCGCATCGGCGCGGCGATGCTGCCATGGGCCGGCGGACGGCCGATCAGCCTCGTGCGCTGCCCGCAGGGACGGGCCAAGAAATGCTTCTTCCAGAAGCATGATTCGGGAAGCTTCGGCGAGCATGTCAAGCAGGTGCCGATCAGGGAAAAGGGCGGCGGCACCGAGGATTATCTCTATGTCGACGATGTCGCCGGCTTGGTCGCCTGCGTGCAGATGGGGACGATCGAGTTCCACGGCTGGGGCGCGCGCGCGGCGGACGTCGAGAAGCCCGACCGCCTCGTCTTCGACCTCGATCCCGACGAAGGCCTCGATTTCGACGAGGTCAGAAAGGCGGCGCGCGACCTCAAGCGCCATCTCGCCGACATCGGCCTTGTCACCTTCTGCCTCCTGACCGGCGGCAAGGGGCTCCACATCGTCGCGCCGCTGAAGCCCAGGGCCGAATGGCCGCAGGTCAAGGACTTCGCCCGCCGCTTCGCGATGGCGCTCGCCGAGGCCGAGCCCGAGCGCTTCACCGCGACGATGTCCAAGGCCAAGCGCAAGGGGCGCATCTTCATCGATTATCTGAGGAACCAGCGCGGCGCGACCGCGATCCTGCCCTACAGCGCGCGGGCGCGCGCCGGCGCTCCGGTGGCGGCGCCGATCGGCTGGGGCGAGCTCAAGGACGCGCAAGGCGGCGATATCTATCGCGTCACCGACGTCGAGACGCTGCTCGAGCGCGCCTCGAGCCGCACGCTCGCCGGCTGGGGCGAGGCCGAGCAGGCGCTGCCCGACGTCTAGGCGGTATCGCCATTCGCCGCCGGTAGCCGCCCGCGGGTCGCCCGCCCCTCGGCCGTGCTCGGGACGAACGAAAAAGCGGACGCGCGGGAGGGGATGGCGGGGCGCGCGCTAGCGCGCCGAGCGGCGGCGGTGACGGCGCAAGGCGTGGCTGAGCGCGGTGGCGTCCGAATAGCCGACCGCTTCGGCCGCCCGCGCCAAACCGGCGCCCCGGTCCAGCTCCTCGCGCGCGCGGGCCAGCCGCAGCCGGCGATGATAGGCGATCGGCGTCTCGCCGAAGGCCAGCTTGAAGCAGCGGGCGAGATGGAATTGCGACACCCCGGCCACCGCCGCCAGCCCGGCGAGGCTGATGTCGCCGAGCTCATGCGCATGGATATGGTCGCGCGCGCGCTCGAGCTTCTGGAACAGGGCCCGGCGCGTGGAGGGCCTGGCGGTGTCGAGAGCGGCGATCGCGTTCCGGCTTTCGGCGAGCGGCTCCTCGAGCCCCGAGCGCGCCCGCGCCAGCAACCGCCCGGCGAGCTCGCGGCCGAGCTCGGGCTGCCTGGCGATCAGCCGCGCCTGGCGATCGAGGAAACGGCCGAAGCCGCTGGTGCGGGCCGAAAGCAGCAGGCTTCTGCCGAGCAGGGGATCGGCCGTCTCGCCGGCGGCCACCGGCCGCGGCAGGCCAAGGCACAGCCCGATCGCCTCGCGGCGGACGAGCGCGCGGCATTCCGAGCCGGCGTCGAGATAGAGAAACTGCCCGGCCTCGACGCGGATCATGCGCCCGTCGACCTCGTAGAGCTCCTCGCCATCGAGCACGAACTTGATCCCGACGGCGTCGGCGGCGATCGCCGATTCCCCCCGCCCCAGACGCGAGAAGATCACCGAGCCCGCGGCGCCGTTGAGGCGGGCCGCCTCGGCATGGCGCTCCATGATTGCGAATGCCGGCATTTTCCTTCCTTTCCCGGCCAGGACAGTGGAGCGGGAAGCTGAACGGCGCCTTACAAAGGCTCCCGGAAGGCAAGGACGGCGGATTTTTCGCAAGCGCGAACAAGGATCGCGCAAGCCCGGTCATGTCCGTGCCGCCGGGCGCCGGCTAAGTCCCGGAGCGACCAACCCAAGTTCCACAGGAAGAGAAGCAATGATCCATTCCATCAAATTCGGCGCCGCCTTGCTCGCATTGGCGACCGCCGCGGCGCCGGCGGCGGCCGGGCCTGGCGATGATTTCGATCGCTGGCTGACGCGCGAGATCGAGCAGCGCATGGCAAGTGCCCATGTCCGGCCCGGCGCATATGGCGCCGGGGCGACGACCCTGTCCTTCCGGCCCGGCGCCGATGGCCGGGCGGCCGACATAGTGATCGTCGAAAGCTCGGGCGACCGTCGCCACGACGAGGCCGCGCGCGAGATCGTCCAAAAGCTGCGCGACCTTCCGGCCATGGCGCCGCCGGGACCGCATCTCGTCGTCCTCCAGTTCGGCGACGAGCGCGAGATGCGCGGCGCGCTGGCCTACAGGAGGGCGATGAACAGGGCCGAACAAACAGCTCTCGCCATGATCGAGACCGGCGAGCGGTTCGTGGACCGCGGCGCCGACAGGGGCGGGATGGAAAGCTAGCCCCGCCGTTGCCGCCGCTGCCGCTCCTGCATGCCATGATGGGACGGCGGCGGCGGCACGGTTCCTTTTACATCGGAGTCACCTTCTTTCTGAACCTTGCGCCAATAAAGCGGGGCCATGACTCGCCCTCATGGCCACGCCCGCTTCTCCTGGACGGCCCTGCGGCGCCCTGCTGCTCGCCGCGGCCTCGACGCTGCTGATCGGCGGCACGGGCAAGCTTTCCAATCTCGAGGAAAGGCTGCTCGCGGCGCACAATCGCGAGCGCGCGAGCCTTGGCGTGCCGGCGCTCGAATGGGACCCGGCGCTCGAGGACTCGGCGCGCCAATGGGGCAGGCATCTGGCCGCCAATGTCGGCGACATCGTCCATTATTCGGACGATCCTTACGAGGCCGATCCCGAAGGCGAGAACCTGTTCCTCGGCACCAAGGGCCATTTCGACGCCGAAGCGATGGTCGGCGCCTGGATCGACGAGAAGCGCCATTACCGGGCGGGCGTGTTCCCCGACAACAGCCGCACCGGGGACTATGCCGATGTCGGCCACTACACCCAGCTGATGTGGCGCGACACCGAGCGGATCGGCTGCGCGGTCGTCAAGGACGCGCGCTACGACTATCTCGTCTGCCGCTACAAGACCGCGGGCAACGTCTTCGGCGAGCGGCCTTTCTGAGCGGCGCGGCCGGGGCTCCGCAACCAGCTTCGGCAATTTTTCGCTTTCCGAACCGGAGGACAAGGCCCTCTTCGGAGGGGGAGCCGGGCAGCGGGCTCAAGCATCGAGCCCCTCACCCCAACCCTCTCCCCGCCGGGGACAGGGGGAAGGGCTCGTGCCGGGCTGGCCGGATCAGCCATGTTCGAGCGATGTTCCCGGCGCGGGAGGAGATCGCGCGACTGTGTTATAAAAATAATACAGTTTGCCCTTGCCTTCGCACCCCCTTCGGCCCCATTTTGGCCGGAGGAGCGATCCAAGGGGATGACAGCGACATGGCCAGCACCGCCGAAGACAGCGCCGGGACCGGGACCAGCACCAAGCTCAAGCTCGATCCGCCCGCGCCGCTCACCGACCTCAGCCCGGAGGAGGCATCGGGGCTCGTGCCCCTGAAGGAGGAGGAGAAGTCGAAGCTCGAGCAGAAGGTCGACAGCTTCGTCGACGAGCTCGCCAAGCTCGACGCCAAAAGCCCCGAATTCGGCCAGAAGGTCGATCAGCTCACCGCGATGGGGCGAAATGAGATCGCCGAGGCGGCGGGCTATTCGAATCGCTTCCTCGACCGGCCGGTGAAGGCGATCGACAAGGACAGCGGCATCGGCGCCGACCTTACCGAATTGCGCCGCACGGTCGAGGACCTCGATCCGGGGCGCAAGGGCAAGATAAGGGGGCGCAAGCTGTTCGGCATCATCCCCTTCGGCGGCAGGCTGCGCGGCTATTTCGACAAATACAAGTCGGCGCAAAGCCATATCGGCGCGATCCTCGCGCGCCTCGCCTCGGGCAAGGACGAGCTCCTGATGGACAATGCGGCGATCGACACCGAGCGCAAGAATCTGTGGAAGACGATGGGCCGGCTCGAGCAGATGATCCACATCTCGAAGGCGCTTGACAAGAAGCTTTCGGACAAGGCCGACGAGCTCGACGCGACCGACCCGGCCAAGGCCAAGGCGATCCGCGAGACGGCGCTGTTCTACACCCGCCAGCGCACCACCGATCTTCTGACCCAGATGGCGGTGACGGTGCAGGGCTATCTCGCGCTCGATCTCGTCAAGAAGAACAATGTCGAGCTGGTGAAGGGCGTCGACCGCGCCTCGACGACCACGGTCTCGGCGCTCAGGACCGCGATCACCGTCGCCCAGGCGATGACCAACCAGAAGCTGGTGCTCGACCAGATCACCGCGCTCAACACCACCACCGCCGGCGTCATCGATTCGACCGGCACGATGCTGAAAGACCAGACCGGCGAGATCCACAAGCAGGCGGCCTCCTCGACGATCCCGCTCGAGACGCTCCAGCGCGCCTTCCAGAACATCTACGAGACGATGGATTCGATCGACCAGTTCAAGGCCGAGGCGCTTTCGAACATGAAGCAGACGGTCGACACGCTCGCCGACGAGGTCGAGAAATCGAAAGGCTATATCGCCCGCGCCGAGGGCGTCGAGCAGAACAAGCTCGCCGGCACCCCCGCGCCCGACCTGCTCTCGCCGGTGGAGGGATAGGCGCAGATGGGCGACCCCAAGGTCGACCGGCAGATCCAGCGCGTCGAGGAGATGTTCGACCGCATCGACCGGCGCGCGCCGGCGACCCGCAGCCACGTCTCCAAGCTCTGGTCGCGGCGCATCGAAAGCTGGGGCGAGCGGCTGAAGCGGATGGGGGTTTCGCTGGGGGCGGTGATCGCCGCCGCGATCGCCTTCGCGCTCATCGTCGGGCCGCTGCAGATCGCCGGGCTGTTCGTGCTCATCGCGCTCATCTTCTTCATCCTCGTCTTCTTCTCGGTATGGCCGACCGAGCCCAGGATGAAGCCGTTCAAGGAGGAGATGCCGACCGGCCAGATCGTCCGCCAGCTCGACAATTACCTGCTCAGGAAGCGCGCCGCGCTGCCGCCGCTCGCCGCTCGCAGGGTGGACAGCATCCACGACCGGCTGCCGCTGCTCGAGGCCAAGCTCTCCGAGGCGCCGGCGCTCGACCCGCTGGCGCAGGACGCGCGGCGGCTGATGGGCCGGCACCTGCCCGAGCTCATCGAGCGCTACAACCGCGTCCCCGCCGCCTATCGCCGCGAGCGCGACGACGAGGGGCTGTCGGTCGAGGACCGGCTTGTCTCCGGGCTCGACGCCGCCGACGAGGCGCTCGCCGAGATCGGGCAGAAGCTCGCGCAGAAGGACGTCAGCGCCTTCGAGACGCAGGGACGCTTCATCGAGACGCGCTATCGCGGCGGCGACGAGGTCGGACGGGACTGAGGCCGGCGGTTTGAAAACGGCGTCATTCCGGACGCTAGACGAGCCCGAAAAGCCTGCTTTTCGGTGCGCGAGACTTGCGATCCGGAATCCAATCTCCCCCGCTATGTCTCCAGGAAAGATGGATGACGAAGAAGTGCCGGCCCTCAGCCTTCGGCCCGGCGCGCGGCGCGCCAGCGCGCGAAATCGACGACGTGGCGGGCCACGAGCCGCAGCGATTCGAGCGTCGCCGGCTCTTCCATCCCCTGCCCCGCGATCAGCGGCGATCGCTCGGAGAAGGTCGCGCCATAGGGCGTCGGCCAGGCGCGCAAGGCATGGGCGATCGAGCGCAGCGCGACGAGCGTCATCCCGCACGCCTGCTCGCCCGCGGCGGTGACGATGCAGCCGAAGGCGCGTCCTTCCAGATAGGGCTCGGGATCGCCGGCGGTGTCCTCGATGAGATCGAGCGCGTTCTTGACCAGCCCGGAAAGGCTGCCGTGATAGCCGGGCGAGCCGACGATCACGCCGTCGCAGGCGCGGATCGCGGCGATGAACTCGCGTTCGTCATCGCCGCGACGGACATCGCCCGGCGAATAGATGGGAAGGCCGGCGAGGAAGGGACCGTCGAACATGACCGTGCGCGCGCCGCGCTCGGCGGCGAAGCCAAGGGCGCGCGCGACGACCTGCTCGGTGAGCGAGGCGGGGCGGGTGCTGCCGCCGATGCCGACGACGAGCGGCGCGCTGCCGGGCCCGCCGCTCAAAACGTCCCGTCCGCGGCGAGGACATAGCCGGTCGGGGTGAGCGCGAAGCCGGCGGCGGCGAGACGGTCGGCGAGCCCCTGATCGGCGGGCCGCACGACGAGCTCGACGGCATAGCGGCCATTCTCGTCGAGGCGGAAGTTGAGCGCCTCCATCCCCGTCTGGCTGACGAGCGGCAGCAGCAGCGCGCCCTCCTCGCACCGCACCTGGCCGGAAAAGCCGCCGGGCAGCGCAAGCCCGCCGAGATCGCCGGCGACGCTCGCCTTCACCATGCCCTCGGCGCTGTGGCACAGGCCGTCGCGGAAGCGGGCGCTCAGGTCGGAAAGATCGAGCGAGGCGACGGGAAGCGGAGCGAAGGCGCTGCCGACCGCTATACTGCCCGTCGCGTCGTCGACGCCGAAGCTGTGGCGCGAGACGGTGAGACCGGCCCTGAACTCCTTGCCCTCCTCGATGCGGTCGAGATCGACGCGCGCGCGGCCGAGCAGGAGCGGCAGGGTGCGCAGCTCGGCGGTGAGATCGCCGAGGGCGATGCTGCCGAACCGGGCCTCGCTCAGCGAGCCGAACCAGATGCTCCCCCGCGCCTCGCGCGCGGCGAGGCCGCGCTCGTCGAGCGCCAGCCAGTCGAGCACGAGGCGCAGCGGCAGCAGGGCGACAAGCGCGAACAACAGCACGCACAGGAAGAAGATGCCGCGGCGCAAGGGGATGCGGACGCGCATCTAGAGCCCCCTCGTCCTGAAGGTCGCCTCGAGGCGGACGGTCTGGTCGCTGTTGGGAGCGACGCTCGCCTGGACGACGACGAGCCCGCGCGCGGCCATCCGCGACAGCCAGCCGAAGGCGGCTTGCGGCCGCGCGGCGGGGATCACCACGGTCGCGCGGGCGGCGCCCTCGCGCTCGACTCGGGTGCCGGTGAAGCCGGCCTCGAGCGCGGACTGGTTGAGCATCGCGTCGAGCGGCATGCCGAGCGGCGCCGTCGCCCCGCTTTCGGCCTCGGCGATGAGAGCGGCGCGGGCGCGGGCCTCGGCGAGCGCCAGCACCGCCTCGCCATGGCGCTCGCGCGCCCCCGACAGCGCATCGCCCAAGGGGCGGACGACGAGCAGCCAGACGAAGACGACGAGCGCGACGAGGCCGAGCGCGAGAAGCAGCCGCTGCTCGCGTACCGACCGCGCCTTCCACCATTGCCGCAGGGCATCGTTCATCGGGGCCTCACCACTAGCTCGGAGACCTGCCTGCCGCCGTCGACGCGCGGCGGCGAGGCCTCGACAACGAAACCGCTCGCGTCTATGCGCTGTTCCAGCGCGGCAATCGTCGCCGGCATGTCGGCGGCGACGGCGAGGCGCATCGTCCCGTCGGCGGCGTAGGAAAGGCCGGTGAGCTCGACATTGGGCGTCGCCTGCAGCGCGGCGAAGACAGGCCCGGCGACGTCGGTGAAGCCGAGCCCCGCGGCGTCGAGCTCGCCGAGGCGGGCCTCGAGGCCGGCGGCGGTCGGATCGGCGCCTTCGGGAAGCGCGGCGCCGGCGACCTCGGCGATCTGCGCCTCGAGGCGGTCGGCGGCGCGGATATATTTCCAGATCATGGCGAGCTGGACCGCGAGCGTCACCGCGAGGATCGCGAGCGCCAGCAGCAGCATCCGCCGCACCCGCGCCCAATCGACCTTGATCCGCCGCCGTTTGGCGAAGGGACCCTGGCGCAGATTGACGGGCGCGCGGGCGAGCGCCCGCGGCAGGCCGGATTGGAATTGCCCGCGCCCGATCGTCTCGACCCGCGCATGGCCCGTCACCCCCCCCCCCCGCGCGGGCGCGCTTGCGCAAGCGTACATAGGCCCGCCTTATAGCGGCGGGG
>JBHJHL010000006.1:0-17393 GCA_050330935.1 Sphingomonadaceae bacterium | reverse complement strand
CGGCGGCTCGGGGAAGGCGCCGGGGCCGGGCTCGAAAGCTTCGAGCTGGTGCCGCGCGCCGCGCTCGATCTCGTGCTCGGCCACATCCCCGACACCCGGCCGCCGCTCGACCCGCCGCGCGACTGGAACGCGCTCGTCGAGCTCGCCGCGCCCGAAGGCGCGCCCGCCCCCGGCGAGCGGCTCGCTTCGCTGCTCGGCGCGGCGATGGAGGAGGGGCTGCTCGCCGACGCGGCGATCGCCGCCAGCGAGGCGCAGGCGGAGCAATTCTGGAGGCTGCGCGAATCGATCTCCGAGGCCGAGGCGCGCGCGGGGCCCGCGGCCAAGCACGACATCTCGGTGCCGGTCGCGCATATGGGCGCCTTCATCGCGCAGGCCTCGGCGGCGGTCGAAGCGGAATTTCCCGGCTGCCGGGTGATCGCCTTCGGCCATCTCGGCGACGGCAATATCCATTTCAACGTCGCCGCGCCCGAGGACGCCGATGAAGGCTGGATGGAGACGCGCGCACCGGCGGTGAGCCGCTTCGTCCACGATCTCGTCGCCGCGGCCGAAGGCTCGATCTCGGCCGAGCACGGCATCGGCCAGATGAAGCTCGCCGAGTTCGAGCGACTCGCCGATCCGGCCCGGCTCGCCATGCTCCGGGCGGTGAAGGACGCGCTCGATCCCGGGGGGATCATGAACCCGGGCAAGCTCGTTCCGCTTGCGAAGCCGCCTGCGGGGCCATAGACCCCCGCCCGAGGACGCGGCCGGGGGCCGCTTGTCATTCCCAGCTTTCAGGAGACCATCGATGGCGAAGAAGACGCCGGAAAAAAAGCAGAAATCCGAAGACGCGCCGGCGGGCGGGCAAAAGCTGCCGCTGTTTTACCAGGCGCTCGAGCCGCTCTCGACGCAAAAGCACGGCGAGCTGAAGTTCCAGAAGGCGAACAAGGCGCCCTGGTTCGCCAAGGCGCATGCGGTGCCGGTGACAATCGACGAGTTCATCTCCGCCCAGCGCGACTATCCGATCGTCTTCTCGGTCGGCGACAAGCCGGTGCCGCTGGCGCTGCTGGGGCTCAACGAGAATGTCAACGTCTATGCCGACGAGGAGGGCAAGCTGCTCGACCGGGGCACCTATCTGCCCGCCTATCTGCGCCGCTACCCCTTCATGCTCGCGCGTCTGAGCCGCGAATCGGACCAGATGTCGCTCTGCTTCGATCCGACCTCGGACCTGGTCGGCGAGCAGGGCGAGGGGGAAAAGCTGTTCGAGGACGGCGACCCGACCGAGACCACCAAGCAGGTGCTCAAATTCTGCGAGGAATTCGAAATGTCGGCCCAGCGCACCGCCGCTTTCGTCGAGGAGGTGGTGAAGGCCGATCTGCTGATCGACGGCGAGCTTTCGATCCAGCTATCCAAGCAGGACCAGCCGTTCGTCTATCGCGGCTTCAAGATGGTCTCCGAGGAAAAGCTGCGCGAGCTCGGCCGCGACAAGCTCGAAAGGCTGAGCCAGAACGGCGCATTGCCGCTCATCTTCGCGCATCTCTTCTCGCTGTCGCTGGTGCAGAACATCTTCATCAAGCAGATCGAGCAGAACAAGATGCCGGAAGGGGCGATGCCCAGCACCAAGCTCGACACCGGCAAGATGGCGGAAACGGAGGCATAGCATGGCGGACGGGCAATATGCGGCGCGGCATTATTCGACCGTCGCCATCTGGCTCCACTGGCTGATCGCGGCCTTCGTGGTCGCCAACATATTGCTCGGCTTCTATCACGGCGCCTTCGGCGAGGCGAACGAGCGCGCGCTGATGACGGTGCACAAGAGCTTCGGCTTCACCGTCCTCGGCCTTACCCTGCTGCGCATCCTCTGGCGGCTGATGCGCCGCCCGCCGCCGCTCGATCCGGCGCTCGCCGCCTGGGAGAAGCTTCTCGCCCGCGTGGTGCACACCGTCTTCTATCTGCTGCTTCTCGTCCTTCCCTTGAGCGGCTGGCTGCTGGTCTCCTCCTACGACAGCGCGACGGCATATTTCGGCCTCGCCGAAATCCCGGCGCTCGACGTTCCGTGGGGCAAGGAGGAGGGCGAGACCTGGCACCAGCGGCACGGGCTGATCGCGAGGGCCATGCTCGCGCTCGTGCTGCTTCATGTCGCGGGGGCGATCAAGCATATGTTCGAGCCCGAGAAGACGGTGATGGCGCGCATGGTGCCGAGCCTTTCGCAGCCGCGCTGAAACAAATCCGCCTTGTTTCTTGCAATCGTTCGCCACCGCCTTATGTGAACGAGACGCGCCGTGCCCTCCCCCTGGTCGCGGCGCCTTTTTACGCCCGGCAGAAGGGCGTAATCTCCCTGACCCTGGCCATCCCGCGGACCCCCGCGGGGTGGCCTTTTCACTCCGCGGCTTCGGCGGCGCCGCGCGCGAACGCCCGCGCGACGAGCGCTTGGGCGACCGCCTCCAAGGCCTTGGTCGCGCGGTCGAATCCCGGCCCGGGCCCGCGGCGCGCGGCATCGAGATAGGCGCCGCGCCGGATTTCGATCTGCAGCGCGTGGATCGCCTCGTGCGGCCGGCCGTGCCGGGCGACGACATGGCCGCCGGCATAGGGATTGTTGCGGCTCGCCGTGAAGCCCAGGCGGGTCGCGGCCGAAAGCGCGCAGTCGACGAGGTCGGCCGCCATCGAGCGGCCGTGCAGATCGCCGAACACGATATCGGCCGCCTCGCCGCCCGGCATCGAATGGACATCGACGAGCAGCGCGATGCCGAAGCGGTCGCGCGCCGCGGCGAGCGCCTCGCCGAGCGCCTCGTGATAGGGGCGATGGATCGCAGCGATCCGCCGCGCGACCTCTTCGGCATCGACCGGACGCTTCCAGATCGGGCCGCGGCCGGGAAGAGCGGTCGGAACGAGCCCCAGCCCCGCGCGGCTGCGGGCCGAGCACAGACGCTCCCCGGGAAGCCCGGGCGGATCGGTGGCCGCGGGGTCGATCTCGTTCTCGGCCCGGTTGAGGTCGATCTCGGCGCGCGGCGCATTGGCGACGATCGCGGTCGCGCCGGTGCCGAGCGCGCGCCAGATCAGCCGGTCGGCGAGCCGGTCCTCGAGCCGCTCGAGGAGATCGCGCGGCAGCGCCGCCGCGGCGAGCAGCTCGGGACGATAGCCGCGGCCGGCATGCGGCACCGAAAAGACGAGCGGCGCGCGCGGCTCGTCGGGGCCGATGCGGACGAAGGGAAGATTCGGCTCCATCACTGTCCGCCTATGGGACTGCGGCCCCGGGTGCCACTGGAAAATGCGGGGCGCTTTGGGCATAAGCCAGGGGCAGGCGAAAGGCGGACGAAGGACCCTATGCTCAAAATCCTCCTCGCGGAAGACGACCGCACGATACGCGAATTCCTCGCCCGTTCGCTCGAACGGGTGGGCTATGCCGTGACTTCGGTGGACGAGGGGCTGGCGGCGCTCGGCGAGATCGAGCGCGGGCGATTCGACCTCTTGCTCACCGACATCGTCATGCCCGGCATGGACGGGATCGAGCTCGCCCAGCGCGCGGCGGGCATCGCGCCCGGGATGCGGGTGATGTTCATCACCGGCTTCGCGGCTGTGGCGCTGAAGGCGGGACGCACGGCGCCTTCGGCCAAGCTGCTTTCCAAGCCCTTCCACCTGCGCGATCTCATCGCCGAGATCGACCGCATGTTCCAGAGCGAGGACCGGCACGGGCGGCTCTAGAGGCGTGGCTTGCATGGGGGGCCTGCGGCCGCTACATGCGCGGGCTCGCTTCGGCGTGGGCGCGTAGCTCAGTGGTAGAGCACTGTGTTGACATCGCAGGGGTCGCAAGTTCAATCCTTGCCGCGCCCACCATTTTTTCCTTCTGAAACGCGCGGCTTGGCGAAATAATCGTCGACCGCGCGGCGTTCGGCCGCGGTCATGCGGAGACCGAGCTTGGTGCGCCGCCAGAGCGCGTCCTCGCCCGCGCGCGCATGCTCATGGGCGCGCAGATATTCGAGTTCGGCCTCGTGGAGCCCGGCGCCGAAATCGCGGCCGAGGTCCGGCAGCGCGCGCGCATCGCCGAGAATCCTGTCGAGGCGCGTGCCGTAGGAGCGGGCGAGGCGGCGGAGGAGGTCGGGAGGAAGCCAGGGGCGGCGCTTCGCCTGGGCGGCGAGGAACGCCTCGAAATCGTCGAAATCGCCGCCGGGAAGGGGTGCCGATCCGGTCCAGCGCGGGCCCATGTGGGGGAAAATGTCGGCGAGTTTCGCAAGCGCGTCCTCGGCGAGCAGGCGATAGGTGGTGAGCTTGCCGCCATAGGCCGAAAGGATCGGCGCGCCGCCCGCCGCGCGCTCGAGGCGCAGCACATATTCGCGCGTCACCGCCCGCGGCGCCTGCGCCCGATCGTCCCACAGGGCGCGCACCCCGGCATAGGACCAGACAATGTCCTCGCGGGCGGGGGGCCGGGCGAAATATTCGCCGGCGACGGCGAGGAGATAGTCGGTCTCCTCCCCGCTTATCGCTTCGGCGAGCGGCGAATCGACGGGATGGTCGGTGGTGCCGACAAGGGTGAAGCCGTCGGCGAAGGGAATGGCGAAGGCGACGCGGCGGTCGGGATTCTGGAAGATATAGGCATGCTCGCCCGCGAACAGCCGGCGGACGACGATATGGCTCCCCTTGATGAGCCGCAGCCGCCGCTCGGCGCGTCCCCCGAGCGCCAGGTGGGCGATGCCGTCGGCCCAGCCGCCGGCCATGTTGACGAGCGCCCGGGCGGCGATCTCGCGGCCGCCGACGGTCGCGATCCAGCCGCCCTTTTGGGGCCTGAGCGCGGTCACTTCGGCGCGGGTCAATATCGTCGCGCCGCGCGCCTCGGCGTCGATCGCGTTGAGGACGACGAGACGGGCGTCGTCGACCCAACAGTCCCAATAGCAATAGCCGCGGCGATATTCGGGCCGCAAAGCGCCGCGATGGGGCGGCTCGTGCAGGTCGACCGCCTCGGTGCCCGGCAGGGTGCGGGCGCCGCCGAGGCGATCGTAGACGAAGAGCCCCGCGCGCAGCAGCCAGCGCGGCCTCAGGCCCTTGCGATGCGGCAGCACGAAGCCGAGCGGCCGGACGATGTGCGGCGCGATCGAAAGCAGCGTCTCGCGCTCGCGCAAGGCCTTCCGCACCAGTCCGAACTCGTAATATTCGAGATAGCGCAGCCCGCCGTGGACGAGCTTGGTCGAGGCCGAGCTCGTATGGGCGGCGAGATCGTCCTTCTCGGCGAGGCAGACGGAAAGCCCGCGTCCGGCGGCGTCGCGCGCTATCCCCGCGCCGTTGACGCCGCCGCCGATGACGAGAAGATCGAAGGATCGCATCGCCCGTCCCTAGGGCATTCCGGCGCAGGCTGGAATCAAGGCGATATCCGCCCCGGCCGTGGAGGCGGGAAAAACGGACTGGACCCCGGCTTTCGCCGGGGTGACAAGGGAGCATGGCCGAACAATCCATCCTCGTCATCGACGAAGGCACGACGAGCACCCGGGCGATGCTGTTCTCGCCCCAAGGGCGGCCGCTCGGCGCCGCGCAGCGCGAGATCGCCCAGCATTATCCCGAGCCAGGCCGGGTCGAGCATGACGCGGGCGAGATCTGGCGCTCCAGCCTCGCCTGCGCGCGCGAGATGGTCGACAAGGCGGGCGGGCCCGAGCGCATCGCCGGCATCGGCATCACCAACCAGCGCGAGACGATCGTCTTCTGGCATGCGCGCACCGGCGAGGCGCTGGCGCCGGCGATCGTCTGGCTCGACCGCCGCACCGCCGATCTCTGCCGCAATCTCAAGGCCGAGGGCCATGAGGAGCTGGTGCAGGAAAGATCGGGCCTGCTCATCGATCCCTATTTTTCAGGCTCGAAGATCGCCTGGGCGATGGCCAACTGGCCGCAGCTCGCCGAGGCGGGAAGCGATCTGCGCATGGGGACGATCGAATCCTGGCTCGTCCACAAGCTGACGGGGGGGCTCCATGTCAGCGACGCGACCAACGCCGCGCGCACCCTGCTCATGGACATCGATAGCGGCGGCTGGGACCAGGAGCTGCTCGACCTGTTCGGCGCGCCGCGCGCCGCGCTGCCCGAGATCGTCGATTGCGCCGGCGATTTCGGAGCCACGGCGCCGGAGCTTTTCGGCGCGCCGATCCCGATCCGCGGCATGGCGGGCGACCAGCAGGCGGCGAGCATCGGCCAGGCCTGCTTCACCCCCGGCGACAGCAAGGCGACCTACGGCACCGGCGCCTTCATCCTCGCGCTCACCGGCGAGGAGCGAGGGCATTCGAAGAGCCGCCTGCTCTCCACCGTCGCCTGGCAATTGGGCGGCGAGCGCTGCTACGCGCTCGAAGGCTCGATCTTCGTCGCCGGCAGCCTCGTCCAGTGGCTGCGCGACAGCCTGAAGCTGATCGACGATGCCGCCGAGAGCGAGGCGCTCGCGCGTTCGGTCGAGGACAATGGCGGGGTGGTGCTGGTGCCGGCGCTTTCCGGCCTCGGCGCGCCGCATTGGGAGCCCAAGGCGCGCGCCGCGATCACGGGCTTGAGCTTCCACAGCGGCAAGGCGCATGTCGTGCGCGCGGGCCTCGAGGCGATGGCGCACCAGACGCGCGACCTGATGGCCGCCTTCGCCGCCGACGGCGCGCCCTGGCGGACGATCAAGCTCGACGGCGGCATGACCCGCAACGACTGGATGTGCCAGGACATCGCGAACATCTGCGCGCTCCCCGCCGAGCGGCCCGAATTCATCGAGACCACCGCGCTCGGCGCGGCGATGCTCGCGGGGCTCGGCTGCGGCCATCATGATTCGCTCGAGGAAACCGCGAAGATGCGCGGGCCCGTGACCCGTTTCGAGCCCGAGATGGAGGATGCGGCGCGGGAAAGGCGGCTCGGCGACTGGCGCGAGGCGCTGGCGGCGGTGCTGGCGGCGCGGAATGACTTGTGATCTCACAGGAATTTTCTAAATAACCCATGTCTCACCGAGGAGTATATTCATGATTCGCAGAGTTGGTGTTTTTGCGCTGGCGGCGTGTCTGCTCACCGCCGCGGCATCGGCGAAGGACGATGGCGAGCGCGCCCCGGTCCGCCAGAGCGAGCTGGGCCTCTTTTCCCAAACGGATTTCAATGGCCGCAACTATATCATCAAGAAGGGCAAGCCTTCCGTCGATCTCGATTTCAATATTCGCAGCATAGGCGTGCATCCGGGCGACAAATGGCAGATTTGCGCCGACACCCGCTACCGCGAGCCGTGCATCATTCTCGACCGGAGCGTCGCCGACGCCCGCGACATCGGAGTCGAAGGAGCGATCGGTTCGGCCCGGCCGGCGGAAGAATAGATTTCAAGGGCGCCTTGGATAGCGCTTCGGGGTGATTTGGACGCGAAGCCCGGAATGCCGCTGACCCAAAATTAAGCCTTGGCCGCTAACCCGCCCCCATGACCCGGCGGGTTCATCTCATCGCCGCCGCGCGGCCCAATTTCATGAAGGTCGCGCCGCTCTGGCGCGCGCTCGAAGCGGCGCCCGATTTCGCGCCGCTGCTGATCCATACCGGCCAGCATTACGATCCGCTGATGTCGGAGGTGTTCTTCCGCGACCTTAAGCTGCCCCCTCCCGACCATCATCTCGGCGTCGGCTCGGGCAGCCATGCCGAGCAGACCGGCAAGGTGATGATCGCCTATGAGAAGGTGGCCGAGGAGGATCGACCCTACTGGCTGATCGTCGTCGGCGACGTCAAATCGAACGCCGCCTGCGCGATGGCCGCGGCCAAGCTCCAAATCCCCGTCGTCCATCTCGAGGCCGGACTGCGCAGCCGCGACCGGGCCATGCCCGAGGAGATCAACCGCCTCGTCACCGACGTCATCGCCGACGTGCTGTGGACTCCGTCGCCCGACGCCGACGGCAATCTGCGCGCCGAAGGGGTGCCGGCGGAAAAGATCAGCCGGGTGGGCAATATCATGATCGACAGCTTCGAGATGCTGCGTCCGGCGATCGAGGCGGCGGGGCAGGCCGCGGCGATGGGCCTCGCCGAGGGGCGCTACGGCGTCGTCACCCTCCACCGCCCGTCCAATGTCGACGAGCCGGCCGAGCTTTCGCGCCTGGTCGAGGCGCTGGCCGCGGCGCAAAAGCGGCTGCCGCTGGTCTTCCCCGCCCATCCGCGCACCGCCGCGCGGCTCGCCGAAGCCGGACATGACGAGCGGCTGCGCGATGAAGGCGTGATGCTTGCCGAGCCGCTTCCCTATGTCGCCTTCATGAGCCTGGTGACCGGCGCCGCGGCGGCGATCACCGATTCGGGCGGCATCCAGGAGGAGACCAGCTATCTCGGCATTCCGTGCCTGACGCTGCGCGACAACACCGAGCGGCCGATCACGATCAGCGAAGGGACCAACCGGCTGGCAAGCGCGGACAAGTTGGCGAGCGCGCTCGACGAGGCGCTGGCGCGGCGCTGGACCGCTTGCCGAATCGAGCATTGGGACGGAAAGACGGCGGAGCGCTGCGTCGAGGACCTGCGCCGCCGCGGCGCGGGCGGCGTGAGGCGGGCGGCGTGAACAGGCCTAAAGCTTCGCGCCGAGCGGCGGCGGCGGCGGATTCGTTCCTTCGGGCGCTCGCCAGCTGTCGTCGATCATCCTGATGATGCCGGAGAAATCCTTGCGTCCGCCGCCCAGCGATTCGAAGCGGGCATAGAGCTCTTCGGCGAGCGATCCCATGGGCGTGTAGCTGTCGGCATTGCGCGCCGCCTGCATGGCGAGCCGCAGGTCCTTGAGCATCAGCGCCGACGCGAAGCCGCCTTCATAATCCTTCTCGGCCGGAGTTTCGGGGCCGACGCCGGGCACCGGGCAATAGCTCGTCATCGACCAGCTCTGGCCCGAGGCCTGGCTGGCGATGTCGTAGAAGACCCTGGGATCGAGGCCGAGCTTCTCGGCCAGCACGAAGGCCTCGCAGGTGGCGATCATCTCGGCCGCGAGCAGCATGTTGTTGCAAATCTTGGCCGCCTGGCCCGAGCCCGCCGGACCGGCATGGATCACCGCCTTGCCCATCTCGGCGAGAATCGGCTCGGCGCGCTCGAAGCCCTCCTCCGAGCCGCCGACCATGAAGGTGAGCGTGCCGGCGGCGGCGGCGGCGATGCCGCCCGAGACCGGCGCGTCGACCATCTCATAGCCCTTGGCGCCCGCCGCCTGGGCGACCTCGCGCGCGGTCGCGACGTCGATCGTCGAGCAGTCGATGAGGAGCGCGTCGGCGGGCGCGTTGCCGAAGACATTATCGGTGTAGACGTCGCGGACATGCTCGCCGGCGGGGAGCATGGTGACGACCGCGGCGACCGTCTTCACCGCTTCCTCGGCCGACTCCATCGGCAGCGCGCCCTTCTTTTTCGCCGCCGCCAGCGCTTCGGCGGAAAGATCGTAGGCGCGCACGTCATGGCCCGCCCTGGCGAGATTGGCGGCCATGCCGCCGCCCATATTGCCGAGGCCGATGAATGCGATGCTGGTCATCTCAAAATCCCCTTCGAGGAATCAGGCAAACCACTCATTCCCCCTTCCACTCGGCCTTGCGCTTTTCGACGAAGGCGCTCATCCCTTCCTTCTGGTCCGCGCTGCCGAACAGGCCGTGGAACAGCCGGCGCTCGTAGCGTATGCCCTGGGCGAGGCCCATCTCGAAGGCGGCATCGATCTGCTCCTTGACCGCGATCGCGGCGAGCGGGGCCATGCCGGCGATCGTACCGGCCGTCTTGAGCGCCTCGTCGAGGAGGTCGGCGGCGGGGACGACGCGCGCGACGAGGCCGGCGCTCAGCGCCTCCTCGGCGCCCATGTTGCGGCCGGTCAGGCACATCTCCATCGCCTTCGCCTTGCCGACCGCGCGGGTGAGGCGCTGCGAGCCGCCCATGCCGGGGGTGACGCCCAATTTGATCTCGGGCTGGCCGAACTGGGCATTGTCGGCGGCGATGATGAAATCGGCCATCATCGCGACCTCGCAGCCGCCGCCCAGCGCATAGCCGGCGACCGCCGCGATCCACGGCTTGCGCGTCGCCGTCACCTGCTCCCAGCCGGCGAAATGGTTGCTCGCATACATCGAGGAAAAGCCCCGGTCGGCCATTTCCTTGATGTCGGCGCCGGCGGCGAACGCCTTTTCCGAACCGGCGAGGACGAGGCAGCGCTGGCTCTCGTCGGCGTCATAGGCTGCGAAGGCGTCGATCAGCTCGGATAGCACATCATTGTTGAGCGCGTTCAAGGCCTTGGGGCGGTCGAGCGTGACGAGCGTCACCGCGCCGCGCCGCTCGATGAGGATATTCTCGTAATCGGCCATCGCAGCTCCCTTCAGTCGACCGGGGTCCAGCGTTCGCTCGCAGGGAGCGGCGCGAAAATCTCGTCGAGCATCGCTTCGGTGACGCCTTCGGGAGTGGCCGGATCCCATCGCGGTTCATTGTCCTTGTCGATCAGCACCGCGCGCACCCCCTCGGCGAAGTCGTGGCGCCTGACGACCCGGCAGGCGACGGCATATTCCTGCGCCATCTCCTCGGCGAAGCTCGTGCGATGCGCGCCCTCGGCGAGCAGCCGAAGCGAGACCTTGCAGGCTTGCGGGCTCTTGGTGCGCAGCGCCGCCAGCTCCTTTTGCGCCCAGTCGTCCTCCTCCTGCTCGAGCGCCGACAGCACCTCCTCGAAGCGGTCAGAGGCGAAGCAGCGCTGGATGTCGCGGAAATGCTCCTCGATCTTCGGCGGAGGCGGGCTTTCGCCCGCCGCTCCCAGCATGCCTTCGATGCGGTCCGGCGATTCGGCCATGCGCTGCTTGAGCTCGTCGAGCTTGTCCTGGGCGACATAATGGGTGGCGAGGCCGAGATATTTGCAGGCCGCGCCGTCGAGCCGGACGCCGGTCAGCGCCAGATATTGTCCCATGCGGCCGGGCAGGCGCGACAGATACCAGCCGCCGCCGACGTCAGGAAAGAGGCCGATCGCGGTCTCGGGCATCGCGAAGCGCGTGTTTTCGGTGGCGATGCGGAATTTCGCCGGCTGCGAGATGCCGACCCCGCCGCCCATGGTGATCCCGTCCATGAAAGCGGCGATCGGCTTGGGATAGACGAACAGCAGATGGTTGAGGCGATATTCGGTGTGGAAGAACTCCGCCGCCCGCCTGCCGTCCGCCTTGCCGCTCTTCTGCAGCATGACGACGTCGCCGCCGGCGCAGAAGCCGCGCCCTTCGGCATGGTCGATGAGGACGGCGACGACATCCTCGTCGTCGCGCCAGGCGATGAGCGCGTCGATCATCTCGGCGCACATCTGCGTCGTCAGCGCATGGATCGCCTGGGGGCGGTTGAGCCTGATCCGGCCGACCCGGCCTTCGACGGTCGTGATGACGTCAGAACTCATACAGGCTCCAGTCCTTCGCTACGGGGCTTCGACAAGCTCAGCCCCTACTCAGGATGAGCGCTTTTAGAAAGCTCGCGCACGGCCGTTCGGCCCGGGGAGCCATCGAGCTTGACGAAATGACGTGTCGAGGGGTCACTGCCGCAGCATGTCCCTGGAGATTATCACGCGCATGATCTGGTTGGTGCCCTCGAGGATCGAATGGACGCGCAGATCGCGCCAGATGCGCTCGATCGGATAGTCCATCAGATAGCCGTAGCCGCCGTGGAGCTGCAGCGCCATGTCGGCGACGCGCGATCCCCCGTCGGTGGCGAGCCGCTTCGCCATCGCCGCGAAGCGCGTCTTGTCCGGCGCGTTCTCGGTCACCTTCACAGCCGCGGCGTAGAGCAGCATGCGCGCCGCCTGCAGCTCGGTCTCCATGTCGGCGAGCATGAACTGGGTGTTCTGGAAATCGGCGATCGGCTTGCCGAACTGCTGGCGTTCCCTGGTGTAGGCGATCGCCTCGTCGAGACAGCGCTGCGCCCCGCCCAACGAGCAGGCGCCGATGTTGAGGCGGCCGCCGTCGAGGCCCATCATCGCGATGCGGAAGCCCTCGCCCTCGCCGCCGACGAGATTTTCGGCCGGCACCTTCACATTGTCGAGATTGACCTGGGCGGTCGGCTGCGAATGCCAGCCGAGCTTCTTCTCCTGCGCGCCGAAGGAGACGCCCTCCATGTCCTTTTCGATGACGAGGCAGGAAATGCCCTTGGGCCCCGGCTCGCCGGTGCGCGCCATGGTGACGTAAATCTCGTTCTCGCCGCCGCCGGAGATGAAGGCCTTCGAGCCCGAGACGATATAATGGCCGTCCTCCTTCACCGCGCGCGTCTTCAGGGCGGCGGCGTCGGAGCCCGAGCCCGGCTCGGTGAGGCAGTAGCTGCCCATCCGCTCCATAGGCGCCATCGACGGAAGATATTTCTCCTTCACCGCGTCCGAGCCGAAGCGGTCGATCATCCAGGCGCACATATTGTGGATCGAGATGAAGGCGCTGGTCGAGGGGCAGCCATAGGCCATGGCCTCGAAGACGAGCGCCGCCTCGAGCCGGCCGAGGCCGATGCCGCCCGATCCTTCCGAGACGTAGATCGCGCCGAAGCCCAGCTCCGCCGCCTCGCGGATCACGTCGCCCGGGAAGACGTGATTCTCGTCCCATTCGGCGGCGTTGGGCGCGATGCGATCGGCGGTGAACGCCCTCGCCGTCTCCTGGATCTGGCGCTGCTCGTCGGTCAGATCATATTGGCTCATGGCCGCGCCCCTAGCACCGCCTCGGCCTCGATTTCCACTTTCCATTCGGGGCGGACGAGCGCGGCGACGACGACCATCGTGGCGGCCGGGCGGATGTCGCCTAAAACCGCGCCATGGGCGCGGCCCACCGCATCGGCGTCGGCGGGATCGGTGATGAACATGCGCGTGCGCACGATGTCGGCGGCATTTCCTCCCAGCTCCGCGATCGCCTGGACGATGATCGCGAGGCATCGCTCCGCCTGGGCCTCGGCATCGCCGGGGGTGGAGGAGCCGTCCGGCTCGACCGGCGCCGTGCCCGAGACGAGAATGCGATCGCCCACCCGCACCGCGCGCGAGAAGCCGACCTCCGCCTCGTAGGGAGAGGCGGAGGAGATGTGCTCACGAGCAGCCATAAGGGTCCACGATCGTCAGGCGCTCGTCGATCACGAGGCCGTCCTGCATGTCTTCGGAATAGAGGGTTTCCACGCCGCTTTCGAGCGCGACGGCAAGCAGAACGGAATCGTAGAAGGAAAGCTGATAGCGCCCGACGATCCGCAACGCCTCGCGATTGGCCGCCTCCGTGATCGGTTCGACAGTGGCGGCCATCGTTCTCACGATATCAAGGTCCTGCTCGATCTCGCGCCACGAACGCCGCAGCTTGCGACGCGAAAGATGGGCGTATTCGTTGAGTATCTGAACGCTCGCCACAGGACGCGCGTCCAATATGGCTAGCGAGCGCTTGTGCTTGGCACCGGCTTGAAAGGCATAGACGAGGATGTTCGTGTCGAGCGAGGTCAGCGCCACAACCGGCCGTGCCGCTCTTCGATCAGCTCGTCGTAGAATTCCTCGCGATTGAACTTGAAGCCGGAAGGAATCCACGCGCGCGCCTCGAGCGCCTTCAGCGCCGCCTTGCGTCGGCGTTCCTTCTCCTTCTCATCCTCGAGGCTCGCCTCCAGCGCGGTTTCGATCGCCCGCGAGTCGATCTCGTCGCCCTCGCTGAGCCCGAACCGCTCGACCAGCGCCTTGGGCAGGCGCACTGCGAGGCTGTTGCCCCACTTGCCGATCTGCATCTTCATTTACCGCCTTTCGGATATCCTTGCCAGATATACGATCCAACCCGGTGCGCCGCAAGCGCCCTCACCCCATCGTCGGGATGTGGAACGCCTCCATATTCTCGGGCACGGCCATGCCGTCGGGCCAGCGCTGGGTGACCGTCTTCTTCTTGGTCCAGAAGCGCACGCCCTCGTCGCCATGCTGGTTGATGTCGCCGAAGGCCGAGCGCTTCCAGCCGCCGAAGGTGTGGTAGCTGACCGGCACCGGGATCGGCACGTTGACGCCCACCATGCCGACCTGCACGCGATGGGCGAATTCGCGCGCGGCGTGGCCGTTGCGGGTGAAGATGGCGACGCCATTGCCATATTGATGCTCGGAAGGGAGCCTCAGCGCCTCCTCGAAAGACTCGGCGCGGACCATCTGCAGCACGGGCCCGAAAATCTCCTCCTTGTAGCTCTGCATGTCGGGCTTCACGCGGTCGAAGAAGGTCGGGCCGATGAAGAAGCCGTCCTCATGGCCCTGGAGCGAGAAGCCGCGGCCGTCGACGACGAGCTCGGCGCCTTCGTCGATGCCCATCTGGATATAGTTTTCGATCTTCTTCTTGTGGGCGGCGTTGACGACGGGGCCGTAATGCGCCTCCTCGTCGGTCGAGATGCCGACGCGCAGGGCCTCGATCGCGGGAACAAGCTTCTCGCGTAGCGCCTCGGCGGTCCTGTCGCCGACCGGGACGACGACGGGCAGCGCCATGCAGCGCTCGCCCGCCGAGCCGAAGGCGGCCCCGGCGAGATCGTTCACCACCTGGTCGAGATCGGCGTCGGGCATGACGATGCCGTGATTCTTGGCGCCCCCCATCGCCTGGACGCGCTTGCCGTTGGCGGTGCCGCGCGAATAGATGTAGTGGGCGACGTCCGACGAGCCGACGAAGCTTATCGCCCTGATCTCCTCATGATCGAGGATCGCGTCGACCATCTCCTTGTCGCCGTGAAGCACCTGGAGGATGCCGTCGGGCAGCCCCGCCTCCTTCATCAGCTCGGCGAGCCGCACGGGGACGGATGGATCGCGCTCGGAGGGCTTGAGGATGAAGGCGTTGCCGCAGGCGATGGCGATGCCGAACATCCACATCGGGATCATCGCCGGGAAGTTGAACGGCGTGATGCCGGCGACCACTCCGAGCGGCTGGCGCATCGAGTAGACGTCGATGCCGGGCCCGGCGCCTTGCGTATATTCGCCCTTCAGCACATGCGGGATGCCGCAGGCGAATTCGATCACCTCGAGCCCGCGCTGGACGTCGCCGCGGGCGTCGGCGACGACCTTGCCATGCTCGGAGGACAAAAGCTCGGCGAGCTCGTCCATATGGGCTTCCAGAAGCTCCTTATATCTGAACATCACGCGCGCCCGGCGCTGCGGGTTGGTCGCCGCCCAGGCGGGCTGCGCGGCGAGCGCCTTCCCGACCGCCCGGTCGAGCTCGGCGGCGGTGCCGAAGCGGACCTTCGCCTGGACATTGCCGTTATTGGGATCGAAGACCTCGCCCTCGCGATCGCCGGCGGTGACGGTCTCGCCGCCGATGAAATGGTCGATGCTGCGCATGGGAAATCTCCGGGAATCTGGCCGATATGATGGAATCGCTCGCTGCCCCTAACCAACGCATGGGCCAAATGCCAGTTGCGCGCGTGATGAGGGGAACCAGTCCGTCCTGCCGAGCTTGTTTCAGCATCGATGCCTAGGGGCAAAGAGGATATCCGGCTTCACCATGGATCCTGAAACGAGTTCAGGGTGACAAAAAGGGGAACATCAGGATGAAACTCGGCTCGTTGAAATCGGGGCGCGACGGCCGGCTCGTCGTCGTCAGCCACGACCTTTCCGTCTATGCCGATGCCGGCCATATCGCGCCGACGCTGCAGGCGGCGCTCGACGACTGGACCGAAACCGAGCCGAAGCTGCGCCGACTGGCCGAGGATCTGGCCGCCGACGCCATTCCCACCGCGCGCTTCGACCCGAGCGAGGCCGCCGCGCCGCTGCCGCGCGCCTATCAATGGGCCGACGGCTCGGCCTATGTGAACCATGTCAAGCTCGTCCGCCAGGCGCGCGGCGCCGAGATTCCCGACAGCTTCTGGACCGATCCGCTGATGTATCAGGGCGCCTCGGACGAGATGCTAGGTCCGCGCGAACCGATCCCGCTGCCCGACGCGAGCTGGGGCTGCGACCTCGAGGCCGAGATCGTCGTCGTCACCGACGACGTGCCGCGCGGCACCGATGCCAAGGAAGCGCTGGCGCACATCAAGCTCGTCGGCCTCGTCAACGACATCAGCTATCGCGGCCTCATCCCGGCCGAGCTCGCCAAGGGCTTCGGATTCCTGCAATCGAAGCCGGCGAGCGCGCTGTCGCCGGTGCTCGTCACTCCCGACGAGCTCGGCGGGCGCTGGAAGAACGGGATGCTAAGCGGCACCCTCTATGTCGATCTGAACGGCGAGGCTTTCGGCAGGGCGGATGCCGGCGAGGACATGACCTTCGATTTCGGCACGCTGGTCGCGCATCTCGCCAGGACCCGCAATGTCGGCGCGGGATCGATCGTCGGCTCGGGCACGGTCTCGAATCGCGGCGAGGACGGCGGGCCGGGCAAGCCCGTGGCGCAAGGGGGCAGGGGCTATAGCTGCCTCGCCGAGCAGCGCATGGTCGAGACGATATCGGACAGCGAGGCGAAAAGCGGCTTCCTCAAGGCCGGCGACACCGTGCGCATCTGGATGGAGGACGAGCACGGCCATTCGATCTTCGGCGCGATCGAGCAGACGGTGACGGCGGCGTAAAGCTCCCGCTCATCGACTCTTCGATGATTACTGCGCTTCCGGCGGCAGCTCGGTCGCCGGCATGTCATCCTCGATGGCGCGCTCCAGCATGTTGATCGCGTCCATCATATGGTGGTGGGCCTCGCGCATTTCTTCATGCCTGGTGCGCATGCGCGCGTGATGATCGGCCATTCCCGCAAGGTCGTCCCGGCGTTCGAGCATGTCCCGGTGACGTTCGATCATGTCGATGTGCCGCCGCAGCTCGCCATCGCCGTTCTGGAAATGCCTGCTGATCGTTTGAAGAATCTCGAGAGCATGGCGATGATCTGAACGCCAGTCTCCGGCATCTTCCTGCCACGCTCGATGCTCGGCTTGAAACGCGTTTTGAAGCGCCTCTTCCGCGGTGACCTGCTGTTGAGCCGAAGCAGGGGTCGCGCAAGCGGACAGCAGAGCCGAACCCACGAGCAGAATCCCCAAGAACGAATGTGATGTCATAACATTACCCTTCCGCAAATCCCAACGTGATCCGATCTGCAATGGTTCCCTGCGGCTGGATTACGCCGTCACCTTTTGTGCAGCGCGAATCTCTCCGGCAATATGCTCTCGAGCGTCGCGAGCGGGGGCGCGCCGCGCACCTTGGCTCCTTGCCTCAGCAGGAAGGCGTGGCGGACGATCTCGGCCTGCTGCTCGAGGCCGTAGCGTTTGAGCGGCCAGCCGGGTTTGAGGCTGTAGCTGTAACGGGCGAAGGGATGGCGTTTCAGAGGCAGGCAGATGCCGCTCTGATGCTGCCAGATGTGCGTCATCTCATGAAGGAACAGCGCCTGGCGTTTGAGCGACGCCCGGGCAAAGTCATTGCACCAATGGGGCCCCTTGGGGTGGAACCAGATCTTGCCGTCGGGCGCCATCAGCGTCTTCTTCGGCTGGAAGGGAAACCATTTGCGCCGGTTGAGGCGCACCTGGTCATAGTCGACCGCCTTGCCGAAGATACTCGCGGCGAGTTCGCG
>JBHJHL010000005.1:0-22937 GCA_050330935.1 Sphingomonadaceae bacterium | reverse complement strand
ACGGGCTCGCCGCCGCCGCGCATGGTCTCGAGCAGGCCGCCCGCGGCATGGAGGGCGGCGCGCGCGAGATGCGGCGCGAGGCCGACCGGTTCGACGACCGGCGTTATCGCGAGCGCCTGATCGCCGAGGCGGCGCGGCGCGGCGAGCGGGTCACCCATGAGGGGCTGATCGAGGCCGGCGAGGAGCTGCGCGAAGCGGCCGGCGAAATGGAGGAGGCCGCCGACGAGATGCGGCGCGAGGCGCAGGACATGAAGCGCGAGGCGCGGGCAGCGGAACGCGAGCTTTCCGATTTCCGGCGTCCCGCTCCTCCACCGCCGCCCGCGCCTCCCGCGCCCTCCCTCGCGCTGCGCGCGACGGCGGCGAGCTTCAGCAAGCCCGACAGCGAGGAATGCAGAGAAAAAGCGCCGCGCGACTTCGTCTAGAGCCGGGCGGAACGTCCGGGCCGGCGGCCGGGGCCGGTTGCGATCGGGTCCGTCCGATTGCGCCTAGCCGGCGGGGGTCTCGCGCATCCGGCCGCTATTGGCGAATTCGGCCCGCACCCGCGACTGGGGCAGCCGCGAGACGACAGGCGCCGGCGGCAGATCGGGGCTCGCCTTGGCCGCCTCGCTGCTCGCCGCTTCGAGCACCGCCGGCGCGACCTTGAGCCGCGGGCCCGAAGGCGCGGCCGCGAAATCGGCATCGCCGATCGTCTCGCCCGCCGGCTGCGGCAGGAAGGCGGGCGCGGCCCTTGGCTCGATGCCCGCATGGCGCCGGCTGAACGCCCCCGGCCGGCCGTTCGGCCCCGGAAAGCGATAGAAGAAATGCGCGCCGATCGCGGCGACCTTGGCGAGCTTCGGCGCCCAGTGCGGATGCACCTGGAAGGTGTGGTAATGGGTCGCGTGCCCGACCCCTGCATGCACCTTGCCGGCCAGCGCGTCGGCGGCGATCCGGTGCGCCTGCCTCCAGCCAGCCGCCGAGGGGCGGCGGGCGAGCGAGCCGTCGCAGGTGAAGGTGAACTGGCAGCCGCCGCCGGCGCGCTGCGGCCCCTGATAGACGACGCCGCAGACGCTGTCGGGATAGGCCGGGTGGCGCACCCGGTTCAGGACCACCTGCGCGACCGCGCGCTGCCCGTCCTCGCTTTCGGAGGCGGCTTCGTAATAGACCGCGGCGGCGAGGCATTCGAGCGCCCGCAGCTGCACCCCGCCGTCGCCGCCGAGCACGAAGGACGGCGAGGCGGGGTTGGCGCCGCGCGTGAAGGGCAGCGCCACATTGAGCAATATCGCTTCCTCGCCGACGAACGGGGCTGCCTCGTCCGCGGCCGCGGCGGAGGGTGTTTGAGGGATCATGCCGCCGTGGCGGGAAAGCGCCGCCGGTCCGCCCTGGGCCGCGGGCACGCAGGAGGCGACCGCCATCAGCAGAGCGAGCCCGAGAAGCTGTTTCGCGCCGAGCCTTCCGGCGCTTTTGGCGGAGATGCGCATGCGCGGAATCTAGCGGGTTCGCAGCGCCCCCGCTGCCCCGTCTTTTCGCCTGTCCCGCTACGGGACGGGCGCCAGCGCAAGCCTTAAGCGGCCGGCGTTCGTCGTCCCCAAAGGCTGTTTCGTCGCCGCCGCGCCGGCTCGCAGAATTATCCCGATGCTTGGTCGAGCAACGGATGCCCTGCGCGCCTTTGTGCGGCATCAGGAGGGCGTGGCCGCAAATCCCCGGCGGCCCGGAAAAAGGAGGTTCCCATGTTGCATAAAGCGATGATGCTGGTCACCGCAGTGCTCGCCGCGACGCTTTCGACCGCTTTCGCGGTAGGTCCGGCCATTGCCTGACGAGCGAGCCGGACGGACGGCGCTCTTCCCCGGCGCTACCGTCCGGCTATAGCTTTCGCCCCGGCGACATATGAGCGTCCGACGCTCTGCTCGCTGCCGTCGGCGAGCCTGGCGGTCCAGCCGCCTTTCCTTTGATGAACGAGCGCCTCGATGAAATCCCGCCGCACGATCGCCGAGCGGTGGAGACGGATGAAGCGCGCCGGATCCAGCTCCTCCTCGAGCTTCGATATGGTGCGGTGGATGAGCCAGCTCTTCCGCCCGACATGGAGGCGCATATAGTCACGCTCGGCGGTGATGCGGTCGATATCCTCGGCCGCGACGCGGACCAGCTCGTTGCGGTCCGGCACCCAGAAATGGCTGACATAGGCGCTGTCGTTGCTCCGCTTGGGGACCTGCGTGGCCGAGCGGCGATGGCCGCGGGCACGCTCGAGGGCGCGCTCCAGCCGCTCCTGCGCCACCGGCTTCAGGAGATAGTCGACCGCGGCGACATCGAAGGCGGAGACGGCGAAATTGTCGAAGGCGGTGACGAAGACGACCGCCGGATCGGCCTCGCCGCGGGCGAGCGCGCGGGCGACGTCGATGCCGTCGAGCCCCGGCATCGAGATGTCGAGCAGCAACAGGTCGGGGCCGACCTGCTCGGCCATGCGCAGCGCCGCCTCGCCGTCCTGGGCGGTGCCGGCGAGCGCGGCGTCCTCGCAGCGATCGAGCAACATCTGGAGGCGCTCGACCGCGAGCGGCTCGTCGTCGACGATGAGGACGCGCAAAGGCGCCTCGCGGTTTTCGGCATCGCTCATTCGCGCACCACCGGCATGATCAGATGCACCGTGAAGCCTCCCTGCGGATTGGGCCCGGCGAAGACGCCGCTGTCCTCGCCGAAGCGCGCGCGCAGCCGCTCGCTGACGTTGCGCAGCCCGACGCCGGTGCCGTTGTCGTCCCGGGGCGGGAAATCGAGCTCGGCCGGCCCGCCGTCGTCGGAGACCTTTATATGCAGGCTGCCGGCCTCTTCATAGGCGCGGATCGAGACCGTCACCGTTCGCCGCGCCCGGGCGACGCCATATTTGATCGCATTCTCGACCAGCGGCTGGAGCAGCAGCGCCGGGATCATCACCGATTCAAGCGAATCCGGTATCGAGATTTCGGTGCGCAGCCGCTCGGGAAAGCGCACCCGCTCGATCTCGAGATAGAGGCGCTGGAGCGCGATCTCCTCGGCCAGCGGCAGATCGTCCGACGGGTCGACGGCGAGCGTCGAGCGGAAGAAGGTCGAAAGATTCATCGTCATCCGCTCGGCTTCTTCCTTGCGCCCCGACATGATGAGCGAGGACAGCGAGTTCAAAGTGTTGAACAGGAAATGCGGATTGACCTGATAGCGGAGCGCGCGCAGCTGCGCCGCCTGCGCCTCGTCCCGGTAGCGCGAGACGTTGCGCTCGGCCTCGACGGTGCGGGCGGCATAGCCGACGGAAAGATAGAGGCCGGTCCAGGCGATGAGGAAGAACAGCCAGTTGATCGACAGATCGACGATATGGTTGGTGGCTTTGTAAATCTGCGCGTCGCGATCCATTTCCTGCCACCAGGGGTCGGGCGGGTGATAGACGTTGAAGATGTAGAAATGGATCGCGGCGAGGACGATCGCGAACGGCACCGCGACGCTCAGCGCGGCGAGTATCTGGCGGCGCAGCGAACTGTCCCTGAGGCGCTGCAGAGCGAGATAGATGATGAAACAGATGCCGATGCCGATGGCGGTGACGATGATTCGCCGCGACATCAGCTCGAGCTGATAGGGATGGTCCATGACATAGGATCGCGTCGTCACCAGCGCGAAATACAGGCCCCAGAAGCCGATCGCCGACTTGGCGGCGATAGCGAAATCCGGATAGGCGCGGCGGAAGCTGGGCAGGCTGGCCATGGGCTTTCATATAGACGTGGCAAGCGGCGAAAACCCTTGCCGCGGCGGTCGTTCGCCGAAAGTTCGGGCGCGTCGGTCGAAAGCGCGGCGATATGCCCGGCAAACCGCGCCTCGCGGCGGGAACCCGCGCCGCCGCCCTCTCGTTGCCCCAGACGGAGGTGCTGGAACATGGCTGACGGCAAGCGCCCAAGGGGCAAGGCGAAAGCGAAGGGGGAGGAGCATTTCGCCCAGGAGCCCGGGCAGCGCGCGCTCCAGGACGCGGAAATACGCAGAAAACTCAAGAAAGACCCCGTCGACGAGGATGCCGAGCTGAACGCGGCGCTCGACGAATCGATGGACGCTTCCGACCCCCCGACGATGACCCAGCCGGGCGGCGACGAGCCTGCCCCCTCGTCGGGCTACCCAAAGAAGGAGCGTTAGGCGCGGCTGTTGCCAAATTGCGACAGTGTGCGCTTTCCACAGCAAAAAACGCCGTTTCCCTTGCCAGGATTCGGCAGTTCTGATTCAGTTCCGCCGGGGAGCGGGGTCGTGATTAACACTATGCTAACCCTGACGAGGTCATGATCCCCGGGCAACCAAGGAGTGGATCATGGGTGCGCAGACGAAGCCCGCCGACGGCGCGCTTACGCTCGCAGAGATGAAAGAGTTCGCGAGCTTTTCCGCCGCGACCCAACGCTATATTCGCCGTTCGCTCGACGTCGGCCTCGGCCGGCGCAATCCGGTCAAGCGCTGGTCGCGCGACGTCGCCGAGGCGGCCTCGATCCGCGCTCAGGCACGGGTCTACAAACGTCTCGACCATATCCGCTCCTGCATCCCCGATGACAGCGGCCTTTCCGAAATGGAGCCGATGATGGCGCCGCTGGTGACGATGACCGCCTTCGATCTTGGCCAGGATCGGCTGCCCTGCTTCATCTCCTATCGCTTTCTCTATGAGCGGTTGATGACGGCCGCGGTCAGGCCGTGGCTTCCGGGCGCCTTCTGCGCCGCCGCGGCGCTGCCGCACCTCCATCCCGACAAGCGTCGCAGCCTCCTGCAATCGATCAGCGAAGCCGCGGCGACCGCGCCCGGCTGGTCGAACCGCGAGCCGAGCTTCTTTCCCGAATGGGTCGAGAAGGTCGACGCCACCGTCGCCAATTGAGGCGCCCCTCCCAACCGGGAGGAGCGATCCGGCCGATGACGAGCCCGCCTAGAAGCTCAGGCGCGCGCTCAGCCTGAAATCGCGGCCCGGCAGGGGCACGAAATCCTTGGTGAAGGAAGCGTGGCGGCGCGCCTCGACATCGAAGATATTTTCGACCGAGGCGATGAGCACGGAAGCGCTGCCTTCGCCGAACGGGCGCCAGGAGAGCGAGGCATTGACGAGCGTGAAGCTGTCGGTGGGCAGCTCGAAGGGCGCGACCCGGTCCTGCTCGGCGACCCATTCGACCTCGACCCGCCCGCCGAGTGCGCCGCTTCGCGCCTCGAGCCCGCCGAGCAGCCTGAGCGGCGGGATGCGGGGCACCGGCATGTCGTTCTCCTCGATCGTCGCGCGGACGAAATCGGCAACGCCGTCGGCGGTGATCTCCAGCGCGTCGCCGCTGTGAAGCGGCGCCTCGAACTGGAATTCGAAACCGTAATAGGTGGCGTCGTCCTGGCGGAACCTGAAGACGGGAAGCTCGTCCTCCTCCTCGCCGGTGGCGATCTCGTAGATATAGTCGTCGAACCAGCTCGCGAAGGCGGCGAAGCCGAGCCGCACCGGCCCCAGGAGCCCGCGGGCATAGGCTTCGAGGCCGAGGCTTTTTTCGGTGACGAATTCCGGATCGCCGATCTCGAACGCCTGGGTGGCGATATGAGGACCGTTGGAAAACAGCTCCTCGGCCGAGGGCGCGCGCTCGACGCGGGAGGCGTTGAGCCCGACCTTGAACTGCGGCGCCACGTCATAGGAGATGCCAGCGGCGGCCGAAAAGGCGTCGAAGCCGCGATCGACGGCGACGGTCGCGCCGTCCTCATGATCGCCGATGAGCACCGAATCTGAGCTGGCCTCGGCATGTTCGTAGCGCAGGGCAAGCTCGAGGCCGGTCCTGCCGAAAGCGAATTCCTGCAGGGTGAACAGGCCGTATTGGCTGGTTTCATTGGGGGGCACGAAGGCTTCGGGGCCGACCGCCTCGAAATCGCGCAGGAAGCCCTGCGCGCCGATCACGCCGCGCCAGCCGTCGCGGTCCGCCTGGACGAGCTCGATCCGGCCTTCCAGGCCTTCGTTCCTGAACACGGTGCCGACTTCGTCGCCTTCGAACTCGGTATGCTCGTAATCGGCATAGACGCCGCGGAGGCGGACGCGCTCGAAAAAGCCGCCGAGGCCGAACTGGGCGCGCGCGTCCACGCGCAGCTGGTCGAGGGCGATCGAGACCGGCTCCTCGCCATGCCCGTGGCCTTCTTCCTCTTCATGCTCTTCCTCGTCGTTCTCTTCCTCCTCTTCCTCCTCGCCGTGATGATGGCCTGCGCCGGGGCGCGTCGGAACGCCATAATCGGTCTCGTACCAGCCCACCGAGACGCCGATATTGTCGTCGCCGCGAATCCAGCCGAGGCCGGCGCCGAGCGTCCTCGTCTCGGTGGCGCTGTTGGGAAGCACATCCTTGAGATCGGCGAATTCGAGCGCCTCCTCGGCCTCCTCTTCATGGCCTTCCTCGAGCTCTTCCTCGGCGATCTCGAGCTGCTCGGCGCGCAACGGCTCGGACAGCACGAAGCCGCCGACCTCGAGATCGTCGGTGTCGCGCCAGCTGCCGTCGAGATGGAAGACGAAGCCGGCGCCGAGCGGCACGTCGAAAGCGCCGCCGATGCTGCGCTCGTCGGCGGCGGAGGCAAGCGCGCCGGTGACGACGACATGGGCGGGCTCGTCGGGAATGCGGCGCGGGATGCGCCGGTCGAGGACATTGACCGCGCCGCCGATCGCCTGGCTCCCGAACAGCAGCACGGCGGGCCCCTGCAGCACCTCGATGCGCTCGGCGGTCAGCGGATCGACGGTGACCGCGTGGTCGGCCGAAGTAATCGAAACGTCGATCGTGCCGATGCCGTCGGTAAGCACCCGGATGCGCGGGCCCTGGAAGCCGCGCAGCACCGGCCGCGAGGCGCCGGGCGCGAAGGAGGTCGCCGAAACGCCGGGCAGGTCGGTCAGCGTGTCGCCGATCTGCGGGCGGATGTCCTCGACGAGGTCCTCGCCCTGAAGCACCGATTTGCCGGCGAGAATGTCGAGCTCGCGGACATAGTCGGCGGTGACGATGATCGTCTCGGCCTCGACCGCGTGATAATCATCCTCCCCGGGGGGCGGCGTCTGCCGGGCGACGTCATTGTCCTGCGGCGCGGGCTGCTGGGCGAGGGCGGGCATGGCGGCGCCGGCGAGCAGGAGGAAGATGGACGAGCGACGAAACATTCCGGATTCCCGTATTTAATGATATAATATCACCTGGCATTTCCCATCGCCCGCATGAACCGCAAATGAATTTTCCCGGAAAGCAGCGTCGGCGAAAGTTGCGACGGCCAAGCCTCTTCGCCTTTGCCCGCAGAGCCGCTAAGGCCGCAAGGCGAAGGGAGAAAAGATGGCGGCGCTGAAGCTGCGCACCCGCAGGGTCGAGAAGGTCTGGGGCCGGCGCGACCTGCCGCCCGGCTTCGCGCCGGTGCCGTCCGACGCGCCGCCGGTCGGCGAAATCTGGTTCGAGCATCCGCGCGACGAGCGGCCGCCGCTGCTCGTCAAATATCTCTTCACCTCCGAGAAGCTGTCGGTCCAGGTCCATCCTGGCGACGAGCTCGCGCGGGCGAAGGGATATGCGGGCGGCAAGGACGAGGCCTGGCTGGTGCTCGCCGCCGAGCCGCATGCGATGATCGGCCTCGGCCTGCGCGAGGTGATGACGCGCGAGGAGCTTCGCCTCGCCGCGCTGGACGGCACGATCGAGGACATGCTGCGCTGGCGCGCCGCCCGTGCCGGCGACAGCTATTACACGCCGGCGGGGACCATCCATGCGTTGGGCGCCGGCCTCGCGCTCGTCGAGGTGCAGCAGAATGTCGACTGCACCTTGCGCCTCCACGATTACGGGCGCGGGCGCGAGCTCCATGTCGACGAGGCCGTCGAGGCCGCCGAGCCGGTGCCCTATGTCGCCCCCTTTCGCCCTTATGAGGCAGAGCCGGGGCGCGAGATCCTCGCCGACGGGCCAGCCTTCGTCTTCGAGCGCTGGCGGCGCGCGGGCAAGGGGCGGCTTTCGGATGCGCGGCGGATCTGGATCGTGCCCGTCGCCGGCGAAGGCAGGATCGACGGCGAGGCGCTGGCAGCCGGCGCCGCCTGGATCGCCGAGGATGGCTGCGAGATCGCCTTCGGCGAGGGCGCCGACATCCTCTTCGCCTATCCCGGGGAAGGGACGATCGAGAAGCTGGTCGGCTAGCCGCGCGGCGCGATCATATGCGCCGCGCGGTGGCGAGCGGCTCGGCGGTCACCGGATAGCCGAGCCCCTCGGGGATGCAGAGCCATTGCTCGCCGTCCCGCTCCTCGACCCAGGGCACGATCTTTTCCACCCCGATCGCCCGCGCCTCATCGCGCGCCTCGGCGAGCGAGGAAAAACGCGCGAGCCGCTCGAGATTGCGGCGGGTGGGGAAGATCGCATGGGCGCGGTCTTCGCGGCAGCGGCTCAGGATTTCCGCGGCATCGGCCCAGAAGATGCGTTCGGCCTCGCCTTCCTGGGCATCGGGCGCCTGGCGTCCCGGCGGCGCCTCGGCGAGGAAGAAGATCGTGTCGAAGCGCCGCACCTCCTTGAAGGTCGGGCACCAGCGCGAAAAGGGGGTGAGCGCGTCGAGATCGAGCGCGAGGCCGCGCGCTTCGAGCAGCTCCGCGAAACGCATGCCGTCGCGCAGCCCGTCGCGCAGCGCGCGGACGGCGGCCGGCTCCGCCGGCGTCAGGGCGGGAGCGAAGCCCGTTTCCTCGATCGTCTCGCGGATCGCGGCGATGCGCGCGGCGGCGTCTTCGCGCTCCGGCGCGAGCCGGCGGCCAAGCGTCCGGTCCCCGGCCTCGATGCGGCCGCCGGGGAAGACGAGCGCCCCGGCCGCGAACGCCATCCCGGCGCTGCGCTCCATGAACAGGATTTCGGGCGGCCCTACGGCCTTCTCGCGCATCGGCACCAGCGTCGCGGCGGGAATGGGATCGGGAAGCGCGGCCATGACGGGCGATATGGCGGCTCGCGACGGCGGGGAAAAGCGCCTTTCTCGCTCCCGGCGGCGCTTGCGGTGGACAGGCCGATGCCGCATTGCATCATCACGTGCCCGCCGCTATGGGACCGCTTCCCTTGGGGCCGTAGCTCAGCTGGGAGAGCGCTGCAATCGCACTGCAGAGGTCGGGGGTTCGAATCCCCCCGGCTCCACCAAATCCCCGCCGAAATGCGCTGGATTCCAAGCCTCGTCACGGCCCGGCGATGCCCGGCAACGGTCCGTCCCGGACGCCGGAACGAATCCATATATTCCTTTGTTTTTCAAGTGAATAGATGGGCGAGGACGGCTTCCCGCCGTGTTTGCGGCCCGCCTGATCACGAGGATTTGAAGAAGGAATGGAGGATTCGTCATGGATAGATACAGACGCGAAAACAGGGCCCGATGGCGCCCCGGCTACGATCCGGACCATGATTATGCACGCAGGCGCGATTTCGACGAGGATCGCGGCTTTTTCGACAAGGCCGGCGACGAAGTGAGAAGCTGGTTCGGCGACGACGAAGCCGAACGGCGCCGCGAAATGGACGAACGCCGCTGGCGCCGGGAACGCGCCATGCGCAGCGAGGACCAGGATTGGGAGCGGCATCCCGACTGGCATCCCACTTACGGCTCGAGCGACTATGAGGAAAATCACGGCCCGCGCCGCCAGCCGGTCTGGACCGGAAGCGGCTTCGGCGGACGCAGCGGCTGGGAAGGCACGCGCTTCGACCGCGTCGACGCCGGCTCGACCGGAACCCACGGCGCCCATCCCATATCGTCGACCTTCTACGGCGGCTACGCTTCGCGAAGCCGGCGCTTCAGAAGAGCCAGATACGATCATGACCGCGGCGATGTCTACGATCGCAACTATGCCGAATGGCGCAACCGGCAGCTCGCCGAGTTCGACCGCGACTATGAGGAATTCCGGCGCGAGAACCAGACGCGCTTCGACAATGAATTCCGGCAGTGGCGCAAGCGCCGCAGCGAGCAGCGCGAGACGCTGAACGAGGTCGAGAAGGACATGGAGGTCGTCGGCTCCGACGAGGAGCATATCGGCCGCGTCGACTATATTCGGGGCGAGCGCATCATCCTCGCCCGGAATGACGAGAACAGCGGCGGCATCCATCATTCGATCCCCTGTTCGTGGATCGATCGCATCGACGACGGCAAGATCTTCATCGACAAGACCGCCGACGAGGCGATGAACGCCTGGCGCGAGGAGGAGCGCAGCCGTGCCCTTTTCGAGCGCGAGGATCAGGGAAGCGAAGGTCCGCACATGCTGAACCGCAGCTTCTCCGGAACTTATTCATAACAACGCACTTCCCCGCAGCCCCGAAATGCGGGAGCTTCCTGACCCGGCCCTCAGAGGGCCGGGTCTCTTTTATCCGAAAGCCGGGGCGGAGGAGGCACGGGCGCGACTTCGAGCGGGCCCGGCCGATGCGCCGCCGCAGCTTATCTGAAAGCCGAGGAGGATAGCGAACATGCCACGCGCCTGGACATTGCGCTCGCGGCCCGAGGGCCTGCCCGCGAAGGAGGATTTCGAGCTCGTCGAGCAGGACCTCCCGCCGCCCGGGGAGGGCGAGCTGCGGATCACCAATCACTGGCTGTCGGTCGATCCCTATATGCGCGGCCGCATGAACGAGGCGAAGAGCTATGTCGAGCCGTTCCGGCTCGGCGAGCCGATGGAAGGCGGCGCGGTCGGCAAGGTCGTCGAATCGAAGGCCGCGGGCTTCTCGCAAGGCGATCTCGTCTTCCACATGGCCGGCTGGCGCGAGGAGGCGGTGCTGCCGGCCAGGGCGGCGCGCAAGCTTCCCGAGCTAGGCGTTCCCGACCAGCAATGGCTGGGCAATCTCGGCCTCACCGGCGGCACCGCCTATTTTGGTCTTCTGCAGGTCGCCGAAGCCAAGAAGGACGACCTCGTTTTCGTCTCGGCGGCGGCGGGCGCGGTCGGCTCGGCGGTGGTCCAGATCGCCAAGGCCGAGGGGATGAAGGTGATCGGCTCGGCCGGGGGCGAGCAGAAATGCGCATTCGTGCGCGAGATCGGCGCCGACCGGGTGATCGACTACAAGGCCGGACCGATCGCCGAAGCGCTGGGGAGGGCGGTCGAGAAGCTCGGCGCGCCGGGGATCGACGTCTATTTCGACAATGTCGGCGGCGACCATCTCGACGCCGCCTTCGCCCATGCCGCGGACCATGCACGCTTCGCGATCTGCGGCATGATCGAGGACTACAACCGCGGCTCGGAGCACCGCTTCCGCTACATCATGCGCATCATAGCCGCGCGCATCCGCCTGCAGGGCTTTCTCTACCCCGATTTCCTCGACCGGCTCGACGCCTTCTACCGCGACATGGGCGGCTGGGTCGCGCAAGGCAAGGTGGTCGCGCGCGAGACCGTCCATGACGGGATCGAGGCGATGCCCGAGGCGTTCATCGGCCTGTTCAGGGGCGAGAATATCGGCAAGATGCTGGTTCGGATCGAGCGATGACCCATCCCTTGCTGACTCTCAATGACGGGCGGGTGATGCCGCAGCTCGGCTTCGGCACCTGGCGCATTTCGAACGACGAGGCCGCGGCGGCGGTGCGCGAGGCGATCCGCGCCGGCTATGCGCTGATCGACACCGCCGCCGTCTACGGCAACGAGCGCGGCGTCGGCGAGGCGCTCGCCGGGGCCGGCGAGACCTGGGTGACGACCAAGGTCTGGAACGACGCCCATGGCCGCCGGCGGACGCGCGCGGCGCTGGCGGCGAGCCTCGAGCGGCTGGGGCGCGAACATGTCGAGCTTTATCTCATCCACTGGCCGGTGCCGTCGAGCGATCTCTATCTTGAGACCTGGGAGGCGCTCATCGAGCTGCGCGAGGAGGGGCGGGCGAGATCGATCGGCGTCTCCAATTTCGACGCCGCGCAGATCGAGCGGCTCGAACGCGAGACCGGGGTGCTGCCGGCGGTCAACCAGATCGAGCTCCATCCCCGCTTCCAGCAGCGCGAGCTTTCCGCCTTCCACCGCGACAAGGGAATCGCGACGCAAAGCTGGAGCCCGCTCGGCAAGGGCGGGCTGCTCGACGATCCGACGATCGGCGCGGTCGCCGAGCGCCGCGGCGCGAGCCCTGCTCAGGTGGTGATCGCCTGGCATCTGCAAAAGGGCTTCAGCGTCATCCCCAAGGCGAGCGATCCAAACCATATGCGCGACAATTTCGGCGCGCTGGGTGTTGAGCTCGAAAAAGAGGACATGGAAGCGCTCGCCGCGCTCGACGATCCGCGAGGGCGCACCGGACCCGACCCCGCCGATTTCGAGCTCGACGCGGTCTAATCGGCAAGCGCTTCGGCGCGCGCCTTGATGCGCACCAGATCCTCGACGAAGCCGCTATATTCCGCTTCCTTCCTTTCGTCGGGGACGCGCAGCAGATAGGAAGGATGGACGGTGATCCAGGCCTCGCCCTCCTCGTCCGGCAGGCTGTGGGGCTGGCCGCGGTTGCGGCCGATCGCCATCGCCTTGCCGAACAGCGAGCGCGCGGCGGTGGCGCCCAGCGCGACCGTGACCGACGGGCGGAGCAGCATGCGTTCCTGCTCGACCCACCAGCGGCAGGCCTCGATCTCGGCGGCATTGGGCTTTTGATGGATGCGCCGCTGCCCGCGGGGCACGAACTTGAAATGCTTGACGGCGTTGGTGACATAGGCGGCCGAGCGATCGACCCCGGCATCGCCGAGCGCGCGGTCGAACAGCTGCCCCGCCGGGCCGACGAAGGGGCGGCCGGCGATGTCCTCCTGGTCGCCGGGCTGCTCGCCGACGAACATGATCTTCGCCTCGAGCGGCCCTTCGCCGAATACCGTCTGGGTCGCATGCTTGTAGAGGTGGCAGCGGGTGCAGCCCTTCGCCTCTTCCTTGAGCGCTGCCCAGGCGGCCTCGATATTGTCTCCTTTCACAGGCCGTTCTCCCTTGGTGCGACGCACCTCCCTGGCCATCGCTTCGAGCCGCTGGACGAGCGCGTCGCCGCCCTCGTCGAACAGCCGCGGATTGTCGCGCAGCCTGACGAGCAGCGCGTAGAGAAGCGCGAACCGCCCCGGGTCCGAATGGCCGATCACCGTCTCGGCGAGGGTGAGGAAGGCGCGCGGGACCGAAAAGGCGGGCGTTTCGGCGGCGGGAGGCGGCGGTTCGGCCGCGGCGAAGAGATCGTCGGCGTCGCCGGCGACCCTCCAGCTCACCGCCTCGGGAGGCACGCCGGCGAAAGCGAGCGCCCGGGCGGCCTTGCGCCAGCCCTCGAAATCCTCTTCGGAAGCGAGCGCGACACCGTGCATCGCCGGCCCTAGGACTCTTCGGCGCGGTCGAGCTCGGCGGGCTTGCGCTCCTCGAAGCGGCGGCGCAGCCGCTCCTCCTCCCCGGCGCTCAGCTCCTTCGTCGCGGCGGCGAACATCTCCTCATCGAAGATCGCGCCCTTCGCAGCCATGCCCGGTTTTCCTCCTTCGCCATCGATCCGGCGAATCCGTTCCCGTTTCCCGATAACGGCTTGCACGATCCGCGCATCGGGTGGCAAGGCCGGGATTAGCGGCGGAGCAGGGGGATATGACGCAACAGCGCGGCTATATGATCTGCGGCGAGCCGCGGACGGGAAGCAGCCTGCTCGGCCTGTCGCTGCGCTCGACCGGGGTGCTCGGCCATCACAATGAATTTGTCGGCCGCCCCGATCCAACGCCGCATGCTGCGAGATCCGGAGCGCAGCACGCGCGAGCGCTTCATCGCCGAATGCGGCGATGTCGGCAGGCTCGACGATTGGGACATTTTCGGCCTCAAGCCCGCTCTGAGACGGCTGCGCAGCAAATTCGTCCTCAAGAACTGGCGCGACCGGCGTGGTTGGCCGTGATGCGGTCGTGGCGGACAGGAATATAGCAGCCCGCTGGTCTTGCCGAGGCCGAAATGTCGGCTATGCTGCAAACCATAGTTTCAATCCGGCCAAAAAGGGGAGCGATAATGTCTTACAAATTCGTGATTACGAGGGACAGAGCAGGGGAATATCGAGTCAATTTCAAATATAATGCCGAGACCATTTTCTGGACCGAGGGCTATAGCTCGAAAGCGAATGCCCATAACGCCATCGATTCAATCAAGCAAAACGGCCCCAACGCTCCGGTAGCGGATGAAAGCTAGATCAGCTTTTCACTGCGGGAGTTTATAATGTCCGATCTTCCCGACTGCATCAAGCGAGCGGAGAGGGCGCGTCTGTTCCCCATCCTCGCCGAGACATCCAAAGAGGGGCGGACCCTGTCAATTTTCCTTGCCACCCTCGCAAAGGTGAGGGAGTTGCGCGAGAATCTGCTCAAAGCTATCGGCCAGCCGCCGGGCAAGACGGGCAAGTTGCGCTGCTACACGGAAATCGAATTCAAATGCGCCCGAAGGGAGCCTGATCTCGGCCGACCCGATGGATTGCTGGTGCTCGACAAATGGGGCAAGCGCTGGACCGCACTCGTCGAGGCCAAGGTCGGCAAGGAGGAGATTTCGGCGCCGCAGCTTGAGCGATATCTCGAACTGGCCAAGAAGAATCGGCTCGATGCGGTCATTACGATTTCCAACCAGTTTTCCGCGGTGCCGCAGCATCACCCACTGCAGGCCAATATCAAGCGCTACGGCCCGGTCGAGCTATTCCATTTTTCATGGATGCACATCCTCACCGAAGCGGATTTGCTGGTGCAGAACAAGGAAGTCGGGGATGACGACCAAGCCTATGTGCTCAGCGAATTTCGCCGCTTCATAAGCCACGACAGTGCCGGGGTTCAGAACTTCAAGCAAATGCCTCACGAATGGAGCGAGCTGCTGACCAAGGTGAAAGCAGGCGGCACGCCGCAGGATTCGCTGCTGGTGCATGCGGTCGCCGAAGCGTGGCAGCAGGAAGCGCGCGACCTGTGTCTGACCTTGAGCCGCCAGCTGCAGCAGCCGGTGCGGCAGCGCCTGTCCTGGGGCGCGAAAAACGATCCCCAAATCCGCTTCGCAGATGATGTAGCGAGCTTGTGCGACGAACAGCGGCTCGAAGTCGAGATCGACATTCCGGATGCCGCCTCGCCGCTATTGGTGACGCTGGACCTGCGCAGGCGAAGCATTCTCGTCTCGATGAAGCTGAAAGCGCCCCGGGACCGCAAATCGAGCCGTGCGAGACTTAACTGGCTCCTGCGGCAAATACCCCAGGAAACGGAGGCGGAGAAGCATATTCACATCCGCTGTCAATGGCCCGCGACCTCGCCCGACAGCCAGTTTACTTTGAGTGACTTGCGGGACGATCCTGACCGAATCCAAGACGACAAGGGCAAAATGCAGGTAACCGGCTTCGAGGTAATCTGGCTCACCGATCTCGGCCATAGGTTCGAGCAGCGCCGGACCCTGATCAACGAACTCGAGGAAGCCGTTCCCGCATTTTACGAACATGTCGGCCAGCATCTCAAAGCTTGGCAGCCGCGGGCTCCGAAGATGAAAGAGGAGCGGTCCCAGCCGGAACAAGTCAGTCCGCAGGCGATTTCGCTTACCGCCGAGGACGGGGCAATTGAGTGAGCGGCACGCCGATGACCGCAGAAATTCAGCCCTCGCGGTCGCCGACGACGAGCTTCAGATCTTCGGCCTGAAGCTCCTTGCGCCGCATCGCGCCGTCGATGACGCCGCCGCTCGCAACCCTGAGGCGGACATAGCTTACGTCGCCGGCGACATAGGCGGTCTCAGCGATGCTGAGATGAACGGCATCGACATCGCCCTCGACCATCCCGGCGATCTGCACCCGATGCGCGCGGATGCTTCCCCGCACCCGGCCATTTTGTTCGAGCAGCAAGGATTCGCAGGCGAGATCGCCGTCCACCTGCCCTTCTATCCGCAAATGGCCCTGCGGCTGCGCCTCGGTGCCGACGATGCCGCGTTCTCGCAAGCGGGCGAGGATGTCCTCGAGCAGCGGATCGGACAGCCCGCCCCTGCTTCCCGTTTCGAGCAGGGCACGCGGATGGCTGGCCGGCGGGGCGCTCTGCCAAACGACGCGTCGTCCGCGCGGAATATGCCAGGGACGCAAAGGGGTGCGAACGATATCGTGCCCGCAGCGCTCGCAGCGGGCGAAATAATAGCCCTCGTTCCAGGCGATCGCCGTGCCCGGGCGATGGATGCCGAACAGGCAGAGAAGGGGACGATCAAAACTCATAATCTTCGAAAACATCGAAAGGGCTGCCGGTCCGCTGTGCCGGGAGACAGGGTTGAAGCGAGGTCTTGATGAAGGCGACGCGCGCCTCCTCGTCCTCATGATAGAGGCGGATGAAATCGCGGAAGCGGAACAAAGTCACGCAGGTGGTGAGATAGCCGGGCAGCCTGTCGCGCAGCGGCGAGGATACGAGCAGATCGCGGCATTCGGTATAGCGCACCGCGTAGATCCGGCTGATCGGCTCGCCGCAGGCGGCGGCGATCAGGGTATCCCTGAGCTCGAAAAGGGCGTCGCTATCGCCGGGTTGCGTCTCGGCCGGTCTCAATCAACCATCTGCCCGTTCGGCTTGCGTGCCGGACGGCGCAGAGTGTCGTCTTCGAAAATCATCACCTTCGACGCGTCGTGCTCGTCACGCTCATGGCTTTCGCGCTTGGGTTCCTCCACCGTCTGCTGGGCGGGGCGTTTCATGCTTCCCTCGATGATGCCGCCGCTGGCGACGCGAAGCCGCTCGTAAACGATGTCGCCGCCGATACGGGCGGTCGCATCTATTGCCAGATCGCGGGTTTCGACCGTGCCCTCGACGGCGCCGCCGACACGCACGCGCTCGGCGAATATGCTGCCGCTGACCGAGCTCTTCTCGCCGAGGATAAGCGTGGCGCAGCGCACGTCGCCGTGCACCTTGCCTTCGATGAGGAGGTCGACCGAGGCCTCGATGTCGCCATTGATGGTGATGTCGGCGCCGATCACGGACATGTTCGACATGTCCTCGGCAGCCTGATGGCCGTCCTTGCGCGCGGCGGCGACCGACTTGCTCGGCATCGGGCTCGACCGGTTCGGCCGCTCCTCGCGGTCATGCTGTTGAACGTTTACCATGCACACCCCCTTCCGTGGATGTCCTTTCGATCATGCGAACAATTACATACCGGACGGGGGGTGGCGGTTCAAAGGGATTCTCCCGCCAGGGCTCTAGCGCACCAATTTCGGACAGTTTTTTCCCGATAGGTTGCAAAGCGCATGCCCTTCGCAAGGGGGCGGCGAAAGCCGATCAGCCGGCGCTTTCCAGGGTAAAGCCGAGTCGCAGCGTCACCTGATAATGCGCCACCTTGCCGCCTTCGACATGGCCGCGGGTCTCGACGACCTCGAACCAGCGGATGTCGCGCACCGTCTCGCCGGCGCGGGCGAGGGCGTTGTCGATCGCGCCCTCGATGCTTTGGTCCGAGCTGCCGACGAGCTCGAGGATCTTGTAGATATGGTCGCTCATCGTCCTTCTCCCTGGCATGGCAATGAACGGGCGATGCCGCGCTTCGTTGCTTGCGCCCCGCGGCGGCATCGATAAGGTGGCGACGATTCCATGTCAGGGAGATCCGCCATGCGCCGTCACGCCGCCGCACTCGCCCTTGCCGCCGCCATCGCGCTCGCCGCTCCGGCGGCCGCGACGCCCTCCGACGATTTCGAGGCGCTTACGGAGGAATATTGGGCCTGGGTGCTGCGCGAGAACCCCGCCTTCGCCTCGATGCTGGGGGTCAAGGACCATGACGACCGCCTCGCCGACATCAGCCTGGCAGCCGAGGACCGGCGCGCGGCCGAAATGGAGGCGTTCCTCGAACGGCTGGAAGCGATCCCCGATACGGGCCTCTCGCCCGCCGAGCGGACCAACAAGCACATCCTCATGCGCACGCTTAGCAACGCGATCGAGGCGAACAGCTTCGGCCAGCGCATGATGCTTTTCACCAACCGCTCGGGCTGGCACCAGAGCTTCGCCGGGCTCGGCGAGCAGCTCGCCTTCAAGAGCCGCGAGGATTATGAGAATTACCTGAAGCGTCTCGCCGCCTATCCCGACTATAATGAGGAGGCGATCCGGATTAGCACCCGCGCGATCGAGGAGGGCTATACGCTGCCCTGCGCGGCGATGGCGGGCTTCGAGAACAGCATCTCCGGGGTGATCGGCGAGGATCCCGCCGCAACCCGGCTCTACGCGCCGTTCGAGGGCGACCCGCCCCCCGACATGAATGAGGCCGAATGGGAAGCGATGAAGACGCGTGCCGCGGAGCTCATCGGCGGCCCGGTGCGCGACGCCTATCGCGAGCATCACGAATGGTACACGCGCGAATATGCCCCCAACTGCAACCCCGGGGTGAGCATCGCCGCGCAGCCCGGGGGCGAGCAATATTACGGCTATCGGGTGCGGACGATGACGACGACCGACCTTACGCCCGAGGAAATCCACGAGATCGGCCTTCAGGAGGTCGCGCGCATCCGCGCCGAGATGGAGAAGGTCGCCGACGAGGCGGGTTTCGACAGCCGCGAGGCCTTCATCGAGGATTTGCGCACCAACCCCAAATATTATGCGAAGTCGCCGGAAGAGCTGATGGAGGCGGTCGGCTACGAGACCAAGAAGCTCGACGGCCAAATGCCGCGCCTGTTCGGGCTGCTGCCGCGGCTGCCCTATACGATCCGCGAGATTCCGCCCGAGATCGCGCCCAACACCACCACCGCCTATTATAACAGCGGCTCGCTCGAGACCGGCAAGCCGGGCATATATTATGTCAACACCTCCAAGCTCGACCAGCGGCCCTTGTGGGAGGTGCCGGCGCTTTCGGTGCACGAGGCGGTGCCCGGCCATCATCACCAGATCGCGCTCCAGCAGGAGCTCGACATGCCCGACTGGCGCCGCCACGGCACCTTCTTCACCGCCTTCGTCGAGGGCTGGGGGCTCTATTCGGAAAGCCTCGGCGAGGAAATGGGCATCTACGACACGCCGGCCAAGAAGATGGGGCAGCTTTCCTACGAGATGTGGCGAGCGGCGCGGCTCGTCGTCGACACCGGCATCCATTCAAAGGACTGGTCGAAGGAGCGGGCGATCGAGTTCATGCGCGACAACACCGCTTTGACCGAGGGCAATATCGAGGCCGAGGTCAATCGCTATATCAGCTGGCCCGGCCAGGCACTCGCCTACAAGATCGGAGAGCTGAAGATTCACGAGCTGCGCGACAGGGCGCAAGCCGAACTCGGCGCCGGTTTCGACATCCGCGCCTTCCATGACGCGGTGTTAGGCCGCGGCGCGGTGCCCTTGGACGTGCTCGAAGCCCAGGTCGAGGCCTGGATCGCGGCGGAAAAAGCGGGCGGATAGGGTTCGCCTCGCTGCCCTTCAATGTTTGATGCGCCCTCAGGAAAGGGCGTTATTATTCCGGCTCGTTCGTCTCGGCCTCGCGATATTGCTCCATCATCTCCACCCAGCAGCCGGTCTCGCCGCCGGCGCCGACCGGCGAGCAGCTGCCGATGCCGCTTTCGCCCGCTTCGGCCAGTTCCTGCTGACGCTGGGCCCAGCTCTGATTGGCCGGCGAGTCGGGCGCCGGGCGGAAGCGCTCGGGAAGGCGCAGCGCCTCCTCCTCGCCGCGCCGCACGCAGACGACGATCTCGTCGGGCGTGGACGGCTCGGGACAGGGCTCGTCGCCATAGACGATGATTTCGTTGATGCGGCTCGGATAGGCGGTGGCCGGATCGGGTTCGTCGGGCGTCTGCGCGGCGAGCGGCGCGGCGAGAACCGGTGCCATCAGGACGGCACTTATGAACTTGTTGCGCATCTGCATTCCCTTTCTCCCTGGAAAAGCGCCCGAACGGGCTTTGCGGTTCCTTCTCAGACGCGCTTCGAAAGCGCGATCGCGGCGCGGCAGCCGAGGCGGATGGCGGCGTTGAGCAGCGGATAGGCGGGCGCCTGCTCGGCGCCGCTCGCGAGCGCGCTTTGCCGATGCTCGGCCTCGTCGGCGCGGAATTCTCGGATCGTCGCCAAAAGCTCGGGATCGTGATTGCCGAGCGTTCGCTCCTGGCCACGATAATGGTCCTCGATCTCCTCCTCGACCGCGACCGTGCAGGCCATCGCCGCCTCGGGGCCCAAAAGCGCGGTCGCGGCACCGAGCCAGTAACCGGCGACGTGCCACAGCGGCTGGAGGGCGGTCGGGCGGACGCCGCGATCGGCCATCATCTCGTCGAAGCGCGCCAGATGCCGCTCCTCCTGCGCCGCCATGCGCGCGATCTCTCGCGCGGCGGGGTGACGGTCGCCGAGCACGGCGAGCTGGCCGGCATAGATGCGGATGGCGCCATATTCGCCGGCCTGGTCGACGCGGATCATCGCTTCGGCGTCGGGGCGGCGGTCGCCGGGCAGCCAGCCGCCTTCAGGGGCGCTTTCCGGTTCGTCCGGCGCGGTCATGCCGCGGCGCGGGGTCTTTTGAGACTCAGCCATAGGATCACCATAGCCGAAAACAGCGAGACGATCGCGTTCCATCCGGCCATCGAAATGCCTAGCAGCGACCATTGTACCTCGTCGCAGCGCACCATCGGCGCGGCCATGATCTCGGCGAGCAGCGCCTCGTCGCCGCCGGCGGCGGGCGCCGCCGCGCAGCGGGTGACGCCTTCGAGCAGCCCCGCCTCGACCCCGGCATGCCAGACGCCGATGCCGCCCGAGACGGCGATCGCGAGCGCGGCGAGCCAGACGAGGCTGCGCGAGACTGCCTCGCGCGGCGGCCCGGACCGGCCCATCGAGAAGCCGAGCGAGACGAGCGCGAAGACGAGCGCGAGATAATGCGCGGCGCGCTGCCAGTGGCACATCTCGCACGGGGCCAGGCCGCCGATATGCTCTGAGCCGAGCGCGCCGGCGAGCAGCGCCGCCGGCACGAGGATGGCGACGAGGCGAGCCTTGGCGAGACGGGTCATTGCCCGCCTCCCTCATTCCCGCGGCGGCGGAAATCCATCTTCCTTTCCAATCTAGTGGGCCGGAAGAAAAAGGTGGGCCCCCGCTTTTGCGGGGGCGAGGGCCTTCTCATTCGGCGAGCGCATTCAATTGCGCGCCGCGACCTTGCCGCGGGCCGGAAGCTCGGCGAGGCGGGCGATGGTGCGGGTGGCATAGTGGAGCTGATAGTCCTCGATGCCCTGCGCCTTCAGTTCCTCCGGCGTCACGGCAAAGCGTGGATCGTCCTTGCCGTCGTCCTGCAGCACCTCGTCGTCGATCGTCACCTCGTTGATGAGATGGCGACGCAAATCGGATTCGCGGAAGCGCGGGCGGCCCTTCCAGTCGGGATCCGAAAGCTGCGGCACGGCGATGTCGGGGCGGATGCCGCCTTCCTGTACCGACTGGCCCGAGGGCGTGAAGTAGCGCGCGGTGGTGAGCCGCAATGCGCTGTCGCGGCTCAAGGGTAGCAGCGTCTGCACCGAGCCCTTGCCGAAGCTCCTCTCGCCCATGACGATCGCGCGGCGATGGTCCTGGAGCGCGCCGGCCACGATCTCGGCCGCCGAAGCGCTGCCGGCGTCGACGAGGACGACGACGGGAAGGCCGTGCGCGGCATCGCCGGCGCGGGCGTAGAAGCGCTCGATATCGCCCTTGTCGCGGCCGCGCTGCGAGACCACTTCGCCGCGCTCGAGAAAGGCGTCGGCGACGGCGATCGCCTGATCGAGCAGGCCGCCGGGATTGGAGCGCAGATCGACGACATAGCCCAAGGGCTTGCCGCCGATCGCCTTGTCGATCGAATTGAGCGCGGAAAGCACGGCATCGCCGGTATTGACGTTGAAGCTGTTGATGTTGAGGATGCCGACGCGGTCCCTGACTTCCCATTTCACCGGCTTCAATTCTATGATCGCGCGGGTGATGGTGACGTCGAAGGGTTGGTCGCGGCCCGGACGGACCACGGTGAGCTGGATGCTGGTGCCAGGCTCGCCGCGCATGCGCTCGACCGCCTCGTCGAGCGTGCCGCCATAGATGAGCTCGCCGTCGAGATGGGTGATATAGTCGCCCGCCTTCATGCCGGCGCGATCGGCCGGCGTGTCCTCGGTCGGCGTGACCACCTTGACCGCGCCGTCCTCCATCGTGACGGTGAGCCCGAGCCCGCCGTAGCTGCCCTCGGTCTGGGTGCGCAGATTTTCGAAATCGGAGGCGTCGAGATAACCCGAATGCGGATCGAGGCTGGCGAGCATGCCGTCGATCGCGCCGCGGATCAGCTCCTCGTCGTCGACCGGCTCGACATAGGCCGCGCGCACGCGCTCGAACACGCTCATGAAGCGGTCGAGCTCGCGATAGGTGTCGGCGTCGGCCGCGGCCATAGCGGCGGTGGCGGCGGGTATGAGCGCGAGCGCGCCGAGCAGGCCGAGCGGGCGGAGAACGGGTGTGGCCATGGATCGCTGTTCCTTCGCGTGGGATCAGGAAACTTCTAGCGCGGCTTTTAGCGGCGCGCAAAGCAACAGGAGCTTAACGCCCGGCAACGACGCGCGAAACGGGATAGGGCCGGCCCTTGCGCCGCAGCTCGACGCCGATGCGGGGGGGCTGCGTTCCGGCGCCGGCGCCGGCGCGCCCGAGCGGGCTTCCAGTCGCCACCTCTTCGCCGGCCGCCACCGAGAGCGTCGCGAGCCCCGTGATCAGCGTCGTCCAGCCGCCGCCATGATCGATGATGACGATATCGCCATAGCCCCGGAACGCATCGGCATAGGCGATGCGGCCGGCGCGCGGCGCGACGACCTGGGCTCCGGGCCGGGTCTCGAACAGCAGCCCGCGCGAACGCACGCCGGCTTGCGAAATCTCGCCAAGCCCGGTGACGAGGCGGCCACGGACAGGCAGGCGATAGCCCCGCGCCTGCGGGACGGATCGGGTTCCGGAAGAGCGCGAAGGGGCTGTGGCCGAGCTTCCCGGTCGCGGGCGCGGGCCGGGCAGCGCGGCGAGCTCTTCGCGCAGTGCCGCCTGCTCCTCGAGGGTGCCGATGAGCTCGCCGAGGTCGCGCGCCTCCTCGCCCAGAGCCAGCGCGCGGTCGGCCTCGAACATCGCCGCTTCGCCGAGACGCTCGGAGCGCAGGCGCTGCCTAGCTTCGAGCCGGGCGAGGGCGGTGCGCCGCTCGCCGAGCTCGG
>JBHJHL010000004.1:0-13346 GCA_050330935.1 Sphingomonadaceae bacterium | reverse complement strand
GCCGAGATCGAGACCGACAAGGCGACAATGGAGTTCGAGGCGGTCGACGAGGGGACGGTCGCCAGGATCCTCGTCGAGGAAGGGACCGACGAGGTCAAGGTCGGCACCGTCATCGCCATCCTCGCCGAGGAAGGCGAGGATCCGGAAAATCTCGATGTCCCGGACTCCCCGGTCGAAGCCAAGGACAAGGACGAGGCCGCCGACGCGCCGGCCGAGCAGGCGGGCGACAAGCAGGCCGCCGCCGATGTGAAGGCCAGCGAGCAGGAACGGCCCGCGAGCCTCGAAGTGGAGCCCGAGGTGCCCGGCGACGCCGAGACGGCGCGCCAGTCGGTGCGCGAGGCGCTGCGCGACGCGATGGCCGAGGAGATGCGCCGCGACGAGCGGGTGTTCGTGATCGGCGAGGAGGTCGCCGAATATCAGGGCGCCTACAAGGTGACCCAAGGGCTGCTCGACGAGTTCGGAGCGAGGCGCGTCGTCGACACGCCGATCACCGAATATGGCTTCGCCGGGCTCGGCACCGGCGCCTCGATGGCGGGCCTCAGGCCGATCGTCGAGTTCATGACCTTCAATTTCGCCATGCAGGCGATCGACCATATCGTCAACTCGGCCGCCAAGACCAATTACATGTCGGGCGGGCAGATGCGCTGCCCGGTCGTCTTCCGCGGCCCCAACGGCGCCGCCTCGCGCGTCGCCGCTCAGCACAGCCAGAATTACGGACCCTGGTATGCGGCCGTTCCGGGCCTCGTCGTCATCGCCCCCTATTCGGCCGCCGATGCCAAGGGCCTCCTGAAGGCCGCGATCCGCAGCGAGGACCCGGTCGTGTTCCTCGAGAACGAGCTCCTTTACGGGCAGAGCTTCGACGTGCCCGTGATCGACGATTTCGTGCTGCCGATCGGCAAGGCGAGGCGCGTGCGCGAGGGAAGCGACATCAGCATCGTCAGCTACACGATCGGCGTCGGCGTCGCGCTCGACGCCGCCGAGAAGCTCGCCGCGGAAGGGATCGAGGCCGACGTCGTCGACTTGCGCACGCTGCGCCCGCTCGACAAGGCGGCGGTGCTCGACAGCCTCGCCCGGACCAACCGCATGCTGGTCGTCGAGGAAGGCTGGCCGGTCTGCTCGATCGCCTCGGAAATCTGCGCCATCTGCATGGAGGAGGGTTTCGACGATCTCGACGCGCCGGTGATCCGGGTCACCAATGCCGACGTGCCGCTTCCCTATGCCGCCAATCTCGAGAAGCGGGCGCTGGTCGGCGTCGAGGACGTGGTGCAGGCGGCGAACCGGCTGCTGGGGCGCGCGGGCTGAGGCTCAGGCGCCGCAGGCCGCGGGCGCTGTGCCGCCGATATTCTTGAGCTCCTGGTCGTTGCGCTGGCGGACGTTGAACGCGCTGGTATAGCGGATTTCCGTCGCGCCCAGGATGTTGGAGCCGACCAGCGGCTGATAGTCGTAGATCGCCTCGGCGACGATCACCGCGGTGCCGCTCTGGGCCGAAATCTGGTTGCCGGACGGGCCGATCGCGGTCATCGTCGAGGCGTCCTCGGCGCTGGGCGCGGTGCGCTCGCTGCCGTCGGTGATCGGCGTGCCGTCATCCTCGAGCGGCCGGCCGTAGGTGGGGGCGATGGCCTTCTGTCCCGCGCAGCGCTGCCAGCGGATCCACTGATTGGTGCCGTTGGAATGCGGCTCGACGCTGTAAAGGACGATGCGGCCGTTCTGCTCGAAATCGATCGAATCCCCGGCCTGCAGGGCGCCGATGAAAATCTCGTTGACGTCCGATTCGTCGATCGAATCGCGGATGCGCGAGGCGCCGTCGGCGGTGATCATCGCGATGTTCGAGACGCGAAGATGCGAGAGCATCAGCCAGGCGACCTCCATGCCCACGAGCCCAAGGGTCAAAAGCACCGGGATCGACATGCCGAACTCGACCAGCGCGATGCCGCTCTTGTCCTTCCACAGCCGGCGGATGAGGGTCAGCATATGATCGTCGTCCCGCTCACCCGCGCCGCATAGGGCTGGTTGCGCAGCAGGGTGGAGGCGGTCATCACCTGCTGCTGGTCCCCGCCGATCAGCTTGTAGAGCGGGAACATCGCCGGATAGCTCATCGTCACTTCGAATTGGACGACGTCCTCGGAATTGCCGAGGCCGCTCTTGCCGCGGTCGAGATCATATTGGCCGTTGCCGTTCGAATCCTCGAAGCAGTCGCCGGCATTATATTCGCCGAGCGGCACCGTGTCCGAGGTGATCTTCTCCGGCTTGCCGACGCCCGCATAGTCGTAATAGCTTTTCTGGTCGGTGACGATCGTCGCGTCGGGATGGAAGTCGGTCAGCCTTTCCTTGACGTGATTGTCGATCTGGGACGGCGTCTTGTCGCCCACCGTCGCCATGCGCGCCGCCTCGTGCAGCGCCCCCTGCATCACCGAGGAGACGTAGAGATTGTAGCCGAGATCAAAAAGGCCGATCAGCGTCAGCACGAGCACCGGCGCGACGAAGCCGAATTCGACGATCGTCACGCCCCGCTCGTCGCGGCGGATGCGAAGCGGCGGGCGGCGGATCACTGGCTGAGCCTCAGGGCGCCGATATTCTTGCCGATCTCGACGAACTTGGCGATCAGCTGATCCTTGTTGGTCGAGACCGAGACCTGCGAGTCCGAGCTCGCGCAAGGGCCGACATCGTCCGCATTGGTGTCGAAGGCGACGACCCAGATCGACACCTGCTTGCTCTTGGCGGCGTTGCAGATCATCTGCAGCCGGTGCTCGTGGCGGTCGCGCAGCTCGTTGTTGTTGGCGCCGTTGGGCGCGATGCGGTTGTCGTAGCGCTCGACGCCATAAGCGGTGTTGCGGTTGCGATTGGGCTCGAGATTGCCGTCGGTCATGAAGATGATGTGCTTGGTCACCGGCATGCCGGCATATTCATTGGGGCTGTCGGCGAAGACGCCGGCGTCGGAGATCAGCCGGGCGCCCCAGATCATGCCGATATCGTGATAGGTGTTGCCCACCGTGTTGAGCCCGTTGACGTAGGATTGCAGCGCGCTTTTCGACCACGCCTGCAGCCGCTTGGCCTCGGTCGGGCAGGGGCCGGTGCCGACCGCGTCGCCATTGGGCTTGTAGAGGAGCTCTCCCCATTGCGGCCCCCAGCGCTGTGAATCGTTGGCGGGGATCATGTCGATGTTGAGATCGTAGGCGTTGTTCGGGATGCTGTAGCCGCTCGCCGAGGTGATCGTGTTCACCGTCTGCCGTTCCTCGATGCAGCCGTTCCAGGTCGAGCTTCCCGCCGGCGCCTTGCTGAGGTCGCGGGCCGCCGCCCCGGTCTTGAAGATCGAGGTGTCGACGGCGTGATAGCCGTTCACCCAATTGCCGAGGCCGCAGAGCTGATTGGTGAGGTCGTAGGTGCCGCCGAAATAGTTGCACAGCCATTCCAGATGCGCCGGGGCGGGAATCTGGGTTTCGCGCACCCGGCTGCGATAATTCCAGCTGCTGGCGATGTAGGACGCATTGTGGCCGTGGAGCAGCTTGCCGATATTGACGGTGGTCGAATAGGGGACGATGCCGTAGCGCAGCCTGAGGCCGTTGGCCTCGAGCTCGTCCTGTACGGGCTTGAGCTCGTCGTAGAGCGCGATCACCGCCTCGCGCAGGGCGACGATCTTCTGCTCGCCGTTGAGGTTGTTGCCCATCGATCCGGTGACGTCGAGCACGAGGACGATGTCGGTGTTGACGAAATTCTGCGAGGCCTCGCAATCGACCTCGAGCGGCAGCGAGCCGAAGCCGAACATGTGCATGATCACGGTGGGGATCGTCGTGTTAGCCTCGACGCGGATGGTCCCCGTCTCGGGCTTGGTCACCTGGGGCGTGAAGGAGGCGGTGTCGTAAAGCCCTTGGGGAAAGTTGAAGTTGAAATATTTGATCCCTTCCTGCTGCACGGCGGTGGTGAAATTGTCGTCGGTCATCGCCCGGCGCGCCGCGAGCGAGGCCGCGTCGCAGGCGCTCTGCAGCCGCGTCTTGGCCATATAGGCGCGGCTCATGTCGACGCCCGAGCCGATCATCGCCGAAAGGGGCACGAGCCCGGCGGCGACGATGACGAGCGTGTTGCCGCCGACGTCACGGGCGAGACGGGGGAAAAGCCGGTTGCGCCCCAGCTGCCGCCAGAGCCTTTTCATCCACTCCAAGATCATGTGCGCGCGAGTCCCTGTTGCCAGAATCCGTCCATTGCGCCGCCAGACTGCCGTCGATCCTGCTAATTTCGGGCGAAGAAACTTGGCTAACAGGAGGTAAAGGGCGTTCGTGAACCAAGCTCCCGATCCAGGCTCGGCCGGCGCTTTGGAGATCGGCGTCGAAATCCGGCTGGCGCTCGCCCACGCGCCCAGGGGCATGCGCTCGCGCTTCGCCGCGCTGTTCGCGCTCGATGCCGCCCTCGCCGCCGTGCTCGCCCGCCGCGGCGATGCGATGATCGCGCGCATCAAGCTCGCCTGGTGGCGCGAGGCGCTGGAAGCGCTCGATCAGCGGCCGCCGCCGCCCGCGCCGGTGCTGAAGGCAGCCGCCGGCGAGCTGCTTCCCCATGGCGTCAGCGGCGCCGCTCTCGCCGGGATGGAGGAGGGATGGCGCATGCTGCTGGACGAGGAGAGGCTGGGTTCGGCCGCGCTGCACCGCTATGCCCGCGCCCGGGGCGGGCGGCTGTTCCGCCATGCCGCGGCGCTGCTGGGGGAAAGGGGGACGCCCCCTGTCGAGGCAGCGGGCGCGATCTGGGCGCTGGCCGATCTCGCGCGCCACGGCAGCGGCGACGAAGCCACCGATGCCCTCGCGGCGGCGCGGGCGCTTGCCCCGGATGTCCCCCGGCAGTGGCCCGGGCCGCTGCGGCCGCTCGGCATGCTCGCGGCGCTGGGCCTGCGCGATGCGCGGCGCGGGGCCCTGGCGCTCGAAACGCCGGGCGCGCCCGCGCGCATCCTGCGCATGATCGCCATGCGCGTCAGCGGCCGCTAGGGGCTTTCGCGTTCCTTTCGCTTGCCATAGCCTTGGCGGCCGAGTCGGGGAGGGGCAGGTTCATGGGACGCTATCTGGCCGGAGTGGCATCGGCGCTGCTGCTCGTCGCGGCGGGCTTTTTCCTCTGGCAGGGCGATGCGGTGCAGGAGGCCGATCCGGTGCCGCCCGCCCCCGGGCCGACCGCCGAGCAGCTGCTCGAGGAAGCGGCGCCGCCGCCGGTCGCCAAGGCGCCGCCCGATCCGCTGCCCGATCCGCCCGAGGCGCCCGAGAAGACGCGCGAGCAGAAGCGCTTCGCGCGCTATGACAAGAACGAGGACGGGCGCATCACCCGCGCCGAGATGATGTCGACGCGGGTCTCCTCCTGGAAGCGGCTCGACAAAAATGGCGACAATTATCTCACCTTCGAGGAATGGGCGGTGACCACGGGCGACAAGTTCGCCAAGGCCGACGCCGACCGTTCGGGCGCGCTGACGCCAGCCGAGTTCGCGACCACCCGCCGCAAGACGCGTCCGAAGAAGAAATGCGCCTGCTAGGCGGGCTCATATTCGCGCGTCTCGGCCAGCCAGGCGGCGAGGGCCTCTTGCGCCCGCCGCGTGTAGCGCTTCTTGCGCTCGGCCTTCTTCATCTTGCCCTCGAGCGGCGGGAAGAGGCCGAAATTGACGTTCATCGGCTGATATGAGTCGGCGTCGGCGCCGCCGGTGATGTGGGCGAGGAGCGCTCCGAGCGCGGTTTCCGGGGGCGGCCCGGCCAGCTTCCCGCCTTTGAGCCCGGCGGCGGCGAAGCGCCCGGCGAGAAGCCCGATGGCGGCCGATTCGACATAGCCTTCGCAGCCGGTGATCTGCCCGGCGAAGCGGATATCGGGCCGGCCTTTCAGCCGCAGCTCGCAATCGAGCAGGCGCGGGGCGTTGATGAAGCTGTTGCGGTGGAGCCCGCCGAGACGCGCGAACTCGGCCTTTTCCAGACCTGGAATTGTCCGGAAAAGAGCTACTTGCGCGCCATATTTCAATTTCGTCTGGAAGCCGACCATGTTCCACAGCGTGGCGAGCGCATTGTCCTGGCGCAGCTGGACGACGGCATGGGGGCGGCGCCCGGTCCTGGGATCGAGCAGGCCGACGGGCTTCATCGGCCCGTAGCGCAGCGTGTCGGGGCCGCGCGCAGCCATCACCTCGATCGGCATGCAGCCCTCGAAATAGGGCGTGTCCTTCTCCCAGTCGCGGAACTCGGTCTTCTCGCCGTCGAGGAGCCCCCGGAGGAAGGCGGCATACTGCGTCTCGTCGAGCGGGCAGTTGATATAATCGGTGCCCTTGTCCCAGCGCGACTGGAACCAGGCGATGTCCATGTCGATGCTGTCGCGATGGACGATCGGCGCGATGGCGTCGAAGAAGGCGAGCGAATCCTCGCCCGTTTCGGCGCGGATCGCCTCGGCGAGGCCCGAAGCGGTGAGCGGGCCGGTGGCGATGATCGCCGGGCCCTCGGGAAGCCTGTCCACCCGCTCGCGGACGATCCCGATATTGGGGTGCGCGGCGATCTTCTCGCTCGCCATCGCCGAAAATCCCTCGCGGTCCACCGCCAGCGCCGATCCGGCCGGCACGCGGCTGGCGTCGGCGGCGGCCATGACCAGCGAATCGAGCGCGCGCATCTCGGCGTGGAGCAGGCCGACCGCATTGTGCTCGGCGTCGTCGGAGCGGAAGCTGTTCGAGCAGACGAGCTCGGCGAGGCCGTCGGTGCGGTGGGCGGGCGTCGTCTCGCCGCCGCCGCGCATCTCGGAAAGCCGCACCCTGAGCCCCGCCTCGGCGAGCTGCCACGCGGCCTCGGAACCGGCGAGCCCGCCGCCGACGATGTGGATGTCATGGGTCATGGGCGCGACTTAGGCATTGCCGCCAAGCTTGCCAAATGCATGTTGCGGAACCTTGCCGCCAGGGTTATAACATCGATATGAACATGCCGCTCAAAGTGATCAAGGTGGGGAACTCTTCGGGCGTCATTCTACCCAAGGAGGTTCTCGCTCATTTGAAGGTGGAACAGGGGGACAGGCTTTCGCTTGTCCGCACCTCCGACGGGATCACCCTGCGAGCCGCCGACGAGGATTTCGACCAACAAATGAGGATCGCCCGCGCGGTGATGAAGCGCCGCCGCGCGGCATTGCGCGAACTCGCCAAATAGATGGCGCGCGATTGGATTTGGATCGGCGCCGATGTGGCGCTGGCGGCCCATGCCGAACAGCTCGCCGAGCATGGAGGAGGCGAGGGAGTGCGCGACATGGGCATGTTCGAAAGCGCGATGGCGCGTCCGCGCAATCTTGCCGCCTATGGAGAGCCGGACGCTGCCGCACTCGCCGCGGCCTATGCCTTCGGGCTGGCGCGCAATCACCCCTTCGTCGATGGCAACAAGCGGACGGCGGCGGTGGTGAGCGAAGCTTTTCTCGACGCCAATGGACATGAGCTCAAGGCAAAGGATGCCGAGATCGTCGTCGCGATCACGGATCTCGCCGCCGGCGAGCTTTCCGAGGAGGAGTTCGCCCAGTGGCTGCGCGAGCGGATCGGCTGACGCGCCGGCTGGCGCCTATCCTTCCTTGTCGCCGCCCAGCTTCGCCTCGGGCGGCGCCAGCGTCGGCTCCTCGGCATCGACCACCGCCTCGGCCTCGGCCTCGCTTTCCTCGATCCTGGCGACCGAGACGATCTTCTCGTCCTCGGCTACGTCGAACAGCCGCACCCCCGCGCTGCCCCGCCCGATCACCCGCAAGTCGCCGACGCTCATCCGGATGAGCTTGGCCTTGTCGGTCACCAGCATGATCTGCTCGCCGTCATTGGCCGGGAAGCTGGCGACGACGGGCCCGTTGCGGGCCGCGAAATCGCCCGAGCGGTTGATGTTGACGACGCCCTGGCCGCCGCGCCCCGCCTGGCGATATTCATAGGCAGAGCTGCGCTTGCCGTAGCCGTGCGCGCAGACGGTGAGGATGAACTCTTCCTTCGCGGCGAGCTCGGCCATGCGCTCGGGCGGCAGCGCCGGCACGGGCCGGTCCGCATCGTCGTCATATTTCCAGGGCGCGGCGGCGAGATAGGCCTCGCGCTCCTCGATCGAGGCGTCGACCCCTGCGAGGATCGACAGCGAGATCACCGCGTCGCCCTTGGCGAGCCTGATGCCGCGCACGCCGGTCGAGGTGCGGCTCTGGAACTCGCGCACCGCGGTTGCCGGAAAGCGGATCGCCTTGCCGTTCCTGGTCGCGAGCAGCACGTCGTCGGCCTCGGACAGCAGCGCCACGCCGACCAGCCGGTCGGCTTCGGGATCGTCGAAGCGCATCGCCAGCTTGCCGACCGAAGGCACGTTGGCGAAGGCGTCCATGCTGTTGCGGCGCACCGAGCCCTGCTGGGTGGCGAAGATGACGTGGAGATCCTTCCACTCCTCCTCGTCCTCGGGCAGCGCGACCAGCGCCGAGATCGTCTCGCCCTGCTCGAGCGGCAACAGGTTGACCATCGGCCGGCCGCGCGCCTGCGGCGCCCCGAGCGGCAGCTTCCAGACCTTGAGCCGATAGACCTTGCCGGCGCTCGAGAAGAACAGCACCGGCGTATGGGTAGAGGTGACGAAGAGATGGGTGACGACGTCCTCTTCCTTGGTCGCCATTCCCGAGCGGCCCTTGCCGCCGCGCTTCTGGGCGCGGAAGGTCTCGAGCGGGGTGCGCTTGATATAGCCGTCCATGGTGACGGTGACGACCATGTCCTCGCGCTCGATCAGGTCCTCGTCCTCGATGCCCTCGGCGGCGGGCGCGATCTCGCTGAGGCGGGGGGTGGCGTAGTTTTCGGCGATCTCGTCGAGCTCGGCGACCATCACCTCGTAGAGCTTGGCGCGGTCGGCGAGGATTTCGAGCAGCTCGCCGATCTTGCGCGCGAGCTCCTTCAGCTCGCCGGCGATCTCCTCGCGCCCCAGGGCGGTGAGGCGATGGAGCCGCAAGTCGAGGATCGCCTTCACCTGGCGCTCGGAAAGCGAATAGCTGTCCCCTTCGACCTCGCTCTCGACCGCCTCGACGAGCGCGATATAGGGCGCGATCTCGGCGATCGGCCAGTCGCGTTCGAGCAGCGCGGCGCGCGCCTCGGCCGGGGAGGCCGAGCCGCGGATGATCCTGACCATCTCGTCTAGATTGGTGACCGCGATGACGAGGCCGAGGAGGATATGCGCCCGCTCGCGCGCCTTGGCGAGGTCGAACTTGGCGCGCCGGGTGATCACTTCCTCGCGGAAGCCGACGAACGCCGCGACGATGTCCCTGAGCGTCAGCGTCTCGGGCCGGCCGCCGCGGATCGCGAGCATGTTGGCGGGGAAGGAGCTTTGCGCCGGGGTGTGCCGCCAGAGCTGGTTCAGCACCACTTCGGGGGTCGCGTCGCGCTTCAGCTCCATGACGATGCGCACGCCCTCGCGGCTCGATTCGTCGCGGATCTCGCCGACCCCCTCGATCTTCTTGTCGCGCGCCGCCTCGGCGATCTTCTCGACGAGCCCGTTCTTGCCGAGCTGATAGGGGATCGAGCCGAGCACGATCGCGCGCCTGCCGCCGCGTCCTTCCTCGATGCGGTGGCGCGCGCGCATGATGATCGATCCGCGGCCGGTCTGATAGGCCGAGCGCGCGCCCGCCTGGCCGAGGATCAGCGGCGCGGTCGGGAAATCGGGGCCGGGGATATGTTCCATCAGGCCGGTATCGTCGATCGACGGGTCTTCGATATAGGCCTTGCAGGCGGCAATCACCTCGCCGAGATTGTGCGGCGGGATGTTGGTCGCCATGCCGACGGCGATGCCGCCGGCGCCGTTGACGAGGAGATTGGGGAAGCGCGCGGGCAGCACCTGGGGCTCCTCGCGCGAATTGTCGTAATTGGGCTGGAAATCGACCGTGTCCTGGCCGAGATCCTCGATCAAAGTCATCGCGACGCGCGCGAGCCGCGCCTCGGTATAGCGCATCGAGGCCGGCGGATCGGGGTCCATCGAGCCGAAATTGCCCTGGCCGTCGATCAGCGGCACGCGCATCGACCAGGGCTGCACCATGCGCGCGAGCGCGTCGTAGATCGCGCTGTCGCCATGGGGATGGTAATTGCCCATCACGTCGCCGACGATCTTGGCCGATTTGCGATAGGGCCGGCCGGGCGTGAAGCCGCCCTCCTGGCTAGCGTAGAGGATGCGGCGGTGGACCGGCTTCAGGCCGTCGCGCACGTCGGGCAGCGCCCGGGCGACGATCACCGACATCGCATAGTCGAGATAGCTCGACTTCATCTCCTCGACGATCGAGACGGGAGAGATGTCGCTCATGCCTTCGGACGGCGGAGTGCTGGCCAAATCGGATGTCCCGGTCGTGAAGAGGCTATGCCGGCCGAAGGGCGGCGGGAAAGGCCCCCGAGCCTAGCCCAAGCGCGGCGCCGACGCCAGCCCTCGCGCGCACGCGCGCGCGGGAAGGGCGGGAATCGGGCTTGCGGGGCCCGGGGGAGCTGGCCCCGGGGAAACCGGCATCGCCTCCATGCGTTGGCGGCAACGATTGCAACGGAGCGGCATCGGTTCAACGGCCGTTCACTGGCGGTGCTTGAAAGGACACTGAAAAACAGGGCTTTAGCGCTGAAACACTTATTCCCCGCTGATCGGGGTGCAACGGCCACAGGAGGCAAGGCATGAAATCGATATCCGGCATCGCGCTTGGCATGGCGCTTTCCCTAGGCGGGCTTTCGCTCGTCGCGGCATCCCCGGCCGAAGCCGCGGCCCAGAAGAAGGACAAGGAGGCCGCCCAGGGCGAGGCCAAGATCGAGCTTTCGAAGGAGGAGCGGGCCGCGCTTTCCACCGTTCAGGGGGCTATAACCGCCCAGAACTGGGCCGCCGCCAGGGCCGCCCTTCCCGCCGCCGAGGCGGCGGCCGTCGGCGCCGACGCCAAATTCTACGTCCAGACCTTCCGCTATCAGATCGGCCGCGGGCTGCAGGACCGCCAGATGCAGATGAAGGCGATGGACGAGCTCATCAAGAATCCCAAATATCCGCGCGAGGACCTGCCCAATCTCTACAAGCAGCGCGGCGCCTTCGCCAATGAGGCGGGGGATTATGAAACCGCCGAATGGGCGTTCGAGCAATATATGGGTCTCCAGCCCAATGATCATGAAATGCTGGTCGCGCTCGCCGAGACCAAACATGCTCTCGACAAGCCCCAGGAAGCGGTCGATCTTCTCTTCCGCGCGATCGGCATGCGCGAGCAGGAGGCCGCGCAAACCGGTCAGCCGGTGCCCGAGAACTGGTACAAGCGCGCGCTGGCGATGGCCTATAACAACAAGATGGTGCCGCAGAGCCTCGCGCTTTCGCAGCGCCTCATGCGCCATTATCCGACGCCGACCAATTTGCGCGACGGTCTGCTGATCTATCGCGATCTCTCCCAGCTCCCCGACCCGATCTATCTCGACTGGGCCCGGCTCATGGCCGCCTATGACGCGCTCGCCGGCGAGCGCGACTATTTCGACTATGCCGAGCTCGCCAATCGCAGGGCGCTTTACGGCGAGGCCAAATCGGTGCTCGATGCCGGGATCGCGGCCAATATGATCGATCCCGACAAGCAGCATTTCAGGGAGCTGATCGCCAATGTCTCCCGCCGCATCGCCGGCGACAAGGCGGAGCTGGCCAAGCTCGCCGCGCAGGCGGCGGGCTCGGCCGACGGCACGCTCGCCTTCAACACCGCCGAGGCCTATCTGGGCTATGACGATTACGCCAAGGCCGCCGAGCTTTATCGGCTGGCGATCCAGAAGGGCGGAATCGACGTCGATGCCGCGCAGATGCGGCTCGGCATCGCGCTCGCCCTGATGGGCGACGCAGCCGGGGCCGAGGCCGCGTTCAACGCCGTCGCCGGCCAGCGCGATCCGCTCGCCGATTACTGGCTGCTCTATCTCGACCAGCAGGGCTGACCCTTCATCCCTTGCCGGGCGGCGGCTCCCCCGACGGGCGCCGCCGCCTTATTTTTCTGGGGATATCCCGTCCCAATGCGGGAAGCGCGGGCGACGCCCCCTTCCGCTCGCGCTGGCCGCGCGGTAACCATTTCTCCTCGCAGCAGGGAGAAGGTGGCCGGTGCGCTTCGACGATATGTTCGCCACCGTGCTCGCCCAGCCCGCCGCGACCGCTTCGGCGCGGGCGGTGCGCTGGCGGCAGATGGTGGACATCGTCGCCCAGCGCGGCGCCGCGGGCGGCGCGGCCGGGGACGCCTTCGGCCATCTGCGCGCCGAGCGCGAGCATATTCGGCTCGGCACCCGCGTCGAAACCGCGCGGATGCTCGCCGGACGCCGGCTGCCGGCCGGGATCATCGCCTTTTTCGCCGAGGATCATCCCGCCGTCGCGGCCCCCGTCATCACCGGCGCGAGGCTGGCGCCCGAGGAGTGGATCGAGCTGCTGCCAAGGCTCGGCCCGACCGGCCGCGCGCTGCTCCGCCATCGCCGCGATCTCGATCCGCAGGTGGCGCGCGCGCTCGCCCATTTCGGCAGCGCCGATCTCGTGCTCGAGCCCGCCGCTGCTGCGGGCGAGGCGCCCGGCGAGGCCGAACCGGCCAGCGCCGAAGGCGAGGCGCAGATCCGCGATCTCGTCGCGCGGATCGAGGCCTTTCGCCGTCTGCGCGAATCTCCGCCCGCGTCCGCGCCCCCGCCCCGGCGGGCGACCGGCTTCGCCTGGGAAAGCGATGCCTATGGAGTGATCGTCTGGATCGAGGGCGCTCCCCGCGAGCCGCTGGTCGGCCGCAGCATCGCCATCGCCGCCGGCGAGGCGGGGGTCGACGGCCAGGCGGCCGGCGCGTTCGACAAGAGAGCCCCGTTTCGCGACGCCCGCCTCAGCATCGCCGGCTCGGGAGCGGCGGCGGGCGAATGGCGCATCTCCGGCGTTCCCTTCTTCGCCCGCGAGGACGGCCGCTTCCTCGGCTATCGCGGCCTGGCGCGGCGCCCGCGCGCCGACGAGACGGCGCTGCCCGCGGGGCTGTTCGGCACCGGCCTGTCGTCCGATGCGCTGCGCCAGCTCATCCACGAGCTCAAGACCCCGCTCAACGCGATCGTCGGCTTCGCCGAGATGATCGAGGGCGAATATCTGGGCCCCGCCGAGACCGGCTATAAGGCCCGCGCCAGGGAGATCGTCGGCCTGGCGCGCCATCTGCTGGTGAGTATCGACTATCTCGACAGCGCCGCGCGCGGCGACGGGGGCGGCGCCGACGGCGGGACGGCGAGCGTCGATAGCGCCGCGCTGCTCGAACGGCTCGCCGCGAGCTTCGAGGATCTCGCCCGCCATCGCGGCGCGCGCATAGCGCTCGCGCTCGGCCGCGATCTGCCTTGCGCCCGCATCGCGCCGGCGACGATCGAGCGCATGGTCTCGCGGCTGCTGTCGGCGGCGGTCGGCCTCGCC
>JBHJHL010000003.1:0-63877 GCA_050330935.1 Sphingomonadaceae bacterium | reverse complement strand
GGGGGGGGGGGGGGGGGGGTGCGCTGTTGTGGCTCTTCTTTCCATCCTTCTGCGCGGCTATTTTTGGGGGGGGGGGGCGCGGCGGGGGGGGGGGGGGGCCCCACGAGCCGGCTGCCGTCGGCGAGCCGCGCGGTGGTCATCTCCCAGCGCCGGTCGCGCTCGCCGAGGCCGACGAGCTCGGTCTTGTCGACCCGGGCCTGCGCGGCGTCGGTGCGACGGTCGGTAAGGCGCTCGGCGGCGGCCGGATGGCGGATCGCGAGGCGCACGTCCACCCCCTCGATATGCTTGCCGAGCACCTCGCGCGCGGCCGAATTGGCGAGCAGCACGCGGCGGTTGCGCACGATCAGCACGGGCTGGTCGACGCCTTCCAGTATCTCGGTCGTCTCGGGCAGCGGGGGGAGGCCGGCGCTGTCGATCACGGGCTCGGGCTGCGGCGGCGGGGGGGGGGGGGGCCCCGCCCCGCCCCCCCCCGCCCCCCCCCCCACGCCTCCGAAAAGATGCGCGTCGACTTCGTTGCCAATGCGAGCCATGAGCTGCGCACGCCGCTCGCCACCCTGCTCGGCTTCCTCGAAATGCTCCAGGATCGCGATGCGGCGGCCGACGAGAAGACCCGCACCCGATTCATCCGCATCATGTTCGAGGAGGCACGCCGCATCCAGCAGCTGGTCGAGGACCTGATGTCGCTTTCCCGGATCGAGGCCGAGCGCTTCAGCCTGCCGCGCGAATCGATCGAGGTGCCGCCGCTGATCGAGGAGGTGGTGCGCAACTGCCGCCATCTCGCCGCCGAGGAGCAAAACGAGATCGTCATCGAGAACCGGGCCCAATATCCTGTCGTCCATGGCGACCGCTCGCAGCTTCAGCAATTGTTCCTCAACCTCGTCGTCAACGCGATCAAATATGGCCGCGCCGGCGAGCAGGTGACGGTGCGCATCGAGGAGGCGGGCAGCGAAATGCTGCAATTTTCCGTCATCGACCGCGGCGAGGGCATCCCCGCCGAGCATATCCCGCGCCTCACCGAGCGTTTCTATCGCGTCGACCCGGGCCGCAGCCGGTCCATGGGAGGCACCGGGCTCGGGCTCGCCATCGCCAAACATATCGTCGTCCGCCACCGCGGCCGGCTCGAAATCCGCAGCAAGCTGGGCGAGGGAACCCATGTCGCCGTATTGCTGCCGCGATCGAACAGCGAGCAGCAGGCGAGCGCCATTCCCGCCTAAAAAAGCTTGCCTTTCGGTTTGGAATATCGCCGCGCGGCTCAGCCCGCGGCGCCCTCGCTACGCTTGCGCAGCGCCTCGGCATAGTTGCGATACGCCTCCAGCACCGCCGCATAATCCTCGGCGAGTTGACGGTGGATATCGGCCTGGGGGCGGACCGCCTGGACAGCCGCCGCCCTCTCCTCGGCAAGCCGCCGGGCAAGGAAGTCCATCTCCCGCTGAACTGCTGGATTATGTTCCATATTCAAGCTCTATAGCGATTTATCCACAGCGATTGAAACATTATTGTAACCGAAGAGTCTCGCGACTGTCACCTCACCCCCCTAGCGGCGAGCCAGATTTCGACCGCGGAGGTCCGATTTTGCCCGGATATGAGACGATTTTGCCGCTGGCGCTCGCCGCCTTGGCGGCCCCGGACGCTGCCCAAAATCCTACCTCTGCGGAGGCTGAGAAAGACATTAAGGCCGCTGACCGATCTTCGGCGATCGCCGCCGAAATAGCAGCGATCCGCGCCCGCCTCGAAGCGCTCGAAAGCGAGCTCGCAACCCTCCGCGCCACTCCTGCCAAGGCCCCGGCAGAACCGCCTCTAGGCGAGCAGACGACATGGAAGGGCGCGCCCGAAATCGAGAGCGACGCCGGCTGGTCGTTCAAACCGCGGGGGCGGCTGCAACTTGACGCTGGCTGGGTCTCGGAACCCGAGGGGATCGACGACCCGGGGCTCGGCCTTGCCACCGAATTGCGCGCCGCGAGACTTGGGGTGGAGGGCGACATGCCGGGCGGCTTCGGCTATAAGCTGGAGCTCGATTTCGCCGACGGCGACATTTCCGTCGCCGACGCCCTGATCTCCTACCGCGCGAACGAACATCTGGAAGCGGTGATCGGTCATCACAAGCCCTTCCAGTCGCTCGAAGAAGTGACGAGCTCTCGCTTCACCTCGTTCATCGAGCGCGCCGCCTTCACCGACGCGTTCGGCTTCGAGCGCCGCGTCGGCATCTCGGCCGAATATAAGCGCGGAAATATGCTCCTGAGCGGCGGTCTGTTCACCGACGACGTCGAATCGCTCGCCGACGATGCCAACAGGGCGATCGGCCTCGACGGACGCATCGTCTACGCGCCGCTGATCGGAGCCGCCCGTTTCCATTTCGGCGGCTCCGCCCATTATCGCGACAATGACAGCAACAGCCGCGCAAGCATCGCCGCCCGATACCGCCAGCGCCCCCTGATCCATGCGACCGACGTGCGCTTTGTTTCGACCTTGCCGCTCGCTATCGCCGGCGAAAGCCATTACGGTCTGGAATTCGCGGCCGTGGGAACACCTTGGCATATCGCCGCCGAAGCTCATTGGCTGACCCCCGATCTCTCAGGCGGGGATCCCGATCCGTCCTTCTTCGGCGGCTATGTCGAAGCGGGGATATTCCTCACCGGCGAGCGGCGCAGCTACGATGACGGCGCCTTCGGCCGCACCCGGCTGGGCGACGACAGCCAACGCTGGGGCGCGGTCCAGCTCAACCTCCGCTACGACCGGCTCGATCTCGGCGGCGGGGCGGCCCTGGGCGGCGTCCAGAACGGCTATCTTGCCTCGCTGATATGGATTCCCCACGACCATGTCCGCTTCCTTTTGAACTACGGACATATCCTATATTCCGACGCCGCCATTCCGGCCACCGGCGGCGAGCGCGACTACGCCGTCGACGTGATCGGGGCGCGGGCCCAGATCGATTTCTGAAGGCGATGTCGTCCGGCGCGCCCGGCGAGTCATGAAACGGTCATCGAAGCGTAACAGAAATCTCTTCGGCTCGTCCTAGAGGCCACGCCTACTCCCGCTACGGATCGACACCAGGAGGCCGTCTTGAAAACCAGGTCCATCACCGCTGCGGCCGCAGCGCTATTTTTTGCCGCTTGCGACGGCGGCGGATCGGGCGGCGACGTCGCCGGCCAGCCGCTTCAGATCGTCGGCTCTTCGACCGTCTATCCCTTCACCAAGGCGGTCGCCGAGCGATTTGCCCAGACCCATCCGTCCTTCCCCTCGCCGATCGTCGAATCGACGGGCACCGGCGCGGGCTTCAAACAGTTCTGCCAGGGTGTCGGCGGCGACCATCCCGACATCGCCAACGCATCGCGCCGGATCACGAGATCCGAGATCGAGAATTGCGGCGAAGCGGGCGTCGACGAGGTGATCGAGATCCAGATCGGCATCGACGGCATCGCCTTCGCCACCAGTCCCGAGACGGCGGAATTCGAACTGACCGAACGTCAAATCTACGAAGCCCTCGCCGCCCGGCCCTATGGCGAGGAGCAGACCGCCGAGAAGTGGAGCGACATCGACGCCTCGCTCCCGGACATCCCGATCATCGTCTACGGTCCGCCGCCGACCAGCGGCACCCGCGACGCGCTCGCCGAGCTGGTGCTCGAGGACGGCTGCAAGTCCAATCCCCAAATCGCGGCGCTTGAGGAAAGCAACGAGGACGAATACAAGGAAATCTGCACCCGCATCCGCGAGGACGGCACTTATATCGAATCGGGCGAGAACGACAATCTCATCGCCCAGAAGGTGATCGTCAATCAGGGCGCGGTCGGCGTGTTCGGGTACAGCTTCCTGGCCGAGAACGAGAACCGCCTTCGCGGAATAGCAATCGACGGCGTCGAGCCCACCTACGATGCCATCTCATCCTATGAATATGGGGCCGCCCGTCCGTTGTTCATCTATGTCAAGGGCGCGCATGTCGGCGTCATCCCGGGCCTGCGCGAATTCGTCGAGGAATATAGCCGCGCGACCGGCCCCGGCAGCTATCTGGTCCGCCGCGGTCTCGTCCCGGCGCGCGAGGAGGTGCGGGCGCGCTCGGCCCAGGCCGCGGCCAACTTCACCCCTCTCGATCCGGCCGAAATCGAATAGGTGACAAGGGGCGGCGGCGTTTGGCGACAACGCCGCCGGTTCGGCAACTAAGGGGGTGAACGCCGGTCGTGTCGATCTTCGCGCTGTTCTTCGTCATCTTCGGCCTCGGGGGGGTCGCCTGGCTGAGCGCGAGGGCACGGGCGACGGCGCGGTTTTCCGCGAGCGACGCGCGGGCGCATTCCCTTCCTTCATTTCACGGCTGGTATGTGGCGCTGTGGACGGTAGTCCCGGCACTCATATTCCTCATCGGCTGGAGTTACGCGGCGCCGCTGCTCGCCACCCAGACCCTGCTCTCCCATCCCCAAGCGGCGGCGCTGCCCGAGGGGAGCTTCGAACGCAGCGCCGTGCTTTCGGAAATACGCGCGCTGGTGAACGGCGAGGCCGAAGCAGCCTTCAATCCCCTCGCCGAGCGGCTCGCCCCCATCTATGCCGAGGCGATCGACCGCTATCACTGGATCGCGGCGGGCGCGGCGCTGCTCATCGCCTTCGCCGGGGCCGCATACGCCTTCCAGCGCATCCGTCCCGGCTTTCGCGCCCGTTCGAAGGTCGAGCGGGCGGTGATGCTGCTGCTGCTCCTCGCCTCGCTGATCGCGATCCTGACGACGATCGGCATCGTCGCGTCACTGCTGTTCGAATCGTTGCGTTTCTTCAGCCGGATCTCTCCGGTCGAGTTCCTCACCGGACTCGAATGGAGCCCGCAGACCGCGATCCGCGCCGAACAGGTGGGGTCGACCGGTGCCTTCGGCGCAGTACCCCTGTTCTGGGGAACCGTGTTCATAGGCGCGATCATCGCGATGATCGTCGCCATTCCGCTCGGCCTCATGAGCGCCATCTATCTCACCCAATATGCCCCGTCGCGACTGCGTGCCTGGATGAAGCCACTGCTCGAGATCCTCGCCGGCGTGCCGACCGTCGTCTACGGCTATTTCGCGGCGCTTACCGTCGCTCCGGCGGTGCGCGATTTCGCCGTGTCGATCGGCATTCCCAACGCTTCGTCGGAATCGGCGCTGGCCGCCGGCGCGGTGATGGGGGTGATGATCATCCCCTTCGTCTCCTCGATGGCCGACGATTCGCTGGCCGCGGTGCCGAGTTCGATGCGCGATGGATCGCTGGCGATGGGGGCGACCACCTCCGAGACGATCCGCAAGGTGCTCGTGCCAGCCGCGCTTCCCGGCGTCATCGGCGGCATATTGCTCGCCGTCAGCCGCGCCATCGGCGAGACTATGATCGTCGTCATGGCCGCGGGGCTCGCCGCCAGCCTCACCGCCAATCCCTTCGCCAGCGTCACCACGGTCACCACCCAGATCGTGCAGCTGCTGACCGGCGATCAGGAATTCGACAGCGCCAAGACCCTCGCCGCCTTCGCGCTCGGCCTCGTGCTGTTCGTCATCACCCTCCTGCTCAACGTGATCGCGCTGCGCGTGGTCAAGAAGTATCGCGAAGTCTATGAGTGAAACGGCATCCTCCGATCCCGGGCGGCGCACCCCGACGGACTGGCGCGGCGAGGCGATGAAGAAGCGCCTGAAGCGCCGCTATGCCAACGAGCGGCTGTTCCGTTATCTCGGCCTCGCCGCGATCGCGCTCTCCGCCCTCTTCCTCGCCTTCCTTCTCTTCACCATGCTCGCCAACGGGTTGCGCGGCTTCACCCAGACCGAGATCAAACTCGAGGTCGATTTCTCCCGCGCCCCGATCTTTGTCGATCCCGCGGCGCTCGGCCAGGGCGAGGACGAGCGGCTGCTCGCCGGCACCGATTTCGAATCGATCGCATCGCAGGCGGCGACCGCAACCTATGGCGAAGGCGGCCCACAGCTGATTTCGGAGGGAGCCTGGATATCGCTGCGCGAGGCAATACGCGACGACCCGGCGTTGCTCGGCCGCAGCGCCGAAATCTGGGTTCCTGCCTCGGTCGAGCTCGCGCTCGCCGGGCGGGGCGAGCGGGCGACCGGATTCGAGGACATCCGGGCCGAGCTGTCGGGCGCGGGCGCGCTCCGCTCCAGCTTCAACCGAGGCTTCCTCACCGGTTCCGACGCCACCGATCCGACCGCAGTCGGCATCTGGGGGGCGCTCAAGGGCTCGTTGCTGACGATGATCGTGACGCTCACCATCGCCTTTCCCATCGGCGTGCTATCGGCCGTCTATCTGGAGGAATATGCACCGCGCAACCGCTGGACCGACCTCATCGAGGTGTCGATCAACAATCTTGCCGCGGTCCCCTCGATCATCTTTGGGCTGCTGGGGCTCGCGGTATTCCTGAACCTGATGCATCTGCCGCGCTCGGCGCCGCTGGTGGGTGGCCTCACGCTGGCCCTGATGACGATGCCGGTGATCGTCATCGCGGGGCGCAACGCGATCAAGGCGGTGCCGCCCTCGATCCGCGACGCGGCCCTGGGCATCGGCGCCTCCTCGGTGCAAGTCGTCTTCCACCATGTGCTGCCGCTGGCGCTCCCCGGCATCCTCACCGGCACCATTATCGGCATGGCGCGCGCGCTCGGCGAGACGGCGCCACTGCTGATGATCGGCATGCGCGCCTTCGTCGCCACGCCGCCCGGCGGCTTCACCGATCCCGCTACCGTGCTGCCGGTGCAGATCTTCCTGTGGTCGGACGAGGTCAGCCAGGGCTTTATCGAAATGACTTCTGCGGCCATTATCGTGCTTCTCGTCTTCCTGCTCACGATGAACGGGCTGGCGATCTTTTTGCGCAACAAGTTCGAAAGGCGCTGGTAGATCCTCGATGACCGACACAAGCCTCACCGAGATCGCCGCCGAGCAGCAGAGCGAGACCGACAGAACGCCCAAGATGACGGCGCGCCATGTCGATGTCTTCTACGGCGACAACCAGGCGATCCAGGACGTTTCGATCGCCATCAGCCGCGAAGATGTCACCGCCTTCATCGGCCCTTCGGGCTGCGGCAAATCGACCTTCCTGCGCGTCTTCAACCGGATGAACGACACCATCCCTACCGCGCGCGTCAAAGGCGACATCGAGCTCGACGGCGAGGACATCTACGCCCCCGACATGGACGTCGTGCAGTTGCGCGCGCGCGTCGGGATGGTGTTCCAGAAACCCAATCCTTTTCCCAAGTCGATCTACGACAACATCGCCTACGGCCCAAAAATCCACGGGCTGGCGAAGAACCGGTCCGAGCTCGACCAGATCGTCGAGCGCTCGCTCAAGCGTGCCGGCCTGTGGGAAGAGGTCAGGGATAGGCTCGATGAAAGCGGCACCGCGCTCTCGGGCGGTCAGCAGCAGCGGCTGTGCATCGCCCGCGCGATCGCCGTCGATCCGGAGGTCATCCTGATGGACGAGCCCTGCTCGGCGCTCGATCCCATCGCCACCGCCAAGATCGAGGAGCTCATCCACGAGCTGCGCGGCCGCTACGCCATAGTCATCGTCACCCACAATATGCAGCAGGCGGCCCGCGTATCGCAAAAAACCGCATTTTTTCATCTCGGCCATCTTGTGGAATATGGCGACACCAGCGAGATGTTCACCAACCCCAAGGCCGAACGGACCAAGGATTACATCACCGGCCGCTACGGCTGATCGGAGCAGAAGAATGGCACAGCCCAGCGCCCATACCGTCAAGGCATTCGACGAGGATCTCGACGAGCTGCGCGCCACAATCTGCGAGATGGGCGGCCTCGTAGAGGACGCGATCGGCGAATCGATGCGGGCGCTGATGCAGCGCGACGTCGCGGCCGCGATCCGGGTGGTCGAGAACGACAAGAAGATCGACGCGCTCGAAAGCGAAGTCGAGAAAAGCGCCATCCAGCTTATCGCGCTGCGCGCGCCGATGGCCGACGATCTGCGCGACGTGGTCGCGGCGCTCAAGATTTCGGCCGTCGTCGAGCGCATCGGCGACCATGCCAAGAACATCGCCAAGCGGGTGCATGTGCTCGAGGACATCTATCAGGTCGAGCCCCTGGCGCTACTCCCCGAAATGGCGCGCATCGCCGGCGAGATGGTGCACAACGTGCTCGACGCCTTCGCCGCGCGCGACGCCAAGAAGGCGCTCGACGTCAGCGACCGCGACCAGGCGGTCGACGACTTCTACAACAGCATCTTCCGCACCCTTTTGACCTTCATGATGGAAAATCCCCACAACATCACCCCGGCCACCCATCTTCTGTTCATCGCCAAGAATCTTGAGCGTATCGGCGACCAAGCGACGAATCTCGCCGAGATGGTCCATTTCGCCGCCACCGGCGAGTTTCTGCCCGAACGCCGGCGCGGCGAGGACCCCGCCTTCCTCACCGAGGAGGGCGCCGACGATGGGTAAGGGGAGGATTCTTCTCGTCGAGGACGACAGCGCGCTCGCCGAGCTTCTGATCTACAATTTCCAGCGGGAGGAATTCGAGGTCCAGCACACCGCCGACGGCGAGGAGGCGATGCTGCTCGCCCAGGAAAGCCCGCCCGACCTCGTGCTTCTCGACTGGATGATAGAGGGGCTGTCGGGGATCGAGGTCTGCAGGCGCCTGAGGCGCATCCCAGACACCGCCAACGTCCCCATCATCATGCTCACCGCGCGCGGCGAGGAGGCGGACCGGGTGCGAGGGCTCGAGACCGGAGCCGACGATTATGTCACCAAGCCCTTCTCCCCACGCGAGCTCGTCGCCCGCGTCGGCGCGGTGTTGCGGCGGGTGCGGCCGGCGCTCGCCGGCGAACAGCTCTCCTATGCCGATATCGAGATGGACATCGTCAGCCACAAGGTGAGACGGGGCGGCCAGCAGATCGCGCTCGGCCCCACCGAATTCCGCCTGCTGAGGCATTTCCTCGAACATCCGGGCCGCGTCTTCTCGCGCGAGCGGCTGCTCGATTCGGTATGGGGACATGACAGCTATATCGAGCCGCGCACCGTCGACGTGCATATCCGCCGCCTGCGCAAGGCGATCAACCAAGGCGGCCGCGCCGACATCATCCGCACCGTGCGCTCCGCCGGCTACGCGCTCGACGCCGAAGGCCAGGCCTGACTGCCGCATGCCGGCGGGAGCGAATGCGGAAACAAATCGTTGCTTTCCCGTTAATCCGACATCCGGCCGCTTGGAAAAAGCCGGAAGCACAAGATTATGAGGAGGCCGAAATGAGAATTCTGCTGATCGCCGCCGCGCTTTCGATGGGAAGCGCCGCGCTTGCCCAGGGCACCGATCCCAATGCGCCGGGCGTGCCGCCAGGCGACGGCGTCACCCAGCTGGGCAACACCCCCGACGGCCAGCCTTATACCCCGCCGGGCTTCAACCAGGGCATCAATGCCTATCCGCCGGCCCCGGCACAGATGCCGGCCGAATATCCGCCCTGCAGCGCGGACCGCGCCAATGCCGACCGCTGCGTGCAGACCTATGAGCGCGGCGTGCGCCCGCGCGGGTGAACGCGCTGACGGGAGCGTAATTTCGCAAGCGCCTGAAAAAGGCCTGCATGGCGCGTTCCATGCGGGCCTTTTTCCTTCGCCGGCTGCCGCTGTATTGCTTCACTAAGACAGCTTGGCTATACCGCCTTCGAATCGCGGGAGATTCCCTTAAATGTACAGCGAAGCGGAAATCGACGCGGCGGTCGCCGCCGGCGCCTTGAAACCCGAAGCGGCGGCGGGCCTTCGCAGCTTCGTCGCCCAAAGGCGCGAGACCCCGACCGTCGATGAGGAGCATTTCCGGCTTCTGACCGGCTTCAACGACATTTTCGTCGCGATCGCGACGGTGATCCTGCTCGTCGCCGTAGGCTGGATCGGCCAGGCGGTCGGCCCCACCGCCGACCTCGGCGCGCCCTCGCCCTTCACCGGCCTGTTCGTCGCCGCGGCCGCGTGGGGACTGGCCGAATTCTTCACCAGGAAGCGGCGCATGGCGCTGCCGAGCATAATCCTGCTGCTCGCCTTCGTCTGCGGGGTATTTTTCGCCGCGCTGGGGCTCGCCGCGCTCATCATCCCCGAAGCCTATATCGGCCCCGACGAGACGCCGGTGATCGCGCTCGCCGGCTCGGCCTCGGCGCTCGCCGCGATGATCGGCGCCTGGCTGCACTGGAAGCGCTTCATGGTGCCGATCACCATCGCCGCCGGGGCCGCAGCGGCGGTGGCTGTCATTCTCGGCCTCGTCGGCGCCGCGGTGGGAGACCTGCCCGCGCTCGGGGACATCATGCTCGCGCTCGCCTTCATCGCCGGGCTCGCGGTGTTCGCCTTCGCCATGTGGTGGGACGGCTCCGATCCGGCGCGCGTCACCCGCCGATCAGACGTCGCCTTCTGGCTCCACCTGCTCGCCGCGCCGCTCATCGTCCATCCAATATTCAAGACGCTGGGGACGCTCGACGGCGAGGTCAGCGCGCTCGAAGGCGGGCTGGTGATCATCGTCTATCTGCTTATGGGGCTCGCCGCGCTCGCCATCGACCGGCGCGCGCTGCTCGTCTCGGCGCTCGCCTATGTGCTGTTCGCGATTCGCCAGCTGTTCATCGAGGCCGGCGCGGTGGAGCTTTCCTTCGCGCTCACCGCGCTCGTCATCGGCTCGGCGCTGCTCTTGCTTTCCGCCTTCTGGCACGATTCCCGGCGTTCGGTGGTGGCGCGGCTGCCCGGGACCCTGCGCGCGAAACTGCCGGTCATCGACCGGACGATGAGCCCGCAACCAGCTTCATGAGCCGCCGCTCGACGGGAGCGAGCACGGCCCCAAGCTCCTGGCCGCGCTTGAGCACCATGCCGTGCTCGCCGATCAGCGCCCATATGCCCTGACGGTGGCGCAGGGCGGGACGCTTTTCGATGCGATATTCGGGCCGTTCGGAGGCACGGCGAAAGGCATGGAAGCTCGCCGCCTCGCGCTCCAGCTCGATGGCATAGTCGCGCCAGTGGCCGGCGGCGACCATGCGGCCATACAGATCGACGATGCGCGACAGCTCCGCCCGGTCGAAGACGACCTGGGCGGGCATCCAGCCTTTCGCGAATGAGGTGACGGTAGCGCTCAAGCCCGGTCGCGCTCCGCCGAATCCTGCTCGGCCTCGAGCTCGGCGATGCGTCTTTGCAACTGCTCCACCTCGCATTTCAGTATCTCGAGCTTCTGGGTAGCCGGATCGAACATATCGGCGCAAGGCGTGCCATAGGGCATGAACCGCCTGGTCTTGCCGCCGCCCTCGACCATCGCCGCGCGGGCGGGAATGCCGATCATCGTCGCCCCTTCGGGGACGTCCCGGGTGACCACCGCATTGGCACCGATCCGCGCCCGCCTGCCGACGGTGATCGGTCCCAGCACCTGCGCGCCCGAGCCGATGATGACCTCGTCCCCGATCGTCGGATGGCGCTTGCCGCCGATGCCGTTGGCGGGGTTGGTGCCGCCCAGGGTGACATTCTGATAGATGGTGACGTCATCGCCGATCTCTGCGGTCTCGCCGATCACCGAAAAGCCGTGATCGAGAAAGAAGTTGCGGCCGATACGGGCGCCGGGATGGATATCGATCGCGGTCAGGAAGCGGGCGAAATGATTGACCATGCGGGCGATGAAGAACAGCCCTCCATTGTAGAACCAGTGGCCGAGACGATGCAGGCCCAGCGCCAGCACGCCGGGATAGAGCAGCACCTCCCAGCGCGAGCGCGCGGCGGGATCGCGCGCCTTTACCGAATCGAGATAGGCTGTGAGGCCGTCGAGCATGAAGGCTCCCCTTTGCGCGAATGGCAAAGATAAGGGCTGGGCGCGCCTTTGGCCAGTTCGGGCACCTGCTCCCGCTCAGCGCCGCGCGGCGCGCAGCCTTTCGGGCAGGCCGCGCCGGACGAGCGCGAGCAAGGAGAAGAATTCGCTCTCCGCTCCCTCGGGCCGGCGCGAGACGGACCAGATGAGCCAGATCGCGGCGAGGTAGAGGGCCCCGCCCAGGGCGACATTGGCGGCGAGATCGATGAACGGCGAGCCGCTGTCGAGCCCGATTGCGGCGATCCCCTGCGCCATCAGCAGCGCGGCGAGAAACGGCCGCACGACGGGGACCGCGAAGGCGGCGAAGCCGCCCCGCGCGACATGGGCGAGCAGGCCGATCCCGGCGACCAGCATGACAGCGTGCGCGGCGAGCGCCGCCCAGGCGATGGGCAGCGCCTCGGACCAGACGAGCGCGGCGCCCACCACCGCGGCGATGGTGGCGAGCGCCCCCGCTGCCGAAAGCAGCGCCGCCCTGGGGGCCATGCCCGACGCCTGAAGGATCGAGGAGATCGCCTTGTAGACCGCATAGAGGCCCGAATAGACGGCGATGACCTGGAGATAGGGCGCGGCCTCGATCCATTTGGCGCCGAGCAGCACCGGAATCGCCTGCGGCGCCACCGCCGACAGGCCGATGCCGAGCGGCGCGGCGATCATCGCATAGGCGCCGAGCACGCGACCGACCTCGTCGGAACGCTCGCTGAGCGGTGCATCGCGCCGCGCCACGGTGACGAAGGTGACGCGGTTCAGGGCGGTCGAAATCTCCTCGGTGAAGATCGAGGCGAGATCCTTCGACACCGAATAGAGGCCGACGACGAAGGGCAGCGCGAAGCGGCCGATCACCAGCCGCTCGACCTGCTGCTGCACGGTCTGGGCGGTGCCGCTGACGAGTATCCACAGCGATATGCCGAGCAGCTCGCCGCGCCGCGCGAGCGAGAGGCGCGGGCGATAGGGATGGACGATGAAGGAGGCGAGCGCGAGCATCATCGGATAGGCCATGAGGCCGATGACGAGGGCCCAATAGCTGCGCAGCATGAACGCCGCGGCGATAGTCGCCAGGAAGGCGACGAAGCGCGCGCCGACGCGCATCTTGAGATCGCGGCCGAACTGAAGGTGACGCTCGAAATCGACGACGCCGATATTGACCAGGCCGAAGAATATGAAGCGGGTGCCGAGCACCATGATCACCGCATAGAGGCCCGGCAGATCGTAAAGCCGCGCCGCCACCGGCGCGACGATCAGGAGAGCGCCAAGCGTCATGCCGACGGCGAGCAGCAGCTGGATCGTCCAGGCGGTATCGTAATGGGCGCGCTCGGGCTCGCGGAGCCTGAGCAGCGCCTGGCGCAGCCCGACGAGGCCGAGCAGCTCGACCAGCGCCATCGCGCTCGAGGCAAGCGCGACGATGCCGAAATCGCTGGGATCGAGCAGCCGGGCGAGGATCACAACCGAAACGAGCCCGATCACCCGCACCGACCATTGCATCGCCACGGCGAAGAAGGCGCCGCGATAGACGGGCATCGATCCGGCGAGCGTCATCGCGCGCTCCCCTTCTCCAGCCCCAGCCGCCGTGCCGCGCCTTCCCCCAGGGCGAGGAAAATCCGCCGCCGCTCGACGTGCCAGGGACCGGGGTCGTCCTCGGCCCAGCTGTCGCACTGCCGGCCGAAGAGAAGATCGAGCGCGAGCTCCGCCGCCTCCCGCGCCGCCCTGGCCCGCACCGGCCAGCCCCCTCCCCGCTCGAAGGCGTTGACGAGGCGGATATATTCGGCACCCAGATCGCGGCGGCACAGGCCAGGGCGATAGCGGCCGGCGGCGGTGCGGTCCGCGACCAGCAAATCGTGCAGCATCGCCGGAAAGTCCGCGCCCGCGGCGAGCGCCAGCGGCAGCGATCCCCAGGGGCGAGGATTGACCTCGAGCAGCAGATGACTGCCGTCCGCGCGCTCGAGGAACTCGCACATCGCGACCCCGTGCAAGCCGGTCGCGCGGGCGATCTTCGCCGCTTCCGCGAACAGCCGCTGATCGGGCGCCTCGCTCACCCGAACCGAGCTCGGCCCGGTCTCGCGGATCTGGCGGCGGCGGCGATGCTGATAAGCGTAGAATATCTCGCCGCGACGCGCGAGCAGCGACAGTCCGACGCCGGTGCCGGCGACATGCGCCTCGACGATGTGGCGCCGGCCGCCCAGCCCGGAAAGCGCCGCGCCAAGCCTTTCCTCGTCACGGAGGATCAGCGCCCGCTCCTTCTGCCTGGCGCTGCCGAGCGCATAGGAGCGGCACGGCTTGAGAACGAGCGGCAGACCGAATTCTGCGACGAGGCCGGCGGCGCCATCGCCTTGCCGAACGAGCCGGCCCGGAGCGAGGGGAATGCCGAGCGTGCGAGCGAGCTCGCGGGTGTGGCATTTGTCGCTCAATATGGCGAGCGCCTCGCGCGGCGCGAGCGCGAGACGATCGCGTCCCAAACGCCGGCCATGATGATCGAGCACGGCGAGGCTGGCGTCGCTGCACGGGACGACGAGGCCGAAATCATATTCGGCGATCAGCGCCTCCATCGCCTCCGCCCAGCGTCCGCCGTCGCCGCGATAGGGCGGCAGCTCGTGAACCGCCGCAAGATAGCGCGAGGCGAATGCCGGCCCCGAGAGATCGGGCGCGGCGCCGTGGACCTCATGCCCCCGCCGCCCCAGCGAGCGCACGATGGCGAGGAAGGCCTGACAGTCGTCGCCGAGCACCAGCACCGGCTTTGCGTCCGCCTCGGCGCGGGCCGCCGACGGCCGCGGGACGAAGGAGGCCGGGGGCGCGGCCGGGTCGATCGGCGCCAGCTCGCGCAGCTGCGCGCGGGCCAGCTCCCAGGAAGCGGCGAACAGCATCGCCGCGCCCCAGCTCTTGGCGAGATCCTCGACCGAAAGACGCATCGCCGCGTCGCTGGCGGCGAAGGCGTCGATGCCGAGCATGAGGAGGAAGAAGCCGCCGCCGGCAAGCGCGAAGCCGATCGCGGCCGGGGTCAGGAAGTCGCGCCGGCACCAGAGGAGGATGAGCCACAATTCGACCACGGCCCAGGCGAGCAGGATATAATGGTCGCCGATGCCAAGCCGCCAGGCGAGGCTTTCGTGAAGCTGGAACCGGTCGTCGGCGGCGAACAGTGCGAGGAGCGCCGCCTGGGCGATGAAGAAACGCCGCGCCGCCCGCTCGCGCGCAGCGACGAGGCCAGTAAAGAGGAGCAGCAGCGCGCCGCCGGCGAGGAGGAACACGCTGAGACTCGTGTTGACGGCGAAAAAGGGCCGCTCGCCCTCGATGTCACTGAAATAATGGCGGATATGCTCCTGCGAGCTCGTCAGCTCTCCGGCCAGCAGCGCCAGCGTGTAGAGGCCAAGCAGCGCGAAGGCGAGCCAGACGGGCGCGGCGGCGCTGGCGAGCCTGCGCGGAGGGGCCGCGGGAGGAGCGAAATCCACCCGCCCCGCCGGCTCGATATCCTGTTGCCTAATATGCCGCAAACCATGCGCCTCCAGAGGCATGGCTGTCGCAGAGAAGGCTTAAAAAGGCGTAGCTTTCAGGGGAATCGGCGGCACGCCCGGCGACGCTTCCTAAAGCGTCGCGTGAACCGTCGCGACCGCTGTCACCACCGCGGCGATCCTCACCGCGTTCTGCACCGTCTCGGCGCCGACCTCATGCTGGCGCAGAACCTTCTCATGGCTGTCGATGCACATGCCGCAGCCGTTCATCGCGCTCACCGCCAGGCTGAACAGCTCGAAATCGGCCTTGTCGATGCCCGGCGAGCCGATGACGTTCATCCTCAGCTTCGCGGGCATCTGCCCATATTCCTCGTTGGAGGCGAGGTGGACGAAGCGGTAGTAGACATTGTTCATCGCCATCACCGCGGCAGCAGCGCGGGCGGCGTTCGCCGCCTCGTCGGAGAGCTTGCCCTCGACTTCCTTTTCGGCCGCCTCGACCATCGGCTTGTAACCCGTGCCGTGGGCGCAGGCGAGGAAGAGGCCGTATTTGCGCTGGTCGCCGAGCGTCTGGTCGCCGAGCAGCGAGCCGATGTTGAGGCGCAGGTCCTTGGCATGTTCGGGCAGCTCGCCCGCGAATTCCTTCAAAGACATGGTTGCTCCGTCGAAGGGAGCCCCGGCAGAGGCCGGGGCCCGGTGGAAAAGGCGGGGCGCGGGGGCGAATCGAGCCGACTTCACGCCGCCGGGCGCAGCACCTCCTCGCCCTGCTGCCAGTTGCACGGGCACAGCTCGTCGGTCTGCAGCGCATCGAGCACGCGCAGCGTTTCCTGCGGATTGCGACCGACATTGAGCCCGTTCACGGTGACATGCTGGATGGTGTTGTCGGGATCGACGATGAAGGTCGCGCGATAGGCGACGCCCTCGTCGGGCGAGACGATGCCGAGCGCGTTGGCGAGCTCCTTCTTGTTGTCCGCGATCCAGGGGAAATCGCATTTTGCGAGCCGCTCGTCGGACTTGCGCCAGGCGTGGTGGACGAAATCGGTGTCGGTCGAGGCGCCGATGAGCACCGCGTCGCGGTCCTCGAAATCGTCCTTGAGCTCGTTATAGCCCAAAATCTCGGTTGGGCAGACGAAAGTGAAGTCCTTGGGCCAGTAGAAGAGAATCTTCCACTTGCCGTCGGTCCCGCCGAGATCGATCGTCTCGTCGCCGGGCAGCTCGCTGCCTTGCTGAACGGGAAGGGTGAGGGCGGGAAGCTTGTCGCCGACGGTGAGCATTTCGCGGGTCTCCTGTTTTCGTGAGGGGGTCTTGATGTTTCAACGTCCATATGGGGGCTGGCTTCCATCGATCAAATTGATTAGTGCAATGGCATTGATCGAGAGATACGATGATTGCCTTCCCCCCGCCTCCCGCGCCGCTCCGTGCCGCGACCCGTCACGCCGCTTCCCCCGGCAGCTGGACGAACCATCCGGATGACGGCGCGTGATGCAGACCTACCTGCCCACGCTCAAGCAGCTCCAATATCTCGCTGCGCTCCAGGAGCACGGCCATTTCGGGCGCGCCGCCGAGGCCTGCTTCGTCACCCAGTCGACGCTGTCGGCGGGCATCAGGGAACTGGAATCGCTGCTCGGCTTCACCCTCGTCGAGCGCACCCGCCGGGTGGTGCGCTTCACCCCGGTCGGCAATCGCATCGCCGCGCAGGCGCTCAAGGTGATCGGCGAGGCCGAGGCGCTCGCCGACATCGCCAAGGCCGAGGGGGCGCCGCTTTCGGGTGAGCTCCGGATGAGCGTCATCCCCACCATCGCGCCCTTCCTCCTGCCCGGAGTGCTGCCGAAGCTGCGCGACCAATGGCCGCGCCTCAAGCTGTTCTTGCGCGAGGAGATCAGCCCGGCGGCCTGCGACTCGCTGCGCCGCGGCCAGGTCGATTGCGTGCTGCTCGCGCTTCCCTATCGCTGCGGCAAGGTGGATTCCCTCATTCTGTTCGAGGACCGTTTCCACGTCGCCTTTCCTCCCGGCGAGCCGGCCGACCCGCCGGCCAAGATCCCGCCCGAGGCGATCGACGAGGAGCATCTGCTGCTGCTCGAGGACGGCCATTGCCTCAAGGACCATGCGCTCGCCGCCTGCAACCGTCCCGAGCTGCGCGCCGAGGCGAAGATGATGGGCACTTCGCTCCACACCCTCATCCAGATGGTGGGCAACGGCCTGGGGCTCACCCTCATTCCCGAAATGGCCCTCGAGGCGGGGATATTGGCCGGCACCGGCGCCAGCGCGCGGCCGCTCGACGCCGACAATGCGAGCCGCCGCATCGCGCTCGTCTGGCGCAAGGGATCGCCGCGCGGCGCCGAATTCCGGCTGCTGGGACAGGCGCTCAAGGCGGCGACCGGAAAGGGTTCTGCAACGAAGCGCGCGGCCCATGCGTAAATCTGGCGCCCCCTACGCAACTGAAATCAGAACCGAAACCGAGGAGAAGAAAATGAGCAAGCTGTTGCTTGGCGCCGCCGCACTCGCCCTGGGCGCTGTCGGCGCGGGCCATGGCCCGGCGGTCGCGATGGCGGACCGGCACGCGCCCGCCGCCCAATCCGCCGCCGGCGCGCAAGCAGAGGCCGACGAGCCGGCGACGGTCGGCGGCGCGGCGATGGATCCCGCGCGCGACATCGTCGCCAACATGTCGCAATCTGCCGATCACAAGACGCTGGCGCGCGCGGTCCGGGCCGCCGATATCGCCGCTACCCTCCAGGGGCCGGGGCCGTTCACCGTCTTCGCGCCCACCGACGCAGCCTTCGGCCGCCTGCCCCCGGGTGCGGTCGAGCAGCTGCTGCGGCCCGAGAACAAGGGCCAGCTCAAGACGCTGCTCGACTATCATGTCGTCGCCGGCAGCTATACGACCTCCGAGTTCGAAGCGCTGATCGAGGCCGATCCCGCCGGCGTCGCCACGCTCACCGCCGTCGGCGGCGGCACGATCAGGATCAGCAAGGAGGAGGGCGTGTTCGCGGTCACCGACGCCAACGGCAATATGAGCTATTTCACCGATGCCGATGTCACCCAGTCGAACGGCGTCGTCCATGTCGTCAACGGCGTGCTGCTGCCTGCCGTGGGCTGAAACGTCAGACCGCGAGGATCCTCATGGCCGGCGGACATCATGCTCCGCCGGCCTTTTCGTGCGGGCCGCTTCCGGGCCGTCCCATGTCCGGCACCGCCGGACGAGCGCCGGGGAACCGCCTACCGCGGCCGCCCCTTGATATCCCATGGGCGGCGATAAGCGCCGCGCGGAAAATCAATCATAGCAAAGGAGCAAGACCATGGGATTGTTCGATTTCTTCAAGAAGGACAAGGGCAAGGAAGTGTTCGGCGAGAATGACGCCGCCGAGCAGAAGGCCGAAGCGATCCGCCGCGAGATCGACCGGCTCGGCCTGCCTGGCGACATCAAGGTCCGGGTCGAGGGCTCGAAGGTCAAGATCAGCGGCCGCGTGCCCGACGAGGAGACGCGCCGCAAGCTGATGGTGATCGCCGGCAACACCCGATATATCGACCAGGTCGACGACGACGGGCTCGATGGCGGCACCGGCGGCAGACCCCGCACGCACGAAGTGGAGCCGGGCGACACCCTGTCCGAGATCGCGCAGAAATATTATGGCGACGCCAACGCCTATCACCGCATCTTCGAGGCCAACCGGCCGATGCTCAAGGATCCGGACGAAATCTATCCGGGCCAGGTGCTGATCATTCCCGAAGCGACCACCGCCAACGTCTGATCCCAGGACCCTTTTCTGACGCGCCGGCCTCAATCCATATGCTTGAGGCCGACGCGCAGATAGTCCCAGCCGGTGACGAGCGTCAGGATCGCCGCCGCCCAAAGGCTGACGATCCCGAGCTGATGCACGACGGGCCAGGCGGGAAGCGCGCCGGCGAGGATGAGCGCGCCGAGCGCGACGAGTTGAAAGGCGGTCTTCCACTTGGCTAGCCGGGTCACCGGCACCGAGACCTGGAGCCCGGCGAGGAATTCGCGCAGCCCCGAGACCATGATCTCGCGCAGCAGGATGACGAGCGCGGCGATCACGTGCGCGCCTTCGATCTGCTCGACGAAGATCATCATCACGATCACCGAGGCGACCATGATCTTGTCGGCGATCGGGTCGAGGAAAATGCCGAGCCGCGACACCGTCCCCTTAGCGCGCGCGAGATAGCCGTCGAAATAGTCGGTGACGCCCATCAGGCAGTAGACGACGAAGGCCGCCGCATAGTCCCACCAGCCGCCCGTCGGCCAGAGCAGGAAGACGAGAATCGGCACCGCGAGGATGCGCGACAGGGTGAGGAGGTTGGGAAGCGATAGCATGAAGAGGCCTTAGCGCGAGCGATCCCGGATTGGGAGAGCGGCATTCCGGATTGGGGCTTGTCTGCGCTTTCCCGCTTGGGCAAGGCGCGCTTCAAGCCCTTTTGCTGGAAAGAGCCCGCGCTTGACTCCCTCCCTCTACCTGCTCGGCAAGCGGCGCTTCCTGCCGCTGTTCGCGACCCAGTTCCTCGGCGCGTTCAACGACAATCTGTTCAAGACCGCCCTGGTGCTCTTCGCCACCTATCAGATTTACAACGATCCACGCGTCGAATCCGATTTCAACGCCGTCGCCACCGGCCTCTTCATCCTCCCCTTCTTCCTGCTTTCGGCGCTGTCGGGGCAGCTCGCCGACACCCATGACAAGGCCAAGATCATCCGCATCGTCAAGACCGCCGAGATCGCGATCATGATCTTCGGCGCCGTCGGCATCCTCCTCCCCTCGGTGCCGATGATGCTCGGCGCGGTGCTCGCCATGGGCTCCCATTCGACCTTCTTCGGGCCGATCAAATATGCGATCCTGCCGCAGCATCTGGCGAAGGCCGAGGTGCTTGGCGGCACTGGCCTCGTCGAGGCGGGCACCTATCTCGCGATTCTGGGCGGCACCATCGCCGCCGGCGTCATCCCGGGCAAATGGGTCGCGCTGGCAGTGCTCCTCGTCGCGCTCGCCGGCTGGACGACGGCGCGCTTCGTGCCGCCGGCGCCGCCCGAGGGAGGGGCCGAGCGCGTCGACTGGAACATCGTCAAGGCCTCGATCCGCCTCGTCAGCGAGACGATGCACATTCCGCGCCTGTTCCTCGCGATCTGCTCGATCAGCTTCTTCTGGACGATCGGCGCGGTGCTGATCATCGAGTTCCCGCCGCTGGTCAAGAACGTGCTCACTGCCGACAAGCAGGTGGCGAGCCTGTTCCTCGCCATCTTCTCGATCGGCGTGGCGATCGGTTCGGTGCTCATCAACCGGATGCTCAAGGGCACGGTCTCGGCGCGCTGGGCGCCGGGCTCGGTGGTACTTATGGGCGGCTTCGTGCTCGCCTTCCATTTCCTCGCCCGCGACTGGCAGGGACTGCCCGAAGGCGCGCTCTACTCCTTCGGCGAGTTCATTCTCCATCCGCGCGCGCCGCTCGTCTTCCTCGCCCTGTTCGGCGTCGCGGTGACCGGCGGCATGTTCGTCGTGCCGCTCTACGCCTTTCTCACCACCACGGTGGAGAAGAACCAGACCGCACGCACCGTGGCGGCGAACAACATCGTCAATTCAGGGGCGATGGTGGCGGGATCGCTGGCGGTGCTGACGGTCAACCGCATGGGGGTGAGCGTCGTCGACACCTTGCTCATCGTCGCAGCAATGTGCCTGGTCGCCGCGCTGCTCGGCTGGAAGCTGCACCTCGCCTGCGACTGAGGGAGGTTGCGCGAAGCTGAGACCTTATACCCCCCCGACTGCGCCGGGATGAACGAAAGACAGGCCCGATCGCACGGGATGTCGATTCAGCCTAGAGCAGCAGCGCGCCGAAGAAGGCGACCCCGCCGAGCCAGCCCAAAAGGAAGAATTCGAGATCGCCGATCGCGTCCGAGCGCCGGCGCGGCGGCGGCGCCTCGGGCGGCCGGGCCATCGCCCGGTGCACATATTTGCGCAGCACAGGCGCGGGCGGCGGCTCGGCAAGCGGCGGCAAGTGGTCGCGGCGGATGAGCGGAGCGAGCCTGTTCATAGCCCGGGCTTTAAGACTTCCTTCACCCTCGCGATCAAGCCGCCGGCGGGGAGGATTTCCCCCGCGTCCCGGCGCGGGACAGCGGCGCGGCGAAAGCTAGCGGGCGCGGGGCAGGAAAATCTCGGCGATCATGCAGCGCATGCTGCCGCCCGCGACCCGCTCGACGACCGGCAGCGGCGCGGCGACGAGCGGCCCCGACAGCCGGCGAAGCGCGGCGCGCTGCTCCGGCCGCAGCGCGTCTTGCGCCGAGGCCGACAAAGCGACGAAGGTCTCGCCGCGGCGGTTTTCAAGCTCGATGACGTTGCCGGCGAAGCGGGCGAGCTGGCCCCAGCCGATCCGGATCAGCTCGCGTCCTCCCGCTTCGAGCGCCCCGGCAAGCGCGTCCCGCTCCGCTTCGGCGACGCAGTCGAGGCAGGCGAGCGCGAAGCGGCGGCCGAGGCTCACTGCCACATTGGTGTGATAGACCGGCCGTCCTCCGGGATCGACGGCGCGGAAGGAATGGACTTCATAGCCGAGCCTGGCGGCGAAGTCGGCGAGCGGCGCCTCGTGGGTGCGGGGGCCGAGGGCGGCGAAGGCACGGCGCCGCGCGCGGTCGAGCACCAGGCTGCCGGTGCCTTCGAGATAATCGCCGCGCGCCTCATGCGCGGCGAGATCGACATGGCGCGCGATCGCGAAGCCGGCGGAGCGAAGCATCGCCCGCACCGCCTCCGGACGGCGTTCGGCGCGGCGGCTTTCATGCGCCATCGGATAGGTAACGATGGTCCCATCGGCATGGGTGGTGAGCCAGTTGTTGGGAAAGATCGCGTCGGGCTTGGCTGGCTCGGCGCTGTCTTCGAGGACATGGACGGCCGCTCCGGCCTCCTCGAGCGCGCGGACGGCGCCCTCCCATTCGCGCCGCGCCGCGGCCGCGACGTCATCATCGCCGGGCGGCGCGGCGAAGACGTTGCTCGCCGCCGCCTCGGCATTGAAGCCGAACGCCGCCGGAGCGACCATCAGGATTGCCGCAGCGGCTTGGGGTTCGCAGCGCGAGCCGGGCGCGTTCATGCCGCACGGTTAGCCGATCGGAAAAACAGATCAATCCGTCAGAAGTAAAGTGATGGAGCCGAGGGAGATCGAACCCCTAAGCCTCTAATATACCACGCGGAAGCTCTTCCGCCGAACCCGCTTTTTGGAAATAGCGGAGAATTGGTGGAGCCGAGGGGGATCGAACCCCTGACCTCTACAATGCCATTGTAGCGCTCTCCCAGCTGAGCTACGGCCCCATCAGGCGGCGCGATGTAGCGGCAGCACCGCGCCGGCGCAAGATCAGCTCTCCTCATCCTCCTCGCCGGTCTTCTTGACCGCGATCTCCTCGTCGCCGCCGAGATCGACCTCGTCGTCGGGATTCTCCTCTTCCTCCTCGTCGATGTCGAGATCCTCGTCCTCGACCTCCTCCTCCTCCTTTTTCTCCTTCTTGTCCTTCTCCTTGTCCTCGAAGGGAAGCGGCTGCTTGGATTTCAGCACCGGCTCGGGCTCCCAGGCGGTGCCGCAATCGATGCAGGTCACCGGCTCGTCCTTGCCGAGATCGTAAAAGCGGGTTCCGCATTTGGGGCAGGTGCGCTTGGCCCCCCATTCAGCTTTCACCATCGGTGAAACTACTCCCGGTTCGAATCGGTGAAACGGCGGGGCACGAAGGACCCCGGCCGCGAAGCGGGGCGCGCCTTGCCACAGCCCCGGGCCGCTGTCAAAGCTGACGCGCATGCGACAGGCCCCAGCGCAGCCGACGACCTTCGGGCCGCGCGGGCCGCTCGCCGGCCCCGCCCAGGTCCCCGGTGACAAGTCGATCTCGCACCGCGCCCTCATCCTCGCCGCGCTCGCCGCCGGCCGCAGCCGCATCGCCAATCTCTCGACCGGCGACGACGTCGCCGCCACCGCCGCCGCGCTGCGCGCGATGGGAGCGCGGATCGAACGCACCGGCGAGGCCCAATGGCAAGTCGACGGGCTCGGCACCGGCTGCCTGCTCGAGCCCGAAGGCGCGCTCGACATGGGCAATTCGGGGACCGCGGCGCGCCTTGTCATGGGAGTCGCGGCGAGCCACCCCCTCGTCCTCCACCTCGTCGGCGACCGATCGCTTTGCCGCCGGCCGATGGCGCGGCTCGCCGAACCGCTCGGGCAGATGGGGGCCGGGATCGTCATGGCGCCGGGCGGGCGGCTACCGCTCGCGATCCGCGGCGCCTGCCCCGCCGTCCCCGGAAGCTTCGCGCTCGACATCCCCTCGGCGCAGGTCAAAAGCGCTCTGATGCTCGCCGCGCTCAATACCCCCGGCGTCACCCGCATCGCCGAGCCCGCGCCGAGCCGCGACCATGGCGAGCGGCTGTTCGAGCGCTTCGGCGTGCCGGTGGAGATCGGGCACGGCACCGACGGCGCCCGCACCGTCGCGGTGACCGGCGAGGCCGAGCTCGTCCCGGCGGAGATCACCATCCCCGGCGACATCTCGGCGGCTGCCTTTCTCGTCGTCGCGGCGCTCGTCGTTCCCGGCTCGGAAATCGTGATCGAGAAGGTCGGCGTGAATCCCGGCCGCCGCGCGCTGCTCGACCTGCTCGGCGGGATGGGCGGCGACATCCGCGTCTCGAGGGAGCGGCTGCTCGGCAACGAGCCGGTCGCCGACATCGAGGTCCGGCACAGCCCGCTCCGCGCCGCCGACGTCCCGCGCACCCGCGTTCCGGCGATGATCGACGAATTTCCTGTCTTCTTCATAGCCGCCGCCTTCGCCGAAGGAGAGAGCCGGGCCGAAGGCCTGGGCGAGCTGCGCCACAAGGAATCCGACCGCCTCGCCACGATGGCGCGCGGGCTCGCCGCGATCGGCGTCGAGGTCGGGGAGCTCGAGGACGGGCTGGTCGTCGCCGGCTCCGGCGGCGCGCCAGTTCGCGGCGGCGCCACCGTCTCCTCCGCGCTCGATCACCGAATCGCGATGGCCTTCGCGGTCGCTGGCCTTCATGCCGAAGAGCCGATAACCGTCGACAACATGCGCGTCGCCGATACGAGCTTTCCGGGCTTCGCCGCCGGTCTCGCCGCGCTTGGCGCGCCATGATCGTCGCCGTCGACGGCCCGGCTGCGAGCGGCAAGGGGACGATTGCCCGCGCCATCGCCGAGCATTTCGGCCTGCCGCATCTCGACACCGGCCTGCTCTACCGCGCCGTCGCGCTCAACCTGCTCGGCCAGGGCGGCGATCCGGCGAGCGAGTTTGCCGCCGCGCGCGCCTGCGACATCGCCCAGATCGACCTTGCCGACCCGGCGCTGAAAAGCGAAGCGGTGGGCGGCGTCGCCTCGCGCATCTCGGCCTATCCCATGGTGCGCGCAGCGCTCGTCGAGCGCCAGCGCGCCTTCGCGGCCCAGCCCGGCGGGGCGGTGCTCGACGGGCGCGACATCGGCACCGTCATAGCTCCCACTGCCGACGCCAAGCTGTTCGTCACCGCGAGCGTCGAGATACGCACACGTCGGCGTCTCGGAGAGTTGCGCGGCCTGGGCCAGGAGGCCGCCTGGGAGGATGTGCGCGCCGATCTTCTCGCCCGCGACCGGCGCGACCGCGAGCGCAAGGACGCGCCGCTCGTGCGCGCCCCGGACGCCGCGATCCTCGACACCAGCGAAATGACGATCGGCGAGGCGCGTAAGGCCGCGATCGAGATCGTCGCTCGCCGGGCGGGAAAACCGGCCTGAGCCCCGTCTTGCGCCGGCGCGCCGCTTCCATTATATCGCCGCGGTCCGGCGGGCGCCTCGCTCGCCCGACCAGCGATGCGAAGCGACACGCGCGAAGAACCGGCCGAGGTATAGCCGGGCTTTTCGCGCGCTTTTGCTTTGAGCCGCCGCCGGACCGGGACGGGAAACCGCCCCGCCTTCGCTCGACCCCGACAAGACCCCGGAGACAACCGGCGGCCGGACAAACGAACTTAAAAGGATTTGAACCCAAGCCTATGGCCAGCACGGCAAACCCCAGCCGCGAGGATTTCGCGGCGCTTCTCAACGAAACCCTCGGCGGCGAGGACGAAGGCTTCGAAGGCCGCGTCGTCACCGGCACCGTGACCGCGATCGAGAACGACGTCGCCGTGATCGACGTCGGGCTCAAGTCCGAAGGCCGCGTGCCGCTCCGCGAATTCGCCTCGCCCGGCCAGAAAGCCGACATCCAAGTCGGCGACGAGGTCGACGTCTATGTCGATCGCATCGAGAACCACCAGGGCGAGGCGATGCTGAGCCGCGACCGCGCCCGCCGCGAGGCCGCCTGGGACCGGCTCGAAAAGGAATTCGACGACACCGCCCGCGTCGAGGGCGTGATCTTCGGTCGGGTCAAGGGCGGCTTCACCGTCGATCTGGGCGGCGCGGTCGCCTTTCTCCCCGGCAGCCAGGTCGACATCAGGCCGGTGCGCGACGTCACCCCGCTGATGGACATCCCCCAGCCCTTCCAGATCCTGAAGATGGACCGCAGGCGCGGCAATATCGTCGTCTCGCGCCGGGCGGTGCTCGAGGAGACCCGCGCCGAGCAGCGCTCCGGCCTCATCCAGTCGCTCACCGAAGGCCAGGTGGTCGAGGGCGTGGTCAAGAACATCACCGACTATGGCGCCTTCGTCGATCTCGGCGGCATCGACGGCCTCCTCCACGTCACCGACATCAGCTACAAGCGCGTCAACCACCCCACCGAGGTGCTCAATATCGGCGACACGGTGAAGGTGCAGATCATCCGCATCAACCGCGAGACCCAGCGCATCAGCCTCGGCATGAAGCAGCTCGAGGCCGACCCCTGGGAAGGCGCCACGGCCAAATATCCGGTCGACGCCACCTTCAAGGGCCGGGTCACCAACATCACCGAATATGGCGCCTTCGTCGAGCTCGAGCCCGGAATCGAGGGGCTCGTCCACGTCTCCGAGATGAGCTGGACCAAGAAGAACGTCCATCCCGGCAAAATCGTCTCGACCAGCGAGGAGGTCGAGGTGATGGTGCTGGAAGTCGACGAGGAGAAGCGGCGCATCTCGCTGGGCCTGAAGCAGGCGCAGCCCAATCCCTGGGCGAGCTTCGCCGAGAAGCATCCGGTCGGCACCGAAGTCGAGGGAGAGGTCAAGAACGCGACCGAATTCGGCCTCTTCATCGGCCTCGAGGGGGATGTCGACGGCATGGTCCACATGTCCGATATCGCCTGGGGGGTGACCGGCGAGGAAGCGCTCGCGCTCCACCACAAGGGCGAGACGGTGAAGGCCGTGGTGCTCGACGTCGATGTCGAGAAGGAGCGCATCAGCCTCGGCATGAAGCAACTGGAACGCGGCGGGATCGAAACGCCGGGCGCCGGGGGCAAGCTCAAGAAGGGCGACGTCGTCACCGTCACCGTGCTCGACGTTCGCGACGGCGGGCTCGAGGTGCAGGCCGGCGAGGGAGGGCCGACGGGCTTCGTCAAGCGCGCCGACCTGGGCCGCGAGCGCGACGAGCAGCGTCCCGACCGCTTCGAGGTGGGGCAGAAGTTCGATGCGATCGTCTCCGGCTTCGATCGCTCGAAAAAGCCCAATTTCTCGATCAAGGCCCACCAGATCGCCGAGGAGAAGAAGGCGGTTGCCCAATATGGTTCCTCGGACAGCGGCGCCTCGCTCGGCGACATTCTCGGCGAGGCGCTGAAGCAGAAGGAAAAGAAGTAACCCGCCCCCGGCCGGCCTCGAGACCGCCCCCCATGAGCTTGCAATCGCGACCGATTGCGGCTTAAGATTAACCTTGATCAGTGCGCGCCGGCACGGGCGCCGCAACAGAAGGGAAATCGCGATGATCCGATCCGAACTCGTCCAGAAGATCGCCGACGATCACCGCGATCTGACGCTAAAGGAAATCGACCGCGTGGTCTCGGCCTTCTTCGAGGCGATCTGCGATCGGCTCGAAAAGGGCGGACGCGTCGAGCTGCGCGGGTTCGGCGCCTTTTCGACCCGCGCGCGCGACGCCAGGATAGGGCGCAATCCACGCACCGGCGAACCCGTCGAGGTCGCCGCCAAGCGCGTCCCCTATTTCAAGCCCGGCAAGGAAATGCGCGAACGGCTCAACGTGTGATCAGCTCTTGAGGCGCCAGCCGGTCGCGAAGATGCGGATGATCGCGAACAGGCACAGCAGCAGGAAGCCTAGCGTCGCCGCGAGGCTTATCCCCATCGCGACATCCCCCTCGCCGAAGAAGCTCCAGCGGAAGCCGCTGATCAGATAGACCACGGGATTGAACAGCGAGGCCGTGCGCCACGGCTCGGGCAGCATGTCGATCGAATAGAAGGCCCCTCCCAGAAAGGTGAGCGGAGTGACCACGAGCAGCGGAACAAGCTGCAGTTCCTCGAAATTGCGCGACCAGATGCCGATGATGAAGCCGAACAGGCTGAAGGTCGCCGCGGTGAGCAGCAGAAATGCGATCATCCACCAGGGATGGAGGATAGCGAGATCGACGAACAGGGTCGCGGTCGCGAGGATCACCAACGCCAGCACGATCGATTTTGTCGCCGCCGCCCCGACATAGCCGAGCACGATTTCGAGCGGCGACACCGGCGCCGAGAGAAGCTCGTAGATGGTGCCGGTGAACTTGGGGAAGTAGATGCCGAAGGAAGCATTGGAGATGCTCTGCGTGAACAGCGAGAGCATGATGAGCCCGGGCACGATGAAGGCGCCGTAATCAACTCCCCCCACCTCCTGCATCCGCGAGCCGATCGCGGCGCCGAAGACGATGAAATAGAGCGAGGTCGTGATGACCGGCGTCACCAGGCTCTGCAGGACGGTGCGCGCGGCGCGGGCCATCTCGTAGCGGTAGATCGCCCACGCGCCGGGCGCATTGAAGGCGGGAAAGCTCATGCCCGCTCCTTGCGCCTCTCGCTCACCAGGCGGACGAAGATTTCCTCGAGCGAGCTCTGCTTGGTATTTAGGTCGGTATAGGAAATGCCGAGCTCGCCGAGCCTTTTGAGCAGCGTCGGGATGCCGGTGCGCTCGGCCTTGGCGTCGAATTCATATCTGAGCTCATGCCCGTCGGCGATGAGATCGAGCTCCCATTCGGCCAGCTCGGGCGGGATGCGCTCCAGCGGCTCGTCGAGCTGGACGGTGAGCTGCTTGCGGCCCATTTTCTTCATCAGGGCGCCGGTCTCCTCGACGAGGATGAGCCGGCCGTGGCTGATCACGCCCACCCGGTCCGCCAATTCCTCGGCCTCCTCGATATAATGGGTTGTGAGGATGATCGTTGTTCCCTTTTCGCGCAGCGAGCGCACCAGCGCCCACATGTCGCGGCGCAGCTCGACATCGACGCCGGCGGTCGGCTCGTCGAGGAACAAAAGGTCAGGCTCGTGAGCGAGCGCCTTGGCGATGAGCAGCCGCCGCTTCATCCCGCCAGACAATTCCATGATCCGCGTCCTGCGCTTGTCCCAGAGCGACAGATTCTTGAGCAGCCGTTCGAGATAGGCGGGGTCGGGCGGCTTGCCGAACAGGCCGCGGCTGAAACGCACCGTCGCCCACACGCTCTCGAAGGCCTCGGTGGTCAGTTCCTGCGGCACCAGGCCGATGCGCGAGCGCGCCTCGCGATAATCGTCGATGATATCGTGACCGAAGGCGGTCACGGTGCCGCTGCTCGCCGTGACGATCCCGCACACGATGCTGATGAGCGTCGTTTTGCCCGCACCATTGGGGCCCAGCAGCGCGAAAATTTCCCCGCTGTGGATCGTCAGATCGATATCCTCGAGCGCCACCACGCCCGAGCCGTAGACCTTGCCGAGATCGGAGATTTGAAGCACCGGCCGCATGTGTCCGCCGCTTTGCATCACGAGCAGGCAAATTGCACCCAAAGCTTTTGCCATGCGGGCTCTTCACCTGTGGATAGAAGCAGGTTAACTTCGCCCCCCTCCCGACTCGGGGGCAGTCGCCTCAAAGCGCATTCGAAAGGGGGCTCGGATGGAATCCGATCAGCGATATTATTGGCGCCGGGCCTCCGAGGAGCTGCACGCGGCCGCGCACGCGGTGACGCCCGCGGCGCGAACGCGGCGCCTGGAGCTGGCCGAAAGCTATTTTCGCAAATTGAAGGCGCTCGCCCCCCGCGAGGAGGATTTAACCTTCGGCCCAGTGGCCGAGCAGGAGCTCGAAAGCCTGGGCAAGCCCGTGATCGACTGGTCGGTCATCGCCGGGCTCCGAGACCGGGCCGCGGCGGAAGAGACGCGGCCGCTCGAATGGCCGCTGCCGCGGCCCGAGCCCAATCCCGCCCACTGACCGTCCGGCGATAGCGCTTGCATCCCCGCGCCCGCGAAGGGCAGGTATCTGGGCCATGCGGACGTGGCGGAACCGGTAGACGCTGGAGACTTAAAATCTTCTTCCCTGAAAAGGGAGTGCGGGTTCAAATCCCGCCGTCCGCACCACAAACTTTTCTACGCGCCCCGCGCTAGACGATATGAGGCAAGGCGATGAAGCCGATTCGTCTCCTCCTCCTGCTGGCCCTGCCGCTCGCCGCCTCCTGCGGTGAGGAAGAAGAAGGACCGATCGTGGTGAGCGCGATCGGCAACATGCCTGTGCTCGTCAATCCCAATCTCGAAACCCTCGATCCGGCTGCCGCCTTCCTGCTCGGCAATGCCGCCCAGGGTCTCGTCCGTTTCGACGCCGCCGGCCAGATCGAACCGGCGCTCGCCCAGAGCTGGATCGTCTCCGACGACGGCCTGCGCTACACCTTCCGGCTCGCCCGCAGCGGCTGGCTGGAGGGCGAGCGAATGACCGCCGAGGAAGTCGCGAACAGGCTGCGCGCGGCGATGAGCCGGGCGAGCGACAACCCCTTGAAGCCGATGCTCGGCGCGATCGAGGATATCGAGGCGATGACCGAGGACGTGCTCGAGGTCAGGCTCAAATCCGAACGTCCCAATTTTCTCCAGCTGCTCGCCCAGCCGGAGATGGCGATCATGGTCGACCGGCGCGGCAGCGGGCCTTATCGCCCCGAATGGCGCGAGGACGGATCGGTGCTGCTCGTCCCGCCCGCCGACGACGGCGAAGCGGAGCGCAGCCCGCCACCCTTGCTGCTGCGTGGCGAGCGGGCGCCAAAGGCGGTGGCGCGCTTCGAAATGGGGCTCGCCGACCTTGTCATCGGGGGCACGATCGGCGACCTTCCCTATGCGCGCGTCGCCGATCTGCCGGGAACCGCGCTGCGCTACGATCCCGCGGCCGGGCTGTTCGGTATCGCGGTCGTCGAGGATCATGGCCTGCTCGCCGACGCCGATACCCGGGCGGCGCTGGCGATGGCGATCGACCGCGCCTCGCTCGCCGCCGATTTCGATATCGCGGAGCTGACCGGCCGCACCGCACTGCTTCCCGCCGATCTGTCCGAAGGCCTCGACCCCGCCGAGCCCGGCTGGACGCGGCTCGACCTCGCCGAGCGGAGGGAGCGCGGGCGGGCGATCATCGCCGATGCAGGGTTCGAGAAACGAAGGCTCAGGATCGCTCTGCCGGCCGGAATCGGGTATCGCAGAATCTTCAGACATATCGAGCGCGACTGGAGGGCGATCGGCGTCGCCGCCGAGCCGGTCGACTGGGCCGACGATGCCGATCTCAGGCTCGTCGACCGCGTCGCTCCGGCGAACAGCGCGGGCTGGTATCTGCGCCATTTCGCCTGCGAGCGGAGCGTGATCTGCGACCCGCGGGCCGAGGCCCTGCTCGATGCCGCGCAGGAGGCGCCGACGCTTGCCGCGCGCGCCCGCCTGCTCGCCGGGGCCGACCGGGCGCTCGCCGAAGCGGTACCTTTCATTCCGCTCGCCACGCCGCTGCGCTGGTCGCTGGTTTCGCCGCGCCTGGCCGGTTTCAGGCCCAACATGTTCGCCCGACACGGCGGGCTGGAACTCGTCGAGACCAGCGCGCCTTAAATCCCGGCGTTTTCGGTGCTAGGGCCAAGCCATGGACCAGCCCGACGACCTTCCTCCGCCCCACGTACGCTTCGAATCCAATGCCGCGGGCCTGCCCAATATCGGCCGCGATCCCGCTTCGGTGCGGCAGCGGATCGAAGCGATGGAAAGACTGCTTGAGCGGGTTTTCGTGGTGCCTGGCATCAACCGTCCGGTGGGGCTCGATTCGATCATCGGCCTGGTGCCGGTGGTGGGTGACGTCATCGCCGCGGCGATGGGAAGCTGGCTCATCTGGGAAGCCCGCAATCTCGGCATGTCCAAATTCCATCTTGCCCGCATGGCCGGCAATATCGGCTTCGACACCGCATTGGGCGCGATCCCCTTCGTCGGCGACGCCTTCGATTTCTTCTACCGCTCGAACAGCCGCAACCTCAAAATCATCAAGCGCTGGCTCGACAAGCACCATCCCGAAACCAGGATCGTCGAGGGCGAGGTGCTCGAAACGCGGCACCGGGAGCCTCGCTAGCCGGCGCGAAAATCGAGCCCGATATCGACCGCCGGCGCCGACTGGGTGATGCGGCCCACCGAGATATATTCGACGCCGGTCGCGGCGACGGCGCGGATCGTCTCCAGCGTCACGCCGCCCGAGGCTTCGGTGCGCGCCCGCCCCGCGACGCGCGCGACCGCCGCGCGCAGCGTTTCGAGATCCATATTGTCGAGCAGCAGATGGCTCGCGCCGGCGGCGATCGCGGGCTCGATCTGGTCGAGTGCATCGATCTCGGCGATTATCGGCTCGAGGCCGGCCGCGGCGGCGCGGCGCACCGCCTCTCCGATATCGCCGGCGACCGCGACATGATTGTCCTTGATCATACCCCCGTCCCACAGGCCCAGCCGGTGGTTCTCCGCGCCGCCCATGCGCGCCGCGTATTTTTCGAGCAGCCGCAGGCCGGGCAGGGTCTTCCTCGTGTCGAGCAACGTCGCGCCGCTGCCGGCGATCGCCTCGACATAGCGGGCGGCGAGCGTCGCGACGCCGGAGAGATGCTGGAGCGTGTTGAGCGCCGAGCGCTCGGCCGCGAGCAACGCGCGGGCATTGCCGGCGAGATGGAGAAACTCAGCGCCTGCCGCGATCCGCGTGCCGTCGGCGGCGAGCGGCTTCAGCGCGGCATCAGGATCGAGGGCGGCGAAAAAGGCGCAGGCGACCGGCAGGCCGGCGAGCACTAGCTCCTCGCGCGCGCGCATAGCGCCGGAAAAGCGGGCCTTTTCCGTGATTACCGCCCGGCTCGTAAGGTCGCCCGCCTCGCCCAGGTCCTCGGCAAGCGTCGCAGCGACGAAGGCGGCGAGATCAAAGCCGGGAAGCGCGAATTCGTTCATTGCGTCTCGGGCCATTGCGCGGCCACTTGCTCATAGCCCTCCTCGACCGCAGCAAGCGCCGGCCCTGCCAGGACGGTGCGCGCCTGATCGCGCAGCTGGCGCGCCTGCCCGAAAAGCAGCTCCCGGCGCTCTTTCCTTTCCGCCGCCCTGGCCACCGCGCCCAACGTGTCGATATAGGCGAGCGCGGCAAGCGGGTTCGTCGCCGCGGCGGCGCACATGCCTCCGAAACCGCGGCGGAGGAAATGTTCGAACCCGTCGAACAACGGCCGCACCCGGTCGCGGTCGTAAAGCTCCTGATCCGGTCCGCAGACGAGATGCCGACGGCCGAGCTCGGCGGTGGCGCCGCCCAGCCAGTGGATGGCAGTGATCGCCGTGAACGGATCGTTGATACCGGGAGAAAGGGCGCGCAGCGCGATCTCGACCAGCTCGTCGATCAGAAATTCGATGTCCTGCAGGCGCGTGCGCGTGCCGCCGAGCTTGAAGCATTCGCGGAGCTCCTCTTCCAGCTTTCCGTCCGCCTCCGGCACCCCGATTTCGAGCAGCTGCACCCCGACATGGACGAAATCGCCGGTGCGCAGCTTGAGCTCGACGACCGCCTGTCGCCTGCGCGCGATCTCATCGAGAGCTTCGAAATCGATGAACTTCACATAGCCCGTGCGGCTGGCGCAAACGGGCTGGCCGCCCAGGGGCGCGCGCCGCTCCGCGTCACCGTCCTCGTCGGGAAAACGATGCTCGATGTCCGCGATCAACTGGCGACCGATGCCTTTTAGCACCGTGTTGATGCGGATGCTGTCGGGAATATGGTGGAGGAAATAGACGAGCACCGCGACCGCGGCAAAGGCGAGCGCGGTCGCGACGAGCAGCGACAGCTGCGGCGTGAAGCCCGGAAGATCGGTGGCGAGCGCATCGGTGACGTCGGCGGGACGCTCATCCTCGCCGCGGACCACGCGCAGCACCGCCAGCGCGTAGACGAAGGCGGCGATGAAGGTGGCGAGCGACAGCTGATTGCCTCTGTCCTGCATGAAATTGGTAAGCAGGCGGGTACCATAATTACCGGAGGCATAGGCGACCGCGGCGATGGTGATCGAAAACACCGTCGAGGCGACGCCGATCATCGAGCCGGCGATGACGGTGAGCACGGTGCGCGCGCCGGCCGGACGGCTGGGATGGATCCAGTCGATATCGTTGAGCCATTCGGAAAGGCCGTGGCGATCGAGATAGACGGTGAGCAGCGCGAGCAGGAAGGCGGTGACCGAGAACAGCGCAGGATAGAACCAGTAGCTGGCGTTTATATCGATCCAGAAGCTGCGCAAACGCTGCATCATGGGGCGGAAGCTCCGCTGCCCCCGCCGCCTGGTTCAGGTCGCGTCAGCGAAGACCGGACGGCCGACATCGCCCTGCCCCACGGTCGAGCCCGCCATTTCGAGCATCCGATCGAGCGATTTCTTCGCCGCAAGCCGCAGATCCTCCTCGATCTCGATGCGCGGCTCGAGGTCGCGCAGCGCGGTATAAAGCTTCTCCAGCGTGTTGAGCGCCATATAGGGGCACATGTTGCAATTGCAGTTGCCGTCGGCGCCCGGAGCGCCAATGAAATTCTTGTGCGGCGCCGCCTTTTCCATCTGATGGATGATGTGCGGCTCGGTGGCAACGATCAGCGTGTCGCTGTCGGAAGCCAGCGCGTATTTCAGGATGCTCGAGGTCGAGCCCACATGCGTCGCATGGTCGAGGATGTGGCTCGGGCATTCGGGATGGGCGAGCACGGGAGCGTCGGGAAGCCTGGCCTTGAGCTTGAGAAGTTCGGTCTCGGAAAAGGCTTCATGGACCACGCACACACCGGGCCAGAGCAGCATGTCGCGGCCGGTCTTGCGATTGAGATAGCCGCCGAGATGCTTGTCGGGGGCGAAGATTATCTTCTGGTCCTCAGGGATTTGGCTCAGAATCTTCTCGGCCGACGAAGAGGTGACGATGATGTCGGACAGCGCCTTCACCGCCGCCGAGCAGTTGATGTATGTGAGCGCGATATGATCGGGATGGGCCTCGCGAAACGCCCTGAACTTCTCCGGCGGGCATGAATCCTCGAGGCTGCAGCCGGCGTGCATGTCGGGCAGCACCACGGTCTTCTCGGGCGACAATATCTTCGCGGTCTCGGCCATGAAGCGCACGCCGCAAAAGGCGATGACGTCGGCGTCCGTCGCCGCAGCCTTGCGCGACAGATCGAGGCTGTCGCCGACGAAATCGGCGAGGTCCTGAATCTCGGGCGCCTGATAATAATGAGCGAGCACCACCGCGTTGCGCTGCTCGCGCAATCTGTCGATCTCGGACCGCAGATCAAGGCCCCGCAAAGTTGCGTTCGGCGCGTTCATCGCTCCCCTTTCCTGCCACCGATATAGGAAGTCAGGCGGGATTTGTCGAAAGCGTCCGAGCTTCATTCTCGAAGCGGACGATCACCCGCGCGTCGAAACCGGCGGCCTTGAGGGGCATGGCGAAACTGCGCTCGATCGCGCTTTTGGCGGCGTTGCGGGCGAGCTTCATCGGCAGCGGAGCGCGCGCCTGCTCCAGGAGCTCCTCACGCGCGGCGCGGCGGTTGGCGTCGTCGAGCGCGCCTTCGGCGTCGGTGAGGGCCATCAATATGCCGCCTTCGGAATATTCCTTGATCTCGGTGAGATCGATTTCCGGGCCGGCGATGGCGAGCGGCGGCAGCTCGACGGTGAGCGTGTCGCTGTCCTCGTCCCAGTCGAGATCATCCTGCTCGAGTCGAGCGAGATCGACCTCGTAGCGCACCATCCCGGGCATGATCAGCGTTTTTTCGGCGCTGAAGCCGAAGCGTCGCTGGCTGGAGGTGACGACCGAGACGAAGCGCGCCGCGAACGGAACGAGCTTGGCCTGCTCGCGCACCGACTGGAGGCTTGCGGCGGCGATGGTCTCGGGATCGGGACCGGCGCCTAGCCAGCTCGCGATGCGGGTGGTGCCGACGACCAGCGCGCCGAGGACGAGGCCAAGGACGAGAGCGAAGATCGCGAGCGCTGCTTTTCTCAACTTCTGATACTCCATCTCTCGCCCTCCCGTGTCACACGGCCCCTGGCTTCGAGGTCGAGGAGGTGGGCGAGGACCGAACGCCCCGCCGCCGGATGCAGGCGCGGGTCAACGTCGCTGTAAATCATTTTTACGATTGACGGAATCTCTTGTTCCCCGGCTTCGAGCCGTTCGAGGATCTGTGCCTCGCGCTCGCGGCGATGGGCGATGAGCTGCGCGACATGCTCGCGGGGCGTCTCGACCGCCGGACCATGGGCGGGGAAATAGACCGTCTCGTCGCGCCGCATAAGCTTGTCGAGGCTCGCCATATAGTCCGCCATGTCGCCGTCGGGCGGCGAGACCACGGTCGTCGACCAGCCCATGACATGATCGCCCGAAAACAGCGCTTCGGCCTCGGACAGGGCGAAGCACAGATGGTTGGACGTATGCCCCGGCGTCGACACCGCCTCCAGCGTCCAGCCGTCGCCGGCGAGCCGTTCGCCGTCCTGGAGCACGCGGTGAGGCGCATAATCGAAATCGAAAGCGGCGTCGGCGCGCGGGCCCTCATCCTCGATCGCGAGCGCAGCACAGCCGGCGATCGGCGCGTCCGTCGCCTCGGCGAGCGGCCGGCTCGCCGGGCTGTGGTCGCGATGGGTGTGGGTGCAGGCGATCGCGGCGATGCGCTCGCCGGCGGTCGCGGCGAGGATGGCCTCGACATGGGCATCGATCGCGGGGCCCGGGTCGATCACCGCCACCTCGCCAGCGCCGACGATATAGGTCTGGGTGCCTTCATAGGTGAAAGGCGAGGGGTTGGGCGCCAACAACCTTCGGACAAGGGGGTGCGGCCGGTCGAGACGCTGGTCGCTCATGGCCGATGATGTGGCGCCTGACGAGCGAAAAACCAAGCCGGACGCGTGGCGACTCCCTTTAATGTCGGAATATTTGACAGGCAGGGCCGATGGTTAACCGGACGAAACCATCGTCCCATGCGGGATTGCAGGATTCCTTTGGTTTGGCACGGCTCCTGCATGAAAAGCGCCGTCCACTACTCCCCCGGGGGCGGACAGGCTCGTTCCGGTCTCGCCGTCCGCCCCCCTTCCCTGGTAATGCTCAACGGGTCGGCAATATACCCGGCCGCCCGAGCCGCGCGCGCGGACTGCGCCGGGCGCCGTGCGAAAGCGCGCGCACATAGATATGGTTGATCAACGTCTGGAAGGTGCGGTCCCAGGTGAAATTGTCGAGCACATGCTGGCGCGCGCGGCGCCCGGCCGCCTTGGCATCCTCCCGCCACAGCCGCTGGATGGCGGCAGCCATCGCCTCGCCGTCGTCGACGGGCACGAGATGGCCGAGCCCGGCCGGAACCCGGTCGGTCATCGCGCCGCTAGCGACGCCGATCACCGGCAGACCGCAGGCCTGCGCCTCGATCACCGATATGCCGAAAGTCTCGTCGGCCATCCCTGAAACATAGATGTCGGAAGAGGCGAGCGCGCGGGCGAGATCGCGCCGCTTGCCCTTGAAGCCGGGAAGATGGACGCGTCTGCCTCTCGTCTGCTCGCGGATGCTGTCCATGAGCTTGCCAACGCCGACGATGAGCAGCGAGGCGCGAAAATCCCCGGGAAGCGCCATGAAGGCGTCGACCACCGTCTGGACCCGCTTTTCATTGTCGACCCGGCCGGCGTAGATGAGCAGCGGCTCGTCATCGGCGACGCCCAGCGATCGGCGGAATTCGAGATCCCGCTTGGCCGGATGGAAAATGTCGCTGTCGACGCCGAGCGGAAGGATATCGATGGGACCGACGCCGAGCCTGCGCAATTTGCCCGCGGCGGTTTCATTGAGCGTATAGACGGCATCGAAGCGGCGGTAGAGCCAGCGGGCATAGGCATAGGAAAGCGAGCGGGCTCCGGCCGCGACGGAGTGGCCGAACAAATCCCTGCCGACGCGATAGACATGGGCGTTGGGAAAATCGGTCCGATAGCCGGCGACGGTCGCGGTTTCGGGATGACGTTGGCGATGCTGCAGCACCGCCCATGGCAGCACCCAGGGACACAGAGATTCGATCAAATCGGGACGATATTCGGCGAGCAGCGCGCGCACCTTATTCAAGTTGAGGATAAAGCGGTAATTGGGGCTGCCGCGCACCGGCGGCGCCTCGACCTCACAATGAACCAGGCGCCCGTCGACGATCACCCGGTCCGTCTCGCCGGGCACGATGAGGACGTGGCGATGGTCGGTCTCGGCGGCGATATAGCGCCGCTTTTCAGCCAGATAGGTGCTGATCCCCCCGCCGGAAGGCGACCAGGACTGGGTGAGATCGCACAAGGTGAGCGTTTCATCGCCCTGCATGTTCATGCCCCCATTCGAGACGCGCTGCTTTCATATCCGCCTTGTGCCGCCGCGGAGATGAACCACGGCCGAGCGGAATTGTCAGCCTGCCTTCACCAAGCCCTTGTCTTCCATGAGCTTCTTGAGCTCGCCGGCTTCGTACATTTCCATCATGATGTCCGAGCCACCGACGAACTCGCCCTTGACGTAGAGCTGCGGGATGGTCGGCCAGTCCGAATAGTCCTTGATGCCCTGGCGGACCTCCTGGTCCTGCAGCACGTCGACGGTGTCGTAATCGACGCCGAGATGTTCGAGGATCGCCACCGCGCGGCTCGAAAAGCCGCATTGCGGAAACAGGGCGGTGCCTTTCATGAACAGGAGAACATCCTTCTCCTTCACCATCTCGTCGATGCGGTCCTTGGTATCGGTCATGGTCGCGAACTCCTCATTCGGGGGTGGCGGTGGTGAGCTGCAGCGCATGTAGCGCGCCCCCCATCCTGCCGCCGAGCGCGGAATAGACGCGCTGATGCTGTTCGACGCGGCTCTGGCCGCGAAAGCTTTCGGCGACGACCCGCGCCGCATAATGATCGCCGTCGCCGGCGAGATCGGCGATCTCGACCCTGGCGTCGGGAATCGCCTCGCGGATCATTCGCTCGATATCCTCGGCCGCCATCGGCATGGAACTAGCCCTGCGCCTCGATCATCTGCCGGCGCGCCTCGACGGTCTTGGCCTCGATCTCGGCGCGGATTTCCGAATCCTCGACATCGACGCCGGCGGCGGCGAAATCGCCGAGCAGCTTGCGGACCACGTCCTCGTCGCCTGCCTCCTCGAAATCGGCGCGAACGACGTCGCGCGCATAGGCTTCGGCTTCTTCGCGGGTGAGGTCCATCTTCTCGGCCGCCCATAGCCCCAGCAACCGGTTGCGCCGGGCGATGATCTTGAACTGCATTTCCTGGTCGCGGGCATATTGGGCCTCGAAGGCCTTTTCGCGATCGTCGAAGGTGGTCATCGATCCGGGCTCCGGCTGCGATGGGGGGAAAATAGGTGGGCCTCGCGCCGACCGCAAGCTCGTGCCGTGCAGATCATCACCGCATGAGGAGAAAATTCCTCATCGAACGGCGCTCTCGCAACGAGCAGCAACGGGCCGCGCCCGGCGAAACGCTAGCTCACATATTTGGCGGTCGTCTTTTCGGCCACCTCCTCCTCATCGACACCGGGCGCGAGCTCGACGAGCTTGAACGGGCTGTCATGGTCTGGCCGGTGAAAGACGCCGAGATTGGTGATGATCATGTCGACGACATTGGTGCCGGTGAGCGGCAGCGTGCATTCGGGGATGAATTTGGGCGAGCCGTCCTTCGCGGTGTGATCCATGACGACGATGATCCTCTTGACTCCGGCGACGAGGTCCATCGCGCCGCCCATGCCCTTGATCATCTTGCCGGGGATCATCCAGTTGGCGATGTCGCCATTCTCCGCCACCTCCATCGCGCCGAGCACGGTGAGGTCGATATGGCCGCCGCGGATCATCGCGAAGCTGGTGGCTGAATCGAAATAGCTCGACGAGGGCAGCTCGCTGATCGTCTGCTTGCCGGCGTTGATGAGGTCCGCATCGACCTCGTCGGGATAGGGAAAGGGCCCGATGCCGAGCATTCCGTTCTCGGACTGCAGAGTCACCTCCATGCCTTCGGGGATATGGTTCGCCACCAGCGTCGGGATGCCGATACCGAGATTGACGTAATAGCCGTCCTCGAGCTCCTGCGCCGCGCGCGCGGCCATGTCGTCGCGGGACCAGGGCATCAGCGCGCCCGTTCCCCGGCGAAAGCCGGGGTCCAGGGAAGGGCCGGAACTGGACTCCAGCTTGCGCCGGAGAACGTAAAAGTCATCACGCCCTCTCCCTTTCGCGCGTCGTCACGAATTCGATCTGCTTGTCATAGGGACTGCCGTCGATCAGCCGGTTCACATAGATGCCGGGGAGGTGGATATGGTCGGGATCGATTTCGCCGACCTCGACGATCTCCTCGACCTCGGCGACGCAGACCTTGCCGGCGGTCGCCATCGGCTGGTTGAAGTTGCGCGCCGTCTTGCGGAAGACGAGATTGCCCGCCTTGTCGGCCTTCCACCCCTTCACGATCGAAAGATCGGCGACGATACCGCGCTCGAGAATATATTCCTCGCCGTCGAATTCGCGCACCTCCTTCCCCTCGGCGACGACGGTGCCAACGCCGGTCTTAGTATAGAAGCCGGGGATGCCCGCACCCCCTGCCCGGCAGCGTTCGGCGAGCGTCCCCTGGGGGCAGAATTCGACCTCGAGCTCCTCGGCGAGGAACTGCCGTTCGAACTCCTTGTTCTCGCCGACATAGGAGGAGATCATCTTCCTGACCTGGCGAGTGCGCAGCAGCTTGCCTAGGCCGACGCCGTCGATGCCGGCATTGTTCGAGGCGATCGTGAGATCCTTTACCCCGCTCTTCTCGATCGCGTCGATCAGGCGCGAGGGGATGCCGCACAGGCCGAACCCGCCGGCGCACACCGTCATGCCGTCGAAGAGCAATCCATAGAGCGCCGCTTCGGCATCGGCATAGATTTTGCGCATCGCCCCTCCTTTACCCGCTAGGGGTTAGGCGGCGGCGTCGGATTCGGTCAAGCGGGCTCAGCCGCCGAGCTTCGAGAGCACGCCCTGGAGCTGCATCGCGTTCGCCATGTCGCCCTCGACCTTCAATTTGCCCTGCATGAAGGCGGTCATGCCGTCCATCTTGCCATCGGCCATCTGCTGCCAGTCGTCCCAGCTGACCTTGATCGTGGTGTCGGCCTCGCCGTCCTCCTCGGTCACCTTCTCGGCGACGCCGTCGAGCATGACGATGCCCTCATCGCCGAAATCGAGCTTGACGCGCTTGCCAGGAAGCCAGGCGCCCGCCTCATGAAGCTTGGTGGCCATTTCGGTCTTGGTCGTCATCTCGGTCTCGCTCCCTTTGCTCGCTGTCCGCCCGCCGGACTAGTTTACGCGAACGTCAAGTCAAGAGGGGTGGAACCGCAAGCGCCCTTCGTGCAGTTGGACAGGCATGACCACGGGCAAGCGAAGCGGCGGCCGCATCCTCATCGACAATCTCATCGCGCAGGGATGCGAGCGCATCTTCTGCGTGCCCGGCGAGAGCTATCTCGCGGCGCTCGACGCGCTGCACGGCACCGAGGAGATCGACCTCGTCAGCTGCCGGCACGAGGGCGGCGCGGCCTATATGGCCGAAGCCGACGGCAAGCTGACGGGACGACCGGGAGTCGCTTTCGTCACAAGAGGCCCTGGCGCGTGCAATGCGAGCATCGGCGTCCACACCGCCTTCCAGGATTCGACGCCGATGATCCTTTTCGTCGGCGATGTGAAGCGCGGCATGCGCGGCCGCGAGGGCTTCCAGGAGATCGACTTTCCTGCCCTGTTCGCCCCCATCGCCAAATGGAGCGCGCGGATCGATTATGCCTCGCGCATCCCCGAACTGGTGGCGCGCGCTTATGCCGTCGCCATGTCCGGAAGGCCCGGTCCGGTGGTTCTCGCGCTGCCGGAGGACATGCTCGAAGACGAAGCGAAGGCGCAAGACCGGCCGCCGGTGAAGGCGCCGGCCCAGACCCCCGATCCACTCGCCGTGGCGACGCTGATCGAGCTGCTGGGCGAGGCTGCGGCGCCGATCGCGATCGTCGGCGGCGCCGGCTGGTGCAAGGGGGCGGCGCATTATTTCCGCGAATGGGCCGAGCGCGTCGGCTTGCCCGTCGCCGCCGCCTTCCGCCGGCAGGACGCGATCGCGAACGACAGCGCCGTATATGCCGGCAATCTCGGCTACGGCCCCAATCCAACGCTGGTCGAGAGGATAAAAGGCGCCGACCTCATTCTCGCCGTGGGCGCGCGGCTCGGCGAGGCGACCACCGATGGTTACAGCCTGATCACGCCCGAACATCCCGACCAGATACTGATCCACGTCCATCCCGACCCCGATGAACTCGGCCGCGTCTACCGCAGCGATCTTTCGCTCTGCTCCGACATGCGTGAATTTTCCGAACTGCTCGCCGACTGGGAAGAGGATGTGATCGCCTTTTCGAGCGGGCGCAGGGCGCATGCCGAATGGCTCGAATGGAGCAGCGCCGATCCCGCCAAGGCGAAGCTCGACCTCGGCCAGGTGGTGACGACGATGCGCAAGCTGCTGCCCGCGGACAGCATCATCTGCAACGGTGCTGGCAATTTTTCGGCCTGGGTGCACCGCTATTGGCGCTACGCCGCCTGCCCCAGCCAGCTCGCCCCGACCAACGGCTCGATGGGCTATGGTGTGCCGGCGGCTATCGCTGCGAGCCTGCGCTTTCCCGACCGGCGGATCGTCGCGATCGCCGGCGACGGGGACTTCCTGATGACCGGTCAGGAGCTCGCCACCGCGGTCCAGCACGGCACGGATTTGCTCGTCATCGTCGTCGACAATGGCAGCTACGGCACCATCCGCATGCATCAGGAGCGCGACTATCCGGGGCGCGTCATCGGGACCGAGCTAACCAATCCGGACTTCGCGGCGCTCGCCCGCGCCTATGGCGCCTGGGCCGAGACGGTGGAGGAGACCGATCATTTCGCCCCCGCGCTCAAGCGCGCGCTGAAGGAGCAAGGAACAAAGCTCCTCCACCTCAAGACCGACATCGAGCAAATCACGCCGGCGGCCAGCCTCTCCGGCATCCGCCGGCGCGCGAAGAAGGCAGGCAGGAAGCGGAAGGGCTGAAGTTCAGCCTTGCCGGGCCTCGCCGCGGCTTCTTTGGGCGTAAAGACGGGTGAGCGAGGTGGCGCTTATGCCGTGGACCAGAACCGACAGCGCGACCACGAGCGAGACGAAGGGCCATATGAGCGGCGGGGCGTTCTCCATCATCGCATAGGCGGCATAGAACATCGCCGCGACGCCGACAGGGCCGAACCAGCCGGCAAAGGCGGTGTCGATCGGCCGCGCATAAATGCCGCCCATCCGGCCAAGCAGCAGCCAGGCCGGCAAACGCCGCAGCAGCAGCACCGCAAAGGCGGCGGCGAACAGCGACCAGCCGATCGATTCCCATTCGGGCCACGGCAAGGCGACGCCGAAGAGAATGAACACGGGGAGGGTGAAAAAGCGATCGACCGCTTCATGGAAATGCTCGTATTTCTCGTCATGCGCGCGGCGCAGAAAATAGCTGAAGGCGAGACCGGCGGTGAACACGGCGAGAAGGCCGTCGGCCTGGCCGAGCCGCACCGCCGCGAGCGTCGCCAATGTGAGGGCGAGGGTCGCCGCGGTGACCGATTTGCCTTCTGCGAATTCGTTCCGTTGCGCGGCGGTGAACGCCCAGCCCGCCGCCGCGCCGACGAGACAGCCGACGATCGCCGCCCCGACGACCTCGAACAGCAGCACTTCGAACAGCCATTCGGCGACCGTGGCGCCGCCGGGCGCCTCGGCCAGCATCATGGGGAGGAGAAGCAGCGGCAGGGCGAGGCCGTCATTGGCGCCGCTTTCGGCGCTGATCCGATGGCGCAGCCCGGCGGGGATCGCCTTTTCGGCCAACCGCCCCTGGACGATCGAACCGGCAAGCACCGGATCGGTGGGTGTGACGAGCGCTCCGAGGACGAGGGCGCCGAGCAGGGTGAGGCCCGGCAGAAGGAGCGCAAGGCCGCTCGCGGCGAGCCACATCAGCAGCATGCCGAGACCGAGGATGACGGCCATCGGCCGCCAGCGGTCGAGGAAAAATCCGTCGGGAAGGCGCAGCGCCGCGCTCATCACCGACAAGGCCACCGTCACCCGCGCCGCCTGCTCGAAGATGAGGCGCTCCGCCTCGCTCGCGGCGGGATCGAAGCGCAGCAGATCGAACCCGACGGGACCGACGCCGATGCCGATCAGCACGCACAAGAGCGGCTGCGACAGGGGAAGGCGGGAGCGGATCGCTCCGCCGACCAGGGTAAGAAACAGCACTGCCCCGGCGCAGATCGCGAGGCCAATGTTGAAATCGGTCGCGTTCACCGGTCCCGCTCTTCGCGGGACTGCGCGACCTGATCAAGCCGCTTTTTCAAGGCAGCCGGACATAAGAAAAGCCGCCCTCCGTAGAGGGCGGCTTTCCCTAGCCATATGAAACCGGCTTTAAATGTCGTTGCCGAGCTCGCCTTCGACTTCGCCCTTGAGCTGCTGGGCCTCGCCCTTGGTCTCCTGCTCGCGGCCCTTCTGGCGCGTCTCGGGATCGTTGCTCTGCTGCTTGATGTTGCCAACCGCCTCGTTGACATTGCCTTTCGCTTTTTCGGTAAATTCACCCATTTTTCGTCTCCTTTCTTTGGCCAGCCGGAATTATCCCGGCTTTTGAAGCACTAACGGGTGAAACAACGGGAGGGTTCCTGATCGATGCGGCGATCCGGTGCCAGCATCAGATCAATCCAGCAATCAGATCAATCCCGCAAGCGGACTCGACGGGTCGGCATAGCGGCGCTTGCCCATGCGGCCGGCTCGATAGGCGATCCGACCGGATTCGACGGCGAGCTTCATCGCCCGCGCCATCATGACGGGATCCTTCGCCTCGGCGACTGCGGTGTTCAGGAGCACGCCGTCGCAGCCCAGCTCCATCGCGATGCTCGCGTCCGAAGCGGTGCCGACGCCGGCATCGACGAGCACCGGCACCTTGGCGCCCTCGACGATAAGGCGGATGGTGACCCGGTTCCGGATGCCGAGCCCGGAGCCGATCGGCGCGCCAAGCGGCATGATCGCGACCGCGCCCGCTTCCTCCAATTGCTTCGCGGCGATCGGATCGTCGACGCAGTAGACCATCGGCTTGAAGCCATCGGCGACCAGCGTCTCGGTCGCGCGCAGCGTCTCGCGCATGTCGGGATAGAGTGTCTTGGCCTCGCCGAGCACTTCCAATTTGACGAGATCCCAGCCCCCCGCCTCGCGCGCGAGCCGGAGCGTGCGGACCGCTTCCTCGGCGGTGAAGCAGCCGGCGGTGTTGGGAAGATAGGTGATTTTCTTCGGATCGATGAAGTCGGTGAGCATCGGCTGGCCGGGATCGGCGATATTGACCCGGCGCACGGCGACGGTGACGATCTCCGCGCCCGACGCCTCGACTGCGGCGGCATTTTCCTCGAAGGACTTGTATTTGCCGGTGCCGACGATGAGGCGCGAGGTGAAGCGCCTGCCCGCGACGCTCCAGCGGTCGGCGATATTGGTCTCGACGTTCATCAGCCGCCGCCGACGAAATGGACGATCTCGTAATCGTCGCCATCCTCGACCTTCACCTCGTCGAGAGTCGAGCGTGGGACGATCTCGAGATTGCGCTCGACGGCGACCTTGGCGGGCGCGAGCCCCAGCTCGCGCGCCAGTTGGGCGACGCTCATCCCCTCGCGCACGCGGCGGTGCTCGCCGTTGACGCGGATCGAGACGGTGTCGTCGAAGCTCATCGCGCGCTCTTTGCCTGGTTCATGGAGGGGCATATAGGGGCGCGATATGACATCGCCAGCGACCGTCTATGTGCTGAACGGCCCCAATCTCAATCTGCTGGGCAGACGAGAGCCCGAAGTCTACGGGTCGGAGACGCTCGAGGAGATCGCTGAAAGGCTGGCGCGGCGGGCGAAGTCGCTCGAACTTGAGCTCGAAATCCGCCAGTCCAACCATGAGGGCCATCTCATCGACTGGCTCCACGAGGCGAACGATGAAGGGGCAAAGGCCGTGATCCTCAATGCCGGCGGATTTTCGCACGGCTCGGTCGCCCTCCACGATGCGGTGAAGGCGATCGCGCCGCCGGTGATCGAGGTCCATTTGAGCAACCTGGCGGCGCGCGAGCCGTTTCGCGCCCGCAGCCTCGTCGCTTCCGCCGCCGCCGGCAGCATCGCGGGCTTGGGCGCTCTGGGCTATGAGCTTGCTCTGGACGCGGCGGCCCGTCTCTGAGTAGGAGTTCCGAGGCACGGGGGGCGGAACAGGGAGAGCAGCCGATGGCCGAGGAGGGCGAGAGCGAGGGCCCGCTCGAGGTCGACACCGATCTCGTGCGCCAGCTGGCCGAGCTGCTCAAGGAAAGCGATCTTTCGGAAATCGAGGTCCAGGACGGCAGGAAGCGGCTGCTCGTCAAGCGCAAGCTGGCCACCCTCCCTGCCACCGCCGCGGCGGCCCCGGCGACACCTGCTCCCCAATCCCCACCCGCTTCCCAACTCCCGGCCGAAACGGCAAGCGGCCCCGCCACTGCCGCCGACGCCGCGCCCGAGGACCATCCGGGGCTGGTGCGCTCGCCGATGGTCGGCACCGCCTATCTGTCGGGCGAGCCGGGCGCCGATCCCTATGTCAGCGTGGGGCAGAAGGTCGCCGCCGGCGAGACGCTGCTCATCGTCGAGGCGATGAAGGTGATGAACCCCATCGCCGCGCCGCAGGCGGGGACGGTGAAGCGAATCCTGGTCGAGAATGCGCAGCCGGTCGAATTCGATCAGCCGCTGATGATCATCGAGTAGATGGCAATCGAGAAGATCCTGATCGCCAATCGCGGCGAGATCGCGCTTCGCATCCACCGCGCCTGCCGCGAGATGGGCATCAGGACCGTCGCCGTCCATTCGACCGCCGACGCCGAGGCCAAGCATGTTCTCCTCGCCGACGAGGCGGTGTGCATCGGCCCGCCGCCCGCGTCGGAAAGCTATCTCAACATCCCCAACATCATCTCGGCGGCCGAGATCGCCCATGCCGACGCGATCCATCCCGGCTACGGCTTCCTCTCCGAAAACGCCCGCTTCGCCGAGATCGTCGAACTCCACAAGATCGTCTGGATCGGCCCCAAGCCCGAACATATCCGGGTGATGGGCGACAAGGTGGAGGCCAAGCGGGCGGCAGACAGGCTCGGCCTGCCGCTCGTCCCGGGCTCCGACGGGCCGCTGGAATCGGTCGCCGAGGCGCGCGCGATCGCTGCAGATATCGGCTATCCGGTGCTGATCAAGGCGGCCTCGGGCGGAGGCGGCCGGGGCATGAAGGTGGTGCGCGAGGAGGCGGCGCTCGAGAAGCTTATGAGCGAGGCGCGCTCGGAAGCGAAGAACGCGTTCGGCGACGACACCGTCTATCTCGAGAAATATCTCGGCGATCCGCGCCATATCGAATTCCAGATTTTCGGCGACGGCGAATGCGAGGCGTTTCATCTGGCCGAGCGCGACTGCTCGCTCCAGCGCCGCCATCGGAAGGTGCTCGAGGAAGCGCCCTCTCCCGCGGTGGATGCCAAGGAGCGCAAGAAAATGGGCGCGCGCGTCGCCAAGGCGATGGCCGAGATGGGCTATCGCGGCGCCGGCACGATCGAGTTCCTCTACGAGGACGGCGAATTCTACTTCATCGAGATGAACACCCGGCTCCAGGTCGAGCATCCGGTGACCGAGATGATCACCGGCATGGACCTAGTGCGCGAGCAGATTCGCATCGCCGCCGGCAAGCCCTTGTCCTGCAAGCAGAGCGAGATCGGCTTTACCGGCCATGCGATCGAATGCCGGATCAACGCCGAGGACCCCAAAAGCTTCGCCCCCTCGCCCGGGCTCGTCACCAGCTATCACGCGCCCGGGGGTATGCATGTACGCGTCGATTCGGGGCTCTACAGCGGCTACCGCATCCCACCCTATTACGATTCGATGATCGCCAAGCTGATCGTCTACGGAACGACGCGCGAACGCTGCATCATGCGTCTGAAACGGGCGCTCGAGGAATTCGCGATCGAGGGGGTGAAGACGACCATTCCGCTCCATCAGGCGCTGCTCGACGAGCCCGATTTCATCGCCGGCGACTATTCGATCAAATGGCTGGAGGAGTGGCTCGCCCGCGAGGATCGGGTTCGTCCGGGGGCCGAACCCTCCGAGCAATAGGGCGACCCGGACCAGCCATCTGGAGGAGTGGCTCGCCCGCAAGGATCGGGCTGCCGGGCGAGGACCCAAGGCCCTCCCAGCTTTCGGCGACGCCGCGTATATGTCTCCCCCGCCAGCCGAACCGGCGCCGAGCCGCGCCGGGACGGGGAGCGGTCGGCGGCGGCATGCGTTGAGGAAGGGAGAGCAATCTTCCAAAGGAGAAAATCTTATGTCGATCGACAGCCTCAAGGATCTCTACACCCATGAGCTGCAGGACCTCTACAGCGCCAACCGGCAGATGATAAAGGTCGTGCGGCAGATGAGCGAAAAGGCGGAATCCGATCGCCTGCGCGAGATGCTCGACAAATCGGTGCGCAAGATCGAGGAGCACAACAAGCTCGTCGCCGAGCTGGTCCGCGATTGCGGCGAGGACCCTAGCGACGAGCATTGCAAGGGCATGGAAGGACTGGTCAAGGAAGCGCGCAAACATGCGCTCGAAGAGAGTTATGGCGACCGCGCGCTGCGCGATTCGGCGATCATCGCCCAGATGCAGCGCATGACCCATTACGGCATCTGCGGTTACGGCACCGCCCAGGCGCTCGCCGACGCGCTCGGCAAGCAGGACCATGTCGACAAGCTCGAAACCGATCTCGACGAAGTCTATGAAGCCGACAAATATCTAAGCTACATCGCCGAGGCGGCCGTCAACCCGCAAGCCGCGGCTTGATCGGCGGGCGGGCCGGAGGCACGCGCTTCCGGCCCTTTTGTGCCGCGGATAAAAGGAAGGAAAACATTGAAAGCGACCATTTATCACAATCCCAAATGCGGCACTTCGCGCACCACGCTGGCGATCCTCGAGGAAAAGGACGCCGAGATCGAAATCATCGAATATCTCAAAAATCCCCCCTCGCGCGAAGAGCTGAAACGGCTCTACGAGCGGGCCGGCATAAGCCCGCGCGAAGGCTTGCGGGTGAAGGAGCAAAAGGCGCTCGAGCTCGGCTTGTTCGAGCCCGAGGTCGAGGACGAGCGAATCCTCGACGCGATGATGGAACATCCCGTGCTCATCAACCGGCCGTTGGTCGAGACCGAAAAGGGCGTGCGCCTGTGCCGGCCGCCCGATGTGGTGCTGGAGATATTATAGCCGCGGCGAAACCCCATATGCCGGCCCGCCCTGCCTTAGGGGGAGCCGGGAGGAACAGCCCCGAACCATATGAAGTCAATCGCGGTCTACAGCGTCAAGGGCGGGGTCGGCAAAACGACCCTGGCGGTCAATCTCGCCTGGTGCGCGGCCAAGCTGTCCGCGCGCAAGACCTTGCTCTGGGATCTCGACGGACAGGCGGCGGCGAGCTTCCTTCTGGGCGGCTGGACGGCGATCCCTTCCTCGAGCCTGATGGAGGCGATGGCCGAGCGCCAGCCGATCGGTAGCTTCGCTCCGCGCAGTCCGGCGGCGCGGGCAACAGGGGAGCTATGGCGCGCCATCGAAACGCGGCTGGCGAGGAAGAATGGCACCGAAAAAGGCGGTTGATCGCCCGCGCCTTCACCGCCACTTCGCTGCATCATGGCGATGATCGATCCCGATATGCTGCTCGGCGCCTATTCGATCGGTGTCTTTCCGATGGCCGACAGCCGCAGCGCGGACGATGTCTTCTGGGTCGAGCCGCTGAGGCGGGCGATGATCCCCATCGAGGATTTCAAGATGTCGCGCTCGCTGAAGAAGATCGTGCGCTCGGACCGGTTCACGGTAACCCGCGACGCCGCCTTTTCGGAAGTCGTTCGCCACTGCGCCGACCGCCCGGAAACCTGGATCAATCCGCTGCTTGAAAAAAGCTATGCCGCCTTGCACGAGCTCGGCAACGCGCATTCGATCGAATGCTGGCGCGGTGGACGGCTGGCGGGAGGACTTTACGGCGTGAGGCTCGGACCGGCATTTTTCGGCGAGAGCATGTTTTCGGCCGAACGCGACGCTTCGAAAGTGGCGCTCGCCTGGCTCGTCGCGCGGCTCAGACATGGGCGTTTCAAGCTGCTCGACTGCCAGTTCATGACCCCGCATCTCAAAAGCCTCGGCGCGGTCGAGCTGCCGCAGGCGGATTATGTCGCGAGGCTAGGCGAGTTGCTTGAAACCTCGCGGGGAGGCGATTTCACCGCGCTAGACGCGCTGCTTTCTTCTTCTTCCTCCTCCTCATCCTCATCGACCGAAGACTCCTCGCCAGGAAATCTCATCGCGCAGCTTTTGGGCCAGACGTCGTAGACGGGATGCTCGACGACGTTAAGCGAGGGCGATTCCTTATACACCCAGCCCGAAAACACGCGCTCATAGCGATCGTCACTGTTCCTCACGTCGAGCTGGAGAAATGCGCCGGTCAGATCCTGATCTTCCCAGGGGGCGGTCTTCTCGCAGGCGCTGAGACGCACGATCACCTCGCCATCGACACGCACCGCTTCTCCGGGCCGCATCCTGAGGTCGCGGGAAATGCCGTTGCGCTTGTTGAGAAGGCCGATCACCGCCTCGCGCTCGGCCATCGGCGTTACCTCCTCGCCGGCAGTATCGACACGCTGCGGAACCTTGGCGGTCTCCACGTCGGGCTCGCCGGACTCGCGCACGGGCATGTCGGACGAGGAATCGCACGCGGCGAGCAGGGCCCATGCGGCCAATACCGGGATCAGGCGCATGCTCATTCGCCGCCGCCCGGCGTCCAGGCCTCATAGTCGCCGGTAGCCGGCGCGCGGCTGCCGCCGGTCGCGATCGCGCCGGGCGGACGATAGGCGCGGTCGGTGCCGGTGAGATTGGGCGTCGGCGGACGCTCGAATCCGCGGCGCGGCGGCAGGAATTCCTCTGGCAGCTCGTCGAAGGTGCCGTGCAGCCAGCCATGCCATTCGGGGGGCACCGTGCTGGCGTCATTGGGTCCGTCGTAGATCACCCAGCGGCGCTTGCCGTCCTTCGACCGGTAATAGATATTGCCGAGATGATCGCTGCCGACCTTTATGCCGTGCCGCGCGGTGTGGATCGCGGTGCCGATCGTGGCGCCGTTCCACCATGTGAAGATCTTGCCGAACAGTCCCATCTCCCGGCGCGCCTAGCTCCCAATCCGCCGCCAGCGCAAGCGCCCTCTACCAGCGGACATGATCGCCTTCATCGATGCCGAGCTCGGCGGCGCGCCCGCCCCTGATCTCGAGCACCGCCGCCACCGGCTCGTCGGAAAGCAGCGGAGCGAGCGAATAGGGCTCGGTCCGGGCGGCGATGCGGGCGATGCTGCCGTCGGCGCGGATGAAGAGAATATCGAGCGGGATCGGCGTGTTTTTCATCCAGAAGCTGGCACGCTTGGGCGCCTGAAAGGGAAAGAGCATCGCCTCGTCGGGGCCGAGACGCTCGCGAAACATAAGGCCGCGTGCCTGCTCGGCCGGACTGTGCGCGACCTCGGCTATAAAGCGGTGAACGCCGGCATCGGTCCGGATCTCGACCGCAACCAGCGGCAGGCCCGAGGGAGCGCGTTCGGGCAACGCCGAAGCGGTAGGGGCCGCTCTTTCGCTTTCCCCCTGACAGGCCGGAGTGAAGATGAACGCCGCGGCGAGCAGGGCCCAGGCCCTAGCCCGCATCGTCGGGCCTCACCTCGACCGCCAGCGGCCCCTTCTTGCCTTCGGCGATCCGTGCCAGCAGAGGCTGATCGGGATGGAGATCGGAAAGGCCGCCGCGGCGGACCGTCTCCATATGGATGAAAATGTCACCGTCCCAATCCTCGCTGACGAGAAAGCCGTAGCCGCGCAGACGATTGAACCATTTGACATGGACGGGCACGAACTCGCTGGCATGTTTCAACAGCTCGAAGGGATCTACCCTGTCATCCGGCAGCGCCGGCCGCGGCTGCTGCCGCACCGCCTCGGAAAGGTCGATCGAGAGGATTTTCTTCGCCTGCAGCCCCCGCTCCTGTTCGGCGACCAGACATTCGATGATCGCTCCTTCTGGCAGCGAGCGGCGATCATGCTCGCGCAGGATGCTGAAATGGACCAATATGTCGCCATCTGCCTGCTCGCTCACGAGAAAGCCGAAGCCGCGGGTGGCATCGAACCATTTGATCCGTCCCCGCATCGTCATCAGCGAGGTGTCGGCAGATGCCTCCTCCTCGCCGGGCGGCCCGGCATCCTCGGCTTCGGTCGGTTCGGAAGCTTCTCCGCTCAGCAACTCGTCACCACCAGACATAGACCCATCCAATATGGAGCGATCAGCCTATCACGGCCGGCGCCCGCTTGTGAACAGCCCCGATCCCTTCAAATAATGTCCGATCCAGGAATTTCACCCGGCGGCGAATCCACGATCAGACGGGCAATCCCGAAGGGGTGACCGGCGCGCACCATGGCGGCGAGCGCCTTCTCACGCCCTTTGCGATCGGTGCGTTCCTCGGCGAAAGGGCCGATGCCCCGCCGCGCGGCGAAACGCAGCGCGGTGGCGAGCGCCTCGTCGCGCGCCTCGCCGATGACGGCCTCGGCATCTTCTTCCTCTATCCCCGCCTCCCGCAGCGCGCCCGCGACGCGGTGCTCGCCATAGCCGCGGCGGCCGAGGGAGCGCGCGCGGGCGAGCGCGAAAGCTCGGTCATCCACATAACCGAGCGCGGCCAGCTGCTCGATGAGCGCCGCCACCGGGGGCTCGCCCTCGCCGCCCCAGCCGCGTTCGGCAATCTTGCGCCGCAGATAGCGACCGAGCCTGGCCCTGCTGGTCGCATAGCGCCCCACATAAGCGAGCGCGAGCGCCCTTAAGGCCTTTGAATCCAGCGGCTTGGCGGCTTTTCGGGAGGATCTGGCGGGCACGTGCCATGATTGTGCCATAGTCGCATTCGAATTTGAACGCTTGTGGCCGGATTTCCGGGCGCCGGCTTGTGCGCGCCCGACAAGGCCCGGCAAGACACAATAACCAGGCGAGGTTTGCAAAGGTGCTTCAATCGATCGACGGACCCGATGTTCGGACGGACGGGAGCGACATTGCGCCTACCCCGACCGAGGATGGCCTCCCGAGGCGTCTGTCGGACTTCGCGACGCTCAGCGAAGCGCTCGACTACGCTGCCCGGGGCAGACGCGGGCTCAACTTCCACGATCCGCGCGGGCGGCTGATCCGCGCCTATCCCTACAGCGAACTGCGTGAGGATGCGTTGCGCGCCGCCTATCGGCTGATCGCAGAAGGTCTGAAGCCAGGCGACCGGCTGGCGCTGATCGCCGAAACCGGCCCCGAATTCGCGGCGCTGTTCTTCGGCGCCGTCTATGCCGGCATCTGGCCGGTCCCGCTTCCCCTTCCCACCTCCTTCGGCGGCAAGGAAGCCTATGCTGTGCAGCTTGGCGCGCAGCTCCAAAGCTCGGACCCGGCGCTGCTGCTCTATCCTGGCGAGCTCGCCGGGCTCATCGCGGGGGCGACCGCCGAAAGCGGCGTTCCCGCGATCGACTGGGAAGATTTCGCCGGCCGCGAAGCCGCGCCCGCCGAGCTTTGCGAGGCGAAGTCCAAGGACATCGCCTATCTGCAATATTCGAGCGGCTCGACGCGCTTTCCCCATGGCGTCGCGATCACCCACGAGGCGCTGCTCAACAATCTCGCCGCGCACGCGCACGGCACCGAGCTCGAGGAAAACGACCGCTGCATTTCCTGGCTGCCCTGGTATCACGACATGGGGCTCGTCGGCTGCCTGCTGTCGCCGGTCGCCAACCAGGTTTCGACCGACTATCTCAAGACCGAGGATTTCGCCCGCCGCCCGCTCGCCTGGCTCGATCTCATCAGCCGCAACGAAGGCTATTCGCTCAGCTATTCGCCGACCTTCGGCTATGATATCTGCGCCCGTCGCGTGTCGAGCCAGATCGACGTCGCCGAACGCTTCGACCTTTCCCGCTGGCGGATCGCCGGCAATGGCGCCGACATGATCCGGCCGGACGTGATGCAGGCCTTCGTCGATGCCTTCGCCGATGCCGGCTTCGACCCCAGGGCCTTTCTGCCGAGCTACGGCCTCGCCGAGGCGACGCTCGCGGTCTCGCTGATGCCTCCCGGCGAAGGCATCGTCGTCGAGCTGATCGAGGAAACCTTGCTCGCTGGCACCGATCCGGAGGACCGCGAACGGCCGCAGCGCTACCGGGCGGTGGTCAATTGCGGCCGCCCGGTGCGCGACATGGAGGTCGAGATCCGCGACGAGGACGGCTCGCTGCTGGCGGACGGCACGATCGGCCGGGTGCATGTGCGCGGGCCTTCGGTGATGGCGGGCTATTTCCGCGACGAGGAAGCGACCCGCGCCTGCCTCGACGCCGACGGATGGCTCGACACCGGCGACATGGGCTATATGTCCCGCGGCTATATCTATATCGTCGGCCGCGCCAAGGACATGATCATCATCAACGGCCGCAACCACTGGCCGCAGGACATCGAATGGGCGGTCGAGCAGCTGCCGGGGTTCAAGGCCGGCGACATCGCCGCCTTCGCGATCACCGCTCCCGGCGGCGAGGAGACCCCGGCCGTCCTCGTCCAGTGCCGCACCTCCGATCCTGCCGAACGCGCCCGGCTGCGCGAGGAGATCGGCGAGCGGGTGCGGGCGATCACGGGCATGAGCTGCGTCATCGAACTGGTGCCGCCGCGGACGCTGCCGCGGACCAGTTCGGGCAAGCTCAGCCGGGCCAAGGCGCGTTCGCTCTATCTTTCGGGCGAGATCCAGCCTTATGAAATGGCCGCCTGAGTGCGCCGGATTAGGCTAACTATTTACTAAACCTTCCCGCCTAGAGCTTGCCCTGGAGAGCCCATGAGCAAGCGCATGCTGGCCGATATGAACTGGCGGGTCGTCTTCAACCACGCCGTGCCAACCGGCCGCAAGGGATGGGGCCGGGTGAGGGCCGCGCAAGTGCGCGAAATGGCCCATGGCGTCACCCTCGCCGCCTGGGGCCATGCGATCAACGCGCTGCTGCTGGTGGCGATTCTCTACGCCTCGGTACCCGACTGGCAGCTGAGCGCATGGCTGCTGGCGATCGCCAGCGCGATGCTGGTCGCGGCGCGCTATCAAAGGCGCGCGCTTTCGCGCGAGCTTCATCTGGTGCCCCGCCGGGCGATCGAAAGAGCCGCCTATCACAGCATATTGTTCGGCTTCGTGTGGGCGGCACCGGCGGTGTTCTTCTTCGGCCTGGCTAGCCCCGCCGAACAGCTCGCTATCTGCATCGTCACCGTCGGAATGATGGCGGGTGCAGCTTTCGTCTTCGTCACCGTGCCGCCGGCGGCGATCGCCTATATCGCCATCCTGGGGGCGGCCATCTGGAGCCTGTTCATCCCCACCACCTCGCTCGCGGTGATCGGCATCCCGATCGTCTACACGATCGGGCTGATGATCGTCGTCGTCGCCAACGGGCGCGCCTATATGGAGCGTAAATTCGTCGAGTTCGAGCTCGAGGAACGCACCGAGACGATCAGCCTGCTGCTGCGCGAGTTCGAGAACAGCGATGCCGACTGGCTGTGGCAGACCGATGGCCAGCTGCGCTTCCATAACGTCTCTGCGCGCTTCGCCCGCGCCATCGGCCGCAAGGCCGACGAGCTGGAAGGCCTTTCGCTGCGCGATATGCTCGACGAGCAGTGCCGGCGCAATCCCGAGGCCAAGGAGGAATATGACCGCCTGCTGGAGGCGCTCCAAAACCGCCAGACGCTGAACGAGTTCATCCTCCCCGTTCACTATGAGGGCGAAGCACGCAGCATCGAGATTTCAGCCCGGCCACGCTACAATCAGCGCGGCCGCTTCACCGGCTATCGCGGCGTCGGATCCGACGTCACCGAGCAGAAACGCGCCGCCGACAAGATCAGCCACATGGCCCGCCATGACGCCCTTACCGGGCTTCCCAACCGCTTCCAGCTCATTGAGGCGATGGAGGAGGCGCTCGACAAGGCGGTGCGGCGCGGCGGCCAGTGCGCGCTGCTGCTCATCGATCTAGATCGTTTCAAGACCGTCAACGACGCGCTCGGCCACGTCGCGGGGGATCATCTTCTCATCCAGGTTGCCGCCCGGCTCGACAGCCTCGTCGGGGGAGGAATGACCGTCGGGCGCCTCGGCGGCGACGAGTTCGCGCTCGTCGTCCCCGAAGCGGTGAGCCGGGCGGCGATCGAGCAGTTGGGACGCAAGATCATCGCTGCCCTTCAGACGCCCTTCACTTATGACGACCAGCGTCTGTTTGTCGGCGCGAGCATCGGCGCCGCGCTCGTTCCCAAGGACGGCTCGCGAGTCGAGGAGATTATCCGCAACGCCGATCTAGCTCTCTACCGGGCCAAGGAAGATGGCGGCGACGAACTGCGCTTCTACGAGCCCAGCCTGCACGCGGAAGCCGAAGAGCGCCGGCAAATCGAGGTGGCGCTGCGCACGGCGCTCGAAAAAGGCGAGTTCAGTCTCGTCTACCAGCCGGTGATCGACGTTAAAGCCGGCCGTATCGCCAGCTTCGAGGCTCTGATCCGCTGGACGAGCGCCGAGCTCGGCCAGATCGGGCCCGACCGCTTCATCCCGATCGCCGAGGAGACCGGGCTCATCGGCCGGATCGGCGAATGGGTGCTGCGCACCGCCTGCAGCGAGGCCGCCGGCTGGCCGGATGAAATCTCGGTCTCGGTCAACATCTCGCCGCGGCAGTTGCAGGAGCCTTCTTTCGTCGGCACGCTGGTCTCGGCCCTGTCGCTGTCTGGCATCGATCCCAGGCGGCTCGAGCTGGAAATCACCGAGACCGCCTTTTTGAACCTCACCCCGCTCGCCGAACAGTCCTTCCACCGCATTCACGGCCTCGGCGTCAGGCTGGCGATGGACGATTTCGGCACCGGCTACTCCTCATTGGGCTATCTGCGCACCACCCATTTCGACACCCTCAAGATCGACCGCAGCTTCGTTCTCATCGCTAAGGAGAAGGACACCGACAGCCTTGCCGTCATCAAGGCGGTCGTCGCGCTGGCCGAAACGCTCGACATGGTGACCGTCGCCGAAGGCGTCGAGACCAAAGAGCAGCTCGATCTTATCGCCAAGCTCGGCTGCGACCGCATTCAGGGCTTCGTCCATTCGCGGCCGCTGTCGGGCAAGGCCGCGCGCGAGATGATCGATGCGCCGCCGCGTTACCATGTCGCCGCCTGAGCGCGGCTGCGCGCTTGCCCTGCCGCTCGACGCCAGATAATGAGGGTGTTTGCGGGGATTTAGGAGTGTAGCTCAGCTGGTAGAGCATCGGTCTCCAAAACCGAGGGCCGGGGGTTCGAGTCCCTCCACTCCTGCCATCATCCGGCGCCGCATCGATAGAGGGCACAAGCCCCGCGCCGGGATTCGAGTCCCTCCCCTCCTGCCATCATCCGGCGCCGCATCGATACCGGACACCGCGCCGGGCCGAGGCCAGTCCCTCTGCTCCCGCCATCCTCGGCTGCCGCAAGAGGCCGCCGCGCCGGGCCCGGAGCCTTTCCTGCCATCGCGCCGCGCCTGCACCGATAGGCCCATCGCGACGAAACGGGGTTCCCGCCCCCATGCGCTCCCCGCCATCGCCTGGCCGGCTTGGCCTCCGCTTCCGCCGCCGCCTGCCGGCTTCGCGCTCGTTCCCTCGCGGCGGCCGCCTGCCGATATCGCCCCCGCCCCCCTCTTGCGCGGGGGCCGCGACATCGCTAGATGAAGCGCCCAATCCGACAGCGTGGATGGCCGGCGCCGGTGCTTTTCGAGAAAAGACCGGGCGGCGCGACTTTGTCCCCGCTGGCCCGCAACATTCGAAGCGAGGTGAAATGGCCAAGCCCAGCCCCGGCGAATTCATCCGGCAGGTGCGCAGCGAGACCGCGAAGGTGGTGTGGCCGTCGCGGCGCGAGACGGTGACCACCGCGATCATGGTGATGATCATGACCGCGATCCTGGGCTTCTTCTTCTTCGTCATCGATTCGGGCTTCAACGCCGTCGTCAAGCAATTGCTCGGCCTCATCGACTAGGGATATCGCGAGGAAAAGCCATGTCGCGCTGGTATATCATCCACGCCTATTCGGGCTTCGAGAACAAGGTCCGCGACGCGATCATGGCCGAGGCCGGCCGCATGGGCCTCGAGCCGATGGTCGAGGAGATCGAGGTGCCGACCGAGACGGTGACCGAGATCAAGCGCGGCAAGAAGGTGCAGACCGAGCGCAAATTCTTCCCCGGCTATGTGCTCGCCAAGCTCGACATGAACGAGCAGGTCTACCACCTCATCAAGAACACGCCGAAGGTGACGGGATTCCTGGGCGCGAGCGGCAAGCCGCAGCCGATCAGCGAGGCCGAGGCCGCGCGCATCCTCAACACCAAGGAAGCCGCCGCCGCGGCGCCCAAGGAGAAGATCAGCGTCGACTATGAGATCGGCGACAATGTCAAGGTGCTCGAAGGGCCGTTCGCGAGCTTCAACGGCCTCGTCGAGGAGCTCGATTTCGACCGCGGGCGGGTCAAGGTATCGGTCTCCATCTTCGGCCGCGCGACCCCGGTCGAGCTCGAATTCGGGCAGGTCGAGCTCGTCAAATGACGGCCTGAGCCGTCATCCCGGCCCCAGAGCCGGGATCCAGCTTTCCATTATTCCATAAAAGCCGGACCCTAAGTCCCGACCTTCGCCGACGCAGGCAAGTCCAGGGCGGCAGATAAAAGCTTGCTTCCCAAATTGGGAAATGCTACCGCGCCGCATGAGGTTGATAGCGCGCAGCACGCTCGCCGCTTTCTGGGAAAAACATCCCGCAACCAGAGCTTCGCTGCTGCACTGGATCGGCGTCGTCAAGGCGGCGGAGTGGAAGAATGCGGCCGAGGTGCAGGCGGGCTTTTCGAAGGCCAAGGCGCTCGGCGGAGACAGGGTCCGCTTCGAGGTCGCCGGCGGCGATTATCGGATGATCGTCGCCTTCGATTTCCGCCGCGGCATCGCGTTCGTGAAATTCATCGGCACCCATGCCGAATATGACCGGATCGACGCGCTGACGGTGAAGCTGTTTTGAGGAGATTTGGCATGGACGTCCGCCCGATCCGCAACGACGAGGAACATCGCGCGGCGCTGAAGGAGGTCGAGGCGCTGTGGGGCGCCGAAGAGGGCACGCCCGAAGGCGACCGGCTCGACGTGCTCGCGACGCTCGCCGATGCCTATGAGGAGCGCCGCTGGCCTTCGGACGCGCTCGACCCGGTCGAGGCGATCGAGGCGGCGATGGCGCATGAAGGCTATGGCCGCGGCGATCTGGCCGCCCTGATCGGGCAATCGCGCGCGACCGAAATTCTCCAGCGCAAGCGTCCGCTCACCCTGCCGATGATCCGCAAGATCGCCGCCGAATGGCGGGTGCCGGAACGATTGCTGGTGAAGAAATATCGGCTTGCGGGCGAGGGGGAAGAGCGCAGGGCGGGTTGAGGGAGCGGATCTCGATCTTCGGCCGCGCGACCCCGGTCGAGCTGGAGTTCGGGCAGGTCGAGCTCGTCAAATAAAAAAGACGGGGCCGTAGCCCCGCCCTTATTTGGTGCAGTCAAGCTGCTTGTTAACAGCTGGCCCGCCTTTTCTGAACTTGACCATTCTGGCCTAAAGAGACTCCATAGTCAATTGCCTCAGCGAGCGCTCTCTGTAACATTGCCTACAGGGAGAATAGATCATGCTGAGACTTGGGCTCGATGTCGGCACCAACAGCGTCGGCTGGTGCCTGATGCGCTATGATCCGCAAAATGCGCCAGCCGGCGAAGAGATTGTCGACATCGGCGTGCGCATTTTCCCGGACGGGCGCGATCCGTCGGGAACGTCGCTGGCGGTCGACCGGCGAGAGGCGCGGGCCGCGCGACGCCGGCGAGATCGTTACCTACGGCGGCGATCGGCTTTTCTCGCGGCGCTGGTCGAGCATAAGCTGATGCCAGTTGACACCGATGAAGCGAAGCTGGTCGCGGAGCGCGATCCCTATGCCCTGCGCAAGCGCGCGCTCGACGAGAAGCTGGAGCCCTATGAGATCGGGCGGGCGCTGTTTCACCTCAACCAGCGGCGCGGCTTCAAGTCGAACCGCAAGGCCGAGCGCAAGCAGGGCGACGAGACCGGCAAGATCGCCAAAGGCGCCGAGAAGCTCGACGCGGCGATGGCGGAAGCCAAGGCGCGAACGCTCGGCGAGTTCCTCGCCGGCCGCGATGAGAAGCGCGTGCGGATGGGCGGCGAGGCGCAAGACTATGATTTCTACCCGCAGCGGCGGCATGTCGAGGAGGAGTTCGAGGCGATCTGGGATGCCCAGGCCGCCCAGCATCCCGAGCTGCTGACCGAAACGGCGCGCGCGGCGCTGCATCGCATCCTCTTCTTCCAGCGTCCCCTGAAGGAGCAGCCGGTCGGCGTCTGCACCTTCGTCACCGCCGAGAAGCGCCTGCCCAAGGCGCACCCGCTGTTCCAGCAGCGGCGACTTCATGAAGAGGTCAACCAGCTCGAAATCACCACGCCCGGCGAGCCGCAGTGCAAGCTGACCAAGGATCAGCGCGACACGCTGATCCTCTATCTGCGCACGCGCAAATCGGCCGCCTATGACAGCCTCGCCAAGAAGCTGAAGCTCGATCCCGGGCAGAGCTTCAACAAGGCGAGCGAAACCCGCACCAAGATGCTGGGCGACGAAGTCTATGCGACGATGGCGAACAAGAAGCTGTTCGGCAATCGCTGGGCGCATTTCAGCGTCGAGGAGCAGTGGGCGATCGTCGAGCGGCTGATGGAGGAAGAAGACCCCGAAGCGCTGCATGCCTTCCTGCGCGAGCAATATGGTCTGGACGACGCCCAGATCGAAGCGGCGGAGAAGGCGGCGCGGTCGCTGCCGGAGGGATATGGCCGGCTTGGAGCGACCGCGACGCGGCTGATTCTCGACGAACTTGAAAAGGACGTCATCACCTATGACAAGACAGTGAAACCCGCAGGCGCGCTTGATCCGCGTTTGAAACATCATTCGGATTTCCGGACCGGAGAGATACTCCCGAAGCTTCCTTATTATGGTGAACTGCTAACACGCGAGATTCCGCCCGGAACGCTCGATCCGAGCGATCCCGAAGAGAAACGTTGGGGCAAGATCACCAATCCAACGGTGCATATCGGGCTGCGCCAGCTTGAAAAGCTGGTCAACGACATCATCAAAATACACGGCCGGCCCGACCAGATCGTCGTCGAGCTGGCGCGCGAGCTCAAGCTCAACGAGAAGCAGAAGGAGGCGCACAACAAGCGCATTCGCGAGACCACGGCGGCGGCGGAGCGGCGGTCGGAGAAGCTGCGAGACCTCGGTCAGCATGACAGCGGTGCCAACCGGATGCTGCTCAGAATGTGGGAGGAACTCAACCCGAAGAACCCGCTCGACCGGCGCTGCCCCTATTGCGGAGAACAGATCGGCGCCGAGGCGCTGTTCAACGGCAGCGCCGACATCGATCATATCCTTCCCTATTCGCGCACGCTCGACGACAGCGTCTCGAACAAGGTCGTCGCTCACCGCAACTGCAATCGGCAGAAGGGCCATCGCACTCCCTGGGAAGCCTGGGGCGAAACCGAGCGTTGGGATGCGATCGCCGAGCAGGTCGCGCGGCTGCACAAGGGCAAGCAATGGCGCTTCGGGCCGGACGCGATGGCGCGAGTCGAAAAGGACGGCGGCTTCATCGCCCGACAGCTCACCGACACGCAATATCTGTCGCGGATGGCGCGGACCTATCTCTCCAGCCTTTATGCCGACAAGAGCGAGGGCAGCGTCTATGTGATCCCCGGCCGGATGACGGCGATGCTGCGGCGGCTGTGGGGGCTCAACAGTCTGCTGCCCGATCATAATTTCGTCGAGAATGAGCATTCGAACGCGCCCAAGAACCGGCTTGATCACCGACATCATGCGATCGACGCTGCGGTGGTGGCGGTGACGACGCGCAGCCTGTTGATGAAAATCGCTCGCGCGGCTGGACGTGCCGAGGAGAAGGACCTCGAAAAGCAATTCGACGGCCTTCCCGAGCCATGGGACGGATTTCGGGATGAGCTTGGCGAAAAGCTTTGGCGCGTTATCGTCAGTCACAAGCCCGATCATGGCCTGAAATCACGCGACAAGCTGCCGCACGTCACCGCCGGGCAGCTCCACAACGAGACAGCCTATGGCCTCACCGGCAAAATGGCGGCGGACGGCAAGACTCCGATCGTCGTCCACCGCGTGCCGCTTACCAGTCTCAAGCCCGGCGACATCACCGATCCCGATCGCATTCCGGATGAGGCGCTGCGCGAGGCGCTGCTCTTCGCCACGCGCGGCGAACGCGGCGAGACGCTGACCGGCAAGGCATTCGAGCAGGCGCTGCTGCGGTTTCAGAAAAAGGGATGGAAGCAGGACAAGAACGGCAAGCCGCTGTTCCAGGGCATTCGCCGGGTGCGCGTGCACGAACCGCTTAACGTCATCCCGATCAGGCGTAGCAATGGGCAGGTCTACAAGGCCTATAAAGGCGATTCCAACGCACGCTTCGACGTGTGGCGTCTGCCGAACGGGAAATGGGTCACGAAATGGAAGAATAGGAGCGGTCAAGATCAGTCGAGTGTCATTTCTACGTTCGATGCGCATCAGCATGCCCATCTGCCACCAAAACCTCATCCCGCTGCCAAGAAAGTGCTGAGTCTCCATCAGAATGATCTGATTGCGATGGAAGCCGACGGCGAAACAAAGATTTATGTGGTCCAACAGATTTGGACCGACGGCCGGGTGGTTCTGGTTGGCCATCGAGATGGAGGAGATTTCGTGAAGCGAGCGAAGAATACTGATGATCCGTTCGAATTCGTCCGCTGTTCCGCATCTACATTGAAGAAGCGGAAAGCCCGGCAGGTACGCGTCGATCGGCTCGGCCGGGTGTTCGACCCGGGACCGCGCGAATAGCATCGTGGAGCGGATCGTCGACATCGCCACCGACGGCCGCCATCTTTCCACCTATCGCGGCTTCCTGATGGTCAAAGCCGATGGCGAGGAGGTCGGCCGGATCGCGCTTGACGATGTGCATGCGGTGATCGTCCACGCGCATGGCGTCAGCTGGACCGGCAATCTCGTCGCGCGGCTCGCCGAACGCGGCGCGCCGATCGTGTTCTGCGGGACCCACCATTCGCCGGTGGCGGTAACGCTGCCGATCGAAGGGCATCATGCGCAGGGCGCGCGGATGCGGGCGCAGTGGAACGCTTCCCGTCCGCTCGCCAAGCAGCTGTGGCGGCGGATCGTGCAGTCCAAGATCCGAATGCAGGGATCGCTGCTGGCGGCGCGCGGGGCGGAGGAGGCGGTCGCCTTTCCGCACATTGCGCGGCGGGTGAAATCGGGTGATCCCGACAATCAGGAGGCGCAAGCGGCGCGGCGCTACTGGCCGGCGCTGATGGGCGCCGATTTCCGCCGCGACCGGCACGAGGGCGATACCAACGCGCTGCTCAATTACGGATATGCGGTGATGCGCGCGACGGTGGCGCGGGCGGTGGTGGCGGCGGGGCTGCACCCGACGATGGGCATCCAGCACGCCAATCGCGGCAACGCCTTCGCGCTCGCCGACGATCTGGTCGAACCGTTCCGCCCGCTGGTCGACGCGCTCGCCCGCGCGATGGTGGAAGCGGGCATGGAAACGCTCGATCCGCCGGTGAAGCGGCGCTTCGCGCGGCTGATCGCCTTCGACCTTCGCATCGGCGGCGAGGCGTCCCCGGTGTCGGTGGCGGCGCAAAAACTGGCGCAATCGCTGGCGAAGAGCTTCGAAATCGGCCGCGCGGAGTTGACACTGTTCGACCCGCCCTCGCCGATCGAATGGGCGGCGCTGGCAAGGGTGGACGACGAGGAAGAGGCGTGAGCGATGCGCCCTATCTCAGCGGGTACAAGCTGATGTGGATTTTCGTGATGTTCGACCTGCCGGTGGGAACCAAGAAACAATCGCGCGAGGCGACCAAATTCCGCGAATTCCTGCTCGACGAAGGCTTTGAGATGAGTCAGTTTTCAGTCTATGCTCGTTTTTGCAGCGGTAAGGAAAGCTATGAAACCCACTTGCGGCGAATCGAGCGCAATCTGCCGGAGAAGGGAGATATCCATGTCCTTACCTTCACCGACCGACAATATGAGAATATCGTGCGATTCGCGAGCCAACGACGCAAGAAACGAAAGAAGAATCCGGATCAGCTGGCGATGTTCTGATTATGTCCGAGGATACACGCTGGCGGGATGTGCCGCTTTGCTATTTGAAAACAACAGCTTAGCGACACATCTGCCTAGCAGTTCAGAAAAGGCGGGCCAACCGCAACCCAAAAAGCGACTTAGCTCTATTGACGGAGGCCTAGCATTTCAGAAAACGCGGGCAAACCGCAACACCATCACCGGCATTGAGTCCAGCGATCAGGCAAAACAATT
>JBHJHL010000002.1:0-12401 GCA_050330935.1 Sphingomonadaceae bacterium | reverse complement strand
CGTTATTCTGGTTGTGTCTGGGTGGGCCGCTCGGAGGCTGTTGTGGGCGGTGCAGGCGGGGCCATTTTTTTTTGGCATCGGGGGAGGGTCGTTGGGGCGGTGGGCGAGTCGAGAGCAGCTGCTTGCGGCGCGAAGCGGGGGCGTCCTCGCCGCCCATATCCTCGATTTCCTCCTCGAGGCCCTCCCAGCCTTCCTCGATCAGCATCTCGGCGCGCTCGCGGCCGTAGAGCTTTTCCATGATGCGGCCTTCGAAATAGGTGGTGAAGCCTTCGTTGAGCCAGAAGTCGGACCAGGTGGCGTTGGTGACGAGATTGCCCGACCAGCTGTGGGCGAGCTCGTGCGCCATCAGCGCGACGAGGCTCCTGTCGCCGGCGATCATCGTCGGCGTCAGGAAGGTGAGCATCGGATTTTCCATGCCGCCATAGGGAAATGCGGGAGGCAGCACGATCATGTCGTAGCGGCCCCAGCGATAGGGGCCGTAAAGCTCCTCGGCGGCGTCGATCATCTTCTCGACGTCGGCGAGCTCGTAGGCGGCTTCCTTGAGCATCGAGGGCTCGGCATATACGCCGCTTCGCGGGCCCAGCTTCTGGAAGGCGATGTCGCCGACGGCGAGCGCGATGAGATAGGGCGCGACCGGCTTGTCCATCTCGAAGCGGTAGGCGGTCATCCCCTCCTCGTCGGCGGGTTCGCCTTCGGGATTGAGCGCCGCCGCGCTCATCACCGCTCGCAGCTCCTGGGGCACGCTGATCTCGGCCTCCCAGGTCTGGCGAATGCCGGGGCTGTCCTGGGTCGGGATCCAGGTGCGGTTCAAGATCGCCTGCCCCTGGCTGAACATGAAGGGGTGCTCGCCGCCCGCGGTCTGCTCGGGCGCCAGCCATTGCAGCGCGGCGGCGTCGGGCGCGGTCGCATAGTCGACCTCGATGCGCTCGGCGCCGGCAAGCTCGACGGTGAGCGGCCGGCCCAATATCTCGTCCTCCTCGCCGAGCTCCCATTCGAGCGGCACGTCCTTGCCGTTGTGCACCGCCCTGATGTCGAGCCCCTTGGTGTCGAGAACGATCTCCTCGGCGTCCTCGGCCGCCTCGATGTCGAGCATCGCCGTGCCTTCGAGCAGCTTTTCCTCGAAATCGGCGACGAGATCGAGCGCGACATGGGTGACGCGCGCCTCGCCGGGCTCGGCGTAGCTGTGCACGTCGTCGGCTTCGGGGAGGATGTCGGCGACCATCCGCTCCTCGCGCGGCGGCGCCTTCCCGGCCTCATCGCGCTCGGGCTCGGCGGGATTGCAGGCGGCAAGCGCGGCCGCGCAGGCGATGGCGAGCGAGGGGAGAGCGAGACGCGGGAACATCGGCATGAATTTCCTGTCTGGCGGCGGCCGCGGCCGGAGGGGAAAGGCAATGGCCCGAGCCTAAACCGCGCCGTCCTCCGCCGCAAGCGCGGCGCCTTTCGCCTCTTCGCGCCTTCCCGTCCGGAACTTGGCCGCCGCCGCCCCCGTTGGCCCGATGAGACATTGGCGAGGAGGAGGAAGGACCGATGGATATCGCTGCCCATCTCGAGCATGACCATGCGGAATTGCGGACCCTGGGCGATGAGGTGCTGAAGAGCCCGGACAGCGACGGCCCCGGCGGGCGCGACAACCAGTTCGCCCTGTTCTCGAAGCAGCTGCGCCGCCATCTCGCGGTCGTCGAGGACGTCCTCTTCGCCGAGCTGACCGACGAACGGCGCGGCACCGCCAAGGCCGATCACAAGCGCTTGCGCAAGTCGCTCTCCCGGCTGGATCGCAAGGACAAGGGCAGCGACGAATGGACCGCCGGGTTTCGCGCCCTGCTCGGCGACATGGAAAGCGTGCTTTCGGCCCACGATTCCTTCCGCGCGGCCGCCGGCGGAAGGAATGCCGGGGAGCTCGGCGAGCGCTACGAGGAGGCCAAGCTCAAGCGCATGCGGGGCCTGTGGAACTGGAACCGGGTCGGCATCGGCGTCGGCGCCGCTGCGGCGGTCGCCGGGGTCGCGGGCGCCACCTATGCCGGGGCGCGGAAGCTCGGCCTCGTCGGCGGCGAGGGCGGCGCAAGCCGGGACGGCGGCGAGGACGATTTCCAGCTGCGCCTCGAGACCGACGAGAATCTGAGGCTCATCTCGTCGAAGAAGGTCGAGGGCACGCCGGTGGTCAACCGCGACGGCGAGCATCTCGGCAGGATCGACGCGGTGATGATCGACAAATATACCGGCCGCGTCGCCTATGCGATCATGTCCTTCGGCGGCCTGTTCGGCTTGGGCTCGAGCCTGTTTCCCCTGCCCTGGCCGCTGCTCGACTATGAGGAGGAACAGGACGGCTATGTCCTCGACATCAGCAAGGAGGAATTGAAGGACGCGCCGCGCTTCGAGCCCAATGATGCGCCCGAGTTCGATCCCGACTATCGCCGCCGCGTGATCCTCTTCTACCGCCCGCGCTGAGCCCTTCCCCGCGCTTGCGGGAAACGCTTCTCCCGTGCTCGCCGGAACCGGCCCTCGCCGGCGACGTTGACCGGCTTTGGGGGCGCCGCCGCCAGGCTCGCCGCCCGCAACGAGGCTCGGATGTAAGGAGACGCTCGCCATGCGTAGATCATTCCTCCCCCTTTTCGTCGCCGCCGCCCTCCCGCTCGCCGGCTGCGCCTATGGCCTGGGCGGCATCGTCGACGAGGTGTTCGATGATGACGGCTATGGCAGCCAGGACATCGAGCGCATCGCGGTCAACGCCTGCCGCGCCGAGGCGCAGCGCTACGGCCGCGTCGATATCGACGATGCCGACGAGATCCGCCGCGGCGAGGTGCGCGTTCTCGGCACCGTCGAGGACCGCTATGACCGGCGCCGCTTCTCCTGCATCTACGCCGCCGACCGCTACGACTACGGCCGCGGCCGCATCGTCGAGTTCAACATCTCGCGCTAGCCCGGGGCCCCCACCGCCGGGGAGGGGCCGGGACGGGCACCGACTATCGACGCGGCATAATATAATTCTGTTGATCGCTTCGCGCGTCCCTTCGACGCGGCCGGGCCGGTGCATCATGGGGAAATCGGGCAGCCGCTCGGCGCAAGCCAGAATCGCGTCTTTCAATCGCTGCGCGGCTGCGACGTCTCGGTCGGCAATATAGGTGACGATCTGCTTGAGGTCGGCGCGCGCGCCCGCCAGACGAGCCTCAGCCTTTCTTCCTCGCGTCGATGATCTTCTGCGCCTCGGCCATCACCTCGTCATGCGGGATCGTCGGCTTGCCGTCGGCGAGCGATTTGGCGACCTTTGCGCGCAGCCATTTCTCATAGGCCTCGGCCTGTTCGACCGTGTCGAACTCGGAGACGATGGGCGAGAGCTCGTTCATCGGGTGGAGGATAGGCTTGGAGGGTTAAAAGGCAAGATTATGTGATCAGCTTACTGAAATATAAGAAGACCCCGTTCGCCGAACGGAATTAGGGGATGCCCGGCCTCCCGCATTCGCCAGGGGTACGCCGGATGAGCCTGGTCACTCCTCCCTCATCCGCAGCGCCGCGATGAACGCCTCCTGCGGGATGCTGACATTCCCATATTCGCGCATCCGCGCCTTGCCCTTTTTCTGTTTCTCCAAGAGCTTCCTCTTGCGCGTCGCGTCGCCGCCATAGCATTTGGCGGTGACGTCCTTCCTCAGCGCGCTGATCGTCTCGCGCGCGATGATCTTGCCGCCGATCGCCGCCTGGACCGGGATCTTGAACATGTGGCGCGGGATGAGGTCCTTCAGCCGCTCGCACAGCTGGCGCCCGCGCGCCTCGGCGGCGGCGCGGTGGACGATCATGGAAAGCGCATCGACCGGCTCGCCGTTTACCAGGATCACCATCTTGACGAGGTCGCCCGGCCGGTGGCCGATCTGTGAGTAGTCGAAGCTCGCATAGCCGCGGCTCAGCGATTTCAGCCGGTCGTAGAAATCGAACACCACCTCGTTCAAGGGCAGCTCGTAGCTGAGCTGCGCGCGCCCGGCGACATAGGTCAGGTTCCTCTGCACGCCGCGCCGGTCCTGGCAGAGCTTCAGGACCGCGCCCAGATGCTCGTCGGGGACATAGATCACCGCCTCGATCCACGGCTCCTCGACGCCCGCGATGCGCGTCGGATCGGGCCAGTCGGCGGGGTTGTGGATTTCAATCACATTCCTGTCCCCCTCCCCGTTCGTCCCGAGCGAAGTCGAGGGGCGCCCTTCCACCGGTCCCGTCAGACGCACTTTGTACACTACTGACGGCGCTGTCGTGATGAGGTCGAGATCATATTCGCGGGTGAGCCGCTCCTGGATGATCTCGAGATGTAAGAGGCCGAGGAAGCCGCAGCGGAAGCCGAAGCCCAGCGCCGCGCTCGTCTCCATCTCGAAGACGAAGCTCGCATCGTTGAGGCGCAGCTTGCCGATGCTCTCGCGCAATTTCTCGAAATCGGCGGCGTCGGCGGGGAAGAGGCCGCAGAACACCACCGGCTGCACCTCGCGGAACCCGGGGAGCGGCGTGTCCGTGGGCCTTTTCGCGTCGGTGATCGTGTCGCCGACCGCGGTCTCGGCGACTTCCTTGATCTGCGCGGTGATGAAGCCGATCTCGCCGGCCTCGAGGCTCTCGACGCTCTCCTTCTTGGGGCGGAATATGCCGACGCGGTCGACGAGATGGGTGGTGCCGGCCTGCATGAACCTCACCTGCTGGCCCTTCCTGATCGCGCCGTCGATCACGCGCACGAGGATGACGACGCCGAGATAGGGGTCGTACCAGGAATCGACGAGCATGGCCTTGAGGGGCGCCTGCGCATCGCCCTTGGGCGGCGGGATGCGCGCGACGATCGCGTCGAGCACGTCCTCGATGCCGCTGCCGGTCTTGGCGCTGGCGAGCACGGCGTCCTCGGCGGGGAGGCCTATCACCTCGTCGATCTCCGCCTTCACCCGCTCGGCGTCGGCGGCCGGCAGGTCGATCTTGTTGACGACGGGGACGATCTCATGGTCGTGCTCGATCGAGGCGTAGACATTGGCGAGCGTCTGGGCTTCCACCCCCTGCGCCGCGTCGACGACGAGCAGCGCGCCTTCGCAGGCGGCGAGGCTGCGCGAGACCTCATATGCGAAATCGACATGGCCGGGCGTGTCCATCAGGTTCAATTGACGGCCCTTGTAATCGAGCCTCACGGTCTGCGCCTTGATCGTGATGCCGCGCTCGCGCTCGATTTCCATGTTGTCGAGCACCTGTTCGGTCATCTCGCGGTCCGAAAGCCCTCCGCAAGCCTGGATCAGCCGGTCGGCGAGCGTCGACTTGCCGTGATCGATATGGGCGATGATCGAGAAATTGCGGATGTGGCTGATACCGGTCATGTGCGCCGGCGCTTAGCATCGGCGCGGGCAAAGGCAAATCGCGCTCAGTCGCCCGCTTCGCCGGCCGTCGCGTCGCCCTCTACGCCGGCGCCGTCGGCGCGCCGCTGCCAGGGCCCGCACAGCGCGAGGTCGAGCGGCTCGCTCACCCCCCAGCGCCGGAAGCCGTTGGCGTCGATATGGAAGCGCACCCCCTGATAGATGCCGAGGCCGATGCCGGCGGCCTCTCCCGCCGAGCGGTGAATGGGGCACAGGCGCGACAAGAGCGACATTCGGGGCAGCGCCCGCGCCGGCACGAGGTCGAGGCCCTGGAAGCTGCGGTGCGCGCTTCCCGGAGCCCCGCCAGCGCAGCTGTTGAGGCTTTCGTTGCGATAGGCCGAGACCGCGCGCACCGGGCCGAGCGCCGGCTCGACATTGCGGGCGATGAAGCGCAGCGTCGGCACGATATTGTCCCAATAGGCCGCCGGCGGCACCTCGAAGCGCGGCCCCATGCAGCCGCGCCACATGCTCGCGGTGCGCACGATCTGCCAGGTCGGCACGACGTCGGCGACGCCTCTGGCCTGGAGATGGTCGCGCAGCGATTTGACGCGCATCCGCTGCCCCGGCTCGCGCGCCAGCCAGGCGAGATAGTCGGCATGGCTCTGGCCCGGCGCGGGATGGGCGGGCGCGGCGGCGAGGAGCGCGGCGCCGGCGGCGGCGTAGAGGGCGACGGGGCGCATGAGGCGGCTCCTAGACAGGCTGCCCGGGCGGCGAAAGAAGCTCATGCCGCTTCGTCTAGCGCGCTGCGGTGAACGGATGCTTATCCGGGGCCATGCGAAAGCGTTTGTGCAACCACGCCCGGCGCGGCTAAGCCCTTCGCCATGGCCCAGCCCATCATCGTCGATCTGCCGCACGATCTCGGCAAGGAGGAGGCGCGCCGCCGCATCGACGCCAATATCGGCAAGCTCAAGGATCATATCCCCGGCGGATCGGCCGAGGTCGCGGCGAACTGGGCCGGGGACACGCTCGATCTCAATGTCGGCGCGCTCGGCCAGAGCGTCGATGCAGCGATCGACGTCCGGGAGACGATCGTGCGCGTCGAGGTGGTGCTTCCGGGGCTGCTCGGCATGTTCGGCGAGGCCGTCGCCGGGATGCTGCGCGCGAAAGGCCCGGCGCTCCTGGAGGACAGCCGCAAGAAGAAGGATTAGGGCGCGAGCAGGTCCGCGCGTCGGGAGCCGGCCGGCGCCCCTTGTCCTCTTGCGCGGCGCCGATAGAAGTTCGGGCCGGCCGGAGCAGCGGGGACGAGAATGCGCCATATCGCGGTGATCGGATCGGGGCCGGCCGGCTATTACACCGCCGAGGCGCTTGCCAGGCAGTTCGGCGACGCCGCCCGGATCGACATCATCGACCGGCTGCCCGTCCCCTATGGCCTGGTGCGCTCGGGCGTGGCGCCCGATCATCAGTCCTTGAAGGCCGTCGCCCGCCGTTACGAGAAGGTGGCGCTTTCGGACGGGGTCGGCTTTCTCGGCAATGTCGAGATCGGCCGCGACGTGTCGGTCGCCGAGCTCAAATCCTTCTACGACGCGGTCGTGCTCGCGACCGGCGCTGCCCACGACCGGCGGCTTCCCATCCCCGGCGCCGATCTCGACGGCGTCTACGGCTCGGGCGAGTTCGTCGGCTGGTACAACGGCCATCCCGATTTCGCCGATCTCGATCCGCCGCTCGATACGCGCGCGGCGGTCGTCGTCGGCAACGGCAACGTCGCGCTCGACGTCGCCCGCATCCTCGCCAAGACCCCGGCCGAGTTCCACGGCTCGGACATCGTCGCGAAAGCCTATGCGGCGCTTGGCGAAAGCCGCATCGAGACGATCCATATCCTCGGCCGGCGCGGGCCCCACCAGATCTCGATGACGCCCAAGGAGCTTTCCGAATTCGGCCAGCTGGAAGCGGCGGCGCCGCGCGTCGATCCCGCCGACCTGCCGCCCGAGGAGGCCGACGAGGCGCTCGATCCGGGCCTGAGGAAGACGGTCGGCCTGCTGCGCCGATTCGCCGCCGATCCGCGTGACGAGCGGCGCCGCATCGACTTCGATTTCTTCGCCCGGCCGGTGGCGATCGAGGGCGAGGGCCGGGCCGAGCGGGTGGTCGTCGAGCGCACCCGCCTCGGCGACAAAGAACGCGCCGAAGGCACCGGCGAGACCTATGTCCTCGCGGCGGGCCTCGTCGTCACCTGCATCGGCTATCGCACGCCGCCGATTCCGGGGGTGCCCTATGACGAGCGCGAGGGCCGCTTCGCCAACGAGGAGGGGGTGATCGGCGGCGGGCTCTACTGCGTCGGCTGGGCGCGGCGCGGGCCGACCGGCACCATCGGCACCAACCGGCCCGACGGCTATGAGGTGGCGGAGAGGATCGCCGCCGATCTCGGGCCGGGCGACGGCGGCAGGGAAGGGCGCGCCGGGCTCGATCGGCTCCTTGGGAATCGCGGCGTCGATGCCGTCACCTTCCGCGACTGGCGGAAGATCGAGGCGGCCGAGGTCGCCCGCGCCCGCGAGGGTTCCCCGCGCGAGAAGTTCACCAGCATCGCCGATCTTCTCGCCGCCCGGGGCTGAAGCCTTTTCATCGCCCCGCCCGGCGCGTTAGAACCGGGAGCTGAAAGGAACGCTTGCCATGGCTGACATCCACGACAATCCGATCGGCACCCGCGGCTTCGCCTTTGTCGAATATACCGGGCCGGCCGAGGAGCTCGACACGCTGTTTGCAAAGCTGGGCTTCACGCCCGTGGGCCGGACGCGCGACGGCGCCGTCACCCGCTACAAGCAGAACCGGATCGAGTTTTTCGTCAATTCCGGCGACGGCCAGCCCGCCCGCTTCCGCGACGCGCACAAGGCCGGCGCCAATGCGATGGGCTTCCTCGTCGACGATCCGGCGGACGCCTTCAGAGGGGCGCTCGCGCGCGGCGCGCAGGCGGCGGACGGCGAAGGCCTGTGGACCGATGCGCCGGCGATCAGGGGGATCGGCGGCTCGCTCATCTATTTCGTGAGGAATGGCGCGGAGGGCGCCTTCTTCGATGCCGCCTTCGAGCCCACTGGGGAGGAGGACAAGGGCGGCGCGGGCCTCACCTATATCGATCATCTCACCCACAATGTCGTGCGCGGCAACATGAAGACCTGGGCCGATTTCTACGAGAACGTCTTCAACTTCCGCGAGATCCGCTATTTCGACATCGAGGGCAAGCTCACCGGCCTCCTCTCCAAGGCGATGACCTCGCCCGACGGCAATATCCGCATCCCCCTGAACGAGAGCCAGGACGACAAGTCGCAGATCGAGGAGTTCATCAGGGAGTTCGACGGCGAGGGCATCCAGCATATCGCGCTCGGCAGCGACGACATCCACGCCTCGGTCGAGGAGCTGCGCCGCCGCGAGCTGCCCTTCCAGGATACGCCCGACACCTATTATGACGCGCTCGACGCCCGTATCGCCGGCCATGGCGAGGATCTTTCCCGCCTGCGCGCCAACCGCATATTGATGGACGGCGCGCCGACCGAGGGTCAGGGCCTGCTGCTCCAGATCTTCACCCAGAATTCGCTCGGCCCCATTTTCTTCGAGATCATCCAGCGCAAGGGCAATGAAGGCTTCGGCGAGGGCAATTTCAAAGCCCTGTTCGAATCGATCGAGCTCGACCAGATCCAGCGCGGCGTGCTCGATCCCGCCGCCGCCGGCCATGCCGGGGCGTGAAGGTGGCCAGGCGCTATTTCCCGGTCTCGCGAGTGGAAGGCAAGGCGTCGCGCCAGGCGCATGCCGATTTTCCGCCAGGCACCTATGAGCGCGAGATTTCCAAGGAAGGCTTTTTCGGCCCCGCCGCCTTTCTCCATCATGCCCATCCGCCCACCGGCTGGACCGGTTTCGAAGGGCCGTTGCGGCCGCGCGCCTTCGATCTCATGGGGCTCGAACAGGCGGCGAACTCGCCCTGGGACGCGCCCGTCATCCTTTCCAACCGGGCGCTCGAGATCCGCTTCTGGAGGCTCGACGGGCCGATGGCGGCTCTCGCCCGCAACGGCGACGGCGACCAGCTTCTCTTCATCCATCAGGGCGAGGCCGATCTCTTCTGCGACTATGGCCATCTGAAGCTCGCCCCGGGCGATTATGTCTATCTGCCACGCGGGACGATGTGGCGGCTCGAGCCGTCCGCGCCCAATGCGATCCTGATGGTCGAGGCGACGGGCGCCCATTTCCATCTTCCCGACCGCGGCCTCGCCGGCCCCCACGCGATCTTCGATCCGGCGATGCTCGACGCGCCGGCGATGAACGAGGCCTTCCGCGCCCAGCAGGGCGAGGACCCCTGGCGGGTCGAGGTCAAGAAAAGGGGCGAGACGAGCCGCATCTCCTTTCCCTTCAACCCGCTCGACGCGGTCGGCTGGCATGGCGAGCTGTCGCCGCTTCGTCTCAACGTCGAGGATATCCGCCCGCTGATGAGCCACCGCTATCATCTGCCGCCCTCGGCGCACACCACCTTCGTCTCGGACCGCTTCGTCGTGTGCACCTTCGCCCCGCGCCCGTTCGAGACCGATCCCGGCGCCTTGAAAGTACCCTTCTTCCACAACAATGACGATTATGACGAGGTGCTCTTCTATCATGCCGGCGATTTCTTCAGTCGCGACGATATCGACGCCGGCATGATGACCTTCCATCCTTCGGGCTTCACCCACGGCCCCCACCCCAGGGCGCTTCGCAACATGCTAGAGCAGGACAAGCCCGGAACCGACGAATATGCGGTGATGGTCGATGCCCGCGATCCGCTCGACGTCGGCGATGCGGCGGAAAAGGTCGAAAACCGCGCTTATGTCGACAGCTGGCGGGCGGATCGCGGCTGAAAGCTGTCCCTGGCCCCCCGTTTCATCCTCGTTTCACCGCATTTGGCCGGGAATTTCGCAACCCGAACCGTCCGCCGGCGTTGCTGATATGAGTTAATTTTCTTCACGTGCCCGGCTGATGGCGCGCGACAGGCAGATGTAGGAAGCTTCGAAAGGTCCGAGGCGGCCGTCATGCGCCTCGGCGGAAGGCGACGCTATGGTTGAAAGCATCGAGAAAGGGGAATCTTCGGCCCGTTGGTGGCGCTGGCTGATCGCCGGCCTGCTTTTGGTCCTGCTCGTCTGGCTGCTGCTTTCGGTGGACCGCCGGCCGGCCGAGGAACCGCGCGATGTCGCCACGTCCGCGGCGGATGCGGAAAGTGAAGGCGGCTCGGTCGAGTCCACCCTGATCGAGGAGGAGTTCGGCGCCTCGGCCGAAAGCGCTCCCATCGACGATGTCGCGGCCCTCGACGGCGCCTCCGATCTCGAGCTCGCGGGACGCGCCGTCGATCTCGAGCATGTCGCGGTCGATTCGGTGGCCGCCGACGGATTCTGGATCAGCACCGGCAAGGGCCGGCTTTACGTCGTTCATGGCGGCGGGACGCCGGCGGACAAGGCGGCCAGGATAGCCAAGGCGAGGCCCGTCGCCGGCGGCGCGGTGTCGATCGACGGCACCTATCACAGCCGCGCGGTCGCCGGCGAGGACGACCATCTGGCTGGTCACGTCCTGCCCAGGGGCGTCGATCGCTGGATTCTCGCCGACCGGGTGGCGCCGCTCGAAAGATAGCGCATGGTGCCGCTTGCAGGACTCGAACCTGCGACCCCATCATTACGAATGATGTGCTCTACCAGCTGAGCTAAAGCGGCCTATCGGCGCGAAGGGCCGCGTCGCTTACCAGCGCCGGCGCGGCGAGACAAGCGCCGCTTCGTCCGAAAGCCCTTGCGGGCCGGGCGGCTTGTTTCTCTCCCGGCAAGGAGAATCGCGGCGGGCAGCCCGCTTTCCCCGCCGGGGAGGCGCTTTGCGAGCCGGCCTCGCTCGGCATCCTTGCAAGCGAGCCCGCCGGCGAAGCTTTACGCTTTGTCAACCATCGCCGTGCAAGGTCGCGCGTGATTTTTGGCGTGGCTCTGCTGGGAACCGGCGAATGGACAGTTTGAAAGGCTTGGAGGATGAAACCGGTTTCGAGGACCGGTTCGACGATGAGCCGGCGATCGAGCGCCCGCCGGAGATCGGCACCGACGAGCGGCGCATGCATGTCCGCGCCTATAATTACTGGGTGTCGCTGTTGCGCGGCCGCCCCTATCCCTCGATCGAGGACATAGACCCCGCCTCGCTGGAGGATTTCGGTCCGCGCAGCGTGCTGCTCGATTTTTCGCAGGGCGGCGAGGATCCCGTCATCGCCTATCTCGGCGCCGACCTGCGCGACGAATGCGGCCTCGACGCGGAGATCAGCGAGCTCGGCGACATTCCGAGCCGCGCCCTCCTGTCGCGCCTCACCGATCATTATATGCAGATACTGGCCAATCGCGCCCCGATCGGATTCGAGGCCGAATATGTCAATTCGCGCGGCCACAACACGCTCTACCGCGGCATCTTGATGCCGCTGTCCTCGGACGGCGAGAAGATCGATTTCGTCTATGGCGTGATCAACTGGAAGGAGCTGGCCGACGGCGAGACCACGGCACAACTCAACGCCGAGGTCGACAGGGCCTTGGCGCGCAGGCCGGCTTCGCCTCCTTCCGCCCTCCCGGCGCCCGTCTGGGCGGACGGGCCGGGCGCGGGCGAGGAGGAGCTCGGCGGGGCCGGCTTCCAGCGGCTCGAAATCGGATCCGGGGCCGGGCTGGCCGATCGGCTTTCGCTGGCCCGCGAAAGCGCGGTCGAGGCGATCGCCGCCGAAGCGAGGAGCCGGGCCGCGCTCTATGTCGCGCTCGGCCATGCCTATGATTTCGCGCTCGCCGCCGAAGAGCATCCCGATGAATATCGGGCGCTGCTCGACGACGCCGGCATCCGCGTCCAGCAGCGCGCGCCGATGACGGCGGTGGTGAAGCTCGTCTTCGGGCCCAACGCCTCCAAGGCGCGGCTCACCGAATATGCCGCCGCGCTGTCCTATGCCCGCCGCGAGGAGCTTCCCCTGGGCGGCATGGAAGCGCTGCTCGAAACCCATCCCGGCGGCCTCAAGGCGGTGGTCGCCGCCGAGCGCGCCGCGCGCCGTCCGGCCGGACGCCGCGACGCGGGCGAGAAGGCGCGCCAGGCGCTGCGCCG
>JBHJHL010000001.1:0-60577 GCA_050330935.1 Sphingomonadaceae bacterium | reverse complement strand
GCGTCTCTTGTGGGGGATCGGGGGCGCCCTAAGCTTTATTGGTGTTCGGGGGTGGTGTGGGGGGGGGGGTTTTTGGGGGGGGGGTTTTTGGCGGCGGGGGGTTTTTGGGCCTCGCCGGCGCCGAGGTGGTGGAAAGGATGGCCGCGCGCTTCGCCCGGGCCGGGGGCGATCTCGCCGCGCGGCTCGTCGCCGCGCTCGCGGCTGGGGAGGAAGCGGGCGGCGACCGGCGCGGCGTCCAGTCGGCGGCGCTGCTGATCGAGAAGCCCGGCGGCGGCTATCAGGGCCATGGTGACAGATATGCCGACATCGCGGTCTACGATCATGCCGATCCGATCGCCGAGCTCGGCCGCTGCCTCGCGCTTCACCGCCTGTCCTATTTCCCCTCCGATCCCGAAAATCTCGTCCTGATCGACGTCGATCTCGCCGGACGGCTGCGTGCCCTGCTCCGTCGCCTCGGCTACGATCCGGGCGGAGGCGGCGAATGGGGCGAGAAGGACATCGCCGCGATGGCGCGCTTCATGGGCGTCGAGAATTTCGACAATCGCATCCGGAGCGACGCGCTCATCGATACCGAGGTGCTGGAGGAGGTCGCGCGCCGCTATCCGGACTTTTCGCCCTAGCTCGAACTATTCCTCTTCCTCCTCGGGCGGGGGCGGGACTTTCTCGCTCGCCTGGTCGGCTTCCTCGCTAGGCTGGTCGGTGAAGCCCTTGATGTCGCCGAGCTCCTCGATGTCGCGGGTGATCTTGACCTCGCTCGCCGCATAGAGCGCGGTGAGCTGCGCGAGCGAGACGAGCGCGTGCAGGTGGATGCGCTCATAGCCGTGGCTGGCGTCGATGCCGAAGGTGATGAGCGCGGTGCGCACGTCGGCGCCGCCCTCGATCGCGCTCGCGCTGTCCGAGCGGTAATAGCGGAATACGTCGCGCTGATGGACGATGTCATTGTCCTCGCACAGGCGGATGAGCTTCCTCGTCAGATGATAGTCGAACGGCCCCACCTGGTCGGCCATGCCGATCGTCGCTCCCCATTCGGAGCTGTTCTGCCCCGGCGCGGTGGCGCCGTTGTCGATCGAGACCATCGCGACGACATTGTCCAGCAGCACCGACGAGGCGCCCGAGCCCACCTCCTCGGTGATGGTGAAGATGAAATGGATGTCGACCGGCGTTTCGACCTCGTTGTCGACCATCCACTTCATCGCCGCTAGCATCACCGCGCAGCCGGCCTTGTCGTCCAGGTGGCGCGAGACGATGAAGCCGTTGTCGAGGAACTCGGTCTCGGGATCGATGGCGACGAAATCGCCGACCCTGATGCCGAGCTTCTCGCAATGCTCGCGGTCATAGGCGTTGGCGTCGACGCGCACTTCGACATGCTGCCAGCCGACCGGCTGGGTGTTGACCTCGTCGTTGAAGGTGTGGCCCGAGGCCTTCAGCGGCAGGACGGTGCCGCGGAACGAGCCTTCGTCGGTGAAGATCGTGCAGCGCGTCCCCTCGGCGAAGCGCGCCGGCCAGGTGCCGATCGGCACGAGCTCGAGCCGGCCCGTCTCCTTGATCCGCTTCACCGTCGCGCCGAGCGTGTCGAGATGGGCGACGATCGCGCGCGCGCCGCGCCGCTGCTGGCCGCGGTAGTTCGAAAGGATCGCGCCGCGGCGGGTGACCTGATAGCCGATGCCGAGCCGCTCGAGTTCTTCGGAGACATGGTGGACTATGCTGTCGGTATAGCCGCTGGGGCTCGGGATGCTCAGCAGCCTGGCGAGCTGGTCCTTCAGATATTGCTCGTCAATGTCGGGCGGCATCGGTCCTCCGCTTGATGCTTTCGCGCGCCGGCGCCGGCATGCTCATCGGAAACAGAAGGTCGATGAAGGCCTGCGCGGTCGGCTGCGGTTCGTGGTTGGCGAGGCCGGGGCGTTCATTGGCCTCGATGAACACATAGTCGGGCTCGGACGGATCGGAAATGATGAAATCGACCCCGACCACCGGAATGTCGATCACCCGCGAGATGATGATCGCGGCGTCGACGAGGCGCGGATGGAGCCGCTCGGTGACGTCGCGCATCGTGCCCCCGGTATGGAGGTTGGCGGTCTTCCTGACCGCGAAGGCGGCGCCTTCCTCCGGCACCTCGTCCATCCTGTAGCCCGCCCGGGCGACGCAGCGCTCGGTCTCGGCGTCGAGCGGAATTCTCGATTCGCCTCCCGTCGCCGCGGCGCGCCGCCGGCTTTGCCGGGAGATCAGCTTCTTCACCGTGTCGCGGCCGTTGCCGACCACCTCGGCCGGACGGCGGATCGCGGCGGCGACCAGCCGGTGGCCGATGACGATGAGGCGCAGGTCCTGGCCGGCGTGGAAGCTTTCGACGAGCACCTCGCCCGAATATCGGCGCGCCTCGGCGATCGCCTTTTCGATGCCCTCCATGTCGTCGAGATCGACGGCGACGCCGCGGCCCTGCTCGCCGCGCGCAGGCTTGACCACCAGCGCGCCGTGCCTGTCGAGCAGCTTCTTCACCGCTTCCTGGTCCTCCCCGCCCGCCTCCTCGGGCACCTTGATCCCCGCCTTCTCGACCAGTCGGCGCGTCATCGCCTTGTCGTCGCAGATCGAAAGCGCCACCGCGCTGGTGAGCTCGGAGAGCGATTCGCGGCACTTGACCGCGCGTCCGCCCGAAGCGAGCTCGAACAGGCCGCCCCCGGCGTCGATCACCTCGACGCCGATGCCGCGCCGCCGCGCCTCGTCGATGATGATCCGGGCATAGGGGTTCATGTCCTTGGCCGGGTCGTGGCCGACGAACAGGGGCTCGTTGATGACGTTGCGGCGCTTGACCGCGAAGAAGGGCAGGCGGGTGAAGCCGAGCTTCTCGTAGAGCGCGATCGCCCCGTCATTGTCGTGCAGCACCGAAAGATCCATGAAGGCGCAGCCGCGCGCGACATAATGTTCGGCGAGCCAGCGGGTGAGCGCCTCGCCGACGCCGGGGTGGCTCGCCTGCGGATCGACCGCGAGGCACCAGAGCGAGCTGCCCCTGCTTGGATCGTCGAAGGCGCGCTCATGGTTGACGCCGGTCACCGTGCCGATGATCCGTCCCGAGCCTTCCTCCTCGGCGACGAAATAGGTGAGCGCGCGCGCCTCGCCCCGGTCCTCGAAGAAGTCGGGGCGCAGCTGCACCATATTGTTGAGCGCATAGATGCGGTTCACCGCCTCGGCGTCGGTCTCGGCGATCATCCGGCGGACGAAGAAGCCGGAAAGCTTGGCGTTGGCGGCGCGGTAGGTGGCGAGATTGAGCCGATAGGTGTGCGAGGGGTCGAGGAACAGCTCGGCCGGGGCGCTGGCGATGAGCACATGGGGGTCGTTGACGTACATCGCTATGTCGCGCTGCTCGGGCCCCTCGGCGCGGATCGCCGAGACCAGCTCTCCTGCATCGTCGAACGTATGGGCGAAGAGCAGCCGCCCCCAGCCGCAATCGAGGATCGCGTTGCGTTCGGGGTCCTTGCCGCCGGTATAATGGGCGGTGCGGTAGGCGTTCTCGAGCCGCTGCTTGGCGGGGCGGCGCGCCATCAGCCCACCCCGTGGGCCTGCAGCCACAGCTCGAGCAGCCCCGCCTGCCACAGCTCCGAGCCCCTCAGCGGCGTGATGTGGCCGGCGGGGTCGGCGAACAGCGCCTCGAGATAGGCGGGGTCGAACAGGCCGCGCTCCCCGGCCGCGCGGGAGGTCAGCGCCTCGCGCACCAGGTCGAGATAGGGCCCGTCGATATATTTGAGCGCGGGGACGGGGAAATAGCCCTTGGGCCGGTCGATCACCTCGGCCGGGATCACCGCCCGCGCGACATCCTTGAGGATGCCCTTGCCGCCCTGATCGAGCTTCAGCTCGGAGGGGACGCGCGCGGCGAGCTCGGCGAGCTCGTGGTCGAGGAAGGGGACGCGCGCCTCGAGTCCCCAGGCCATGGTCATGTTGTCGACCCGTTTGACCGGATCATCGACGAGCATGACATGCGAATCGATCCTCAGCGCCTTGGCGACCGGATCGGGCGCCCCGGGGCGGTCGAAATGCTCGCGCACATAGGCCAGCGGCAGCTCGCCGCCATTCGCCCAGTCCGGCCCGAGCTGGCGCTTCAGCTTCGCGGCGTCGCGGTCGAAAAAGGCTTCGGCATAGGCGCCGGCGGGATCGTTCGCGCCGGCCATCTTGGGATACCAGTGATAGCCGCCGAAAATCTCGTCCGCGCCCTGGCCCGACTGGACGACCTTGATGTGCCTGGCGACCTCGCGGCTCAAAAGGAAGAAGCCGACATTGTCGTAGCTCACCATCGGCTCCGACATCGCCGCGATCGCCTCGGGCAGCTCCTTCAGCAGGTCGGCGGAGGGGATGAAGAGCTGGTGATGGTCGGTGCCGTAGCGGTCGGCGATGAGGTCCGAATAACGGAACTCGTCGCCCTTCTCGCCATGCGCCTCCTCGAAGCCGATCGAGAAGGTCGAAAGCCCGTGCTGGCCCATTTCGGCGAGCAGCCCGACGATGAGGCTCGAATCGACCCCGCCCGAGAGCAGCACGCCGACCGGCACGTCGGCGACCATGCGCCGCGCGACCGCGGTCTTGAGCGCCTCGTGGACGAGCGCCTCCCAGTCGGCTTTCGAGCGTCCGGCGTCCTCGGCGGTCGGGCCGTATTCGGGCTGCCAGTAATGGCGGTCCTCATGGCCGCCGTCGGCAGCGACGATGCGCAGCGTCGCCGGCGGCAGCTTCCTCACCCCTTTGAGGATCGTCCAGGGCGGCGGCACGACGGCGTGCCAGCTCATGTAGAATTGCAGCGCTTGCGCGTCGATGCTCGTGTCGACGCCGCCGGCGGCGACGATGCCGGGCAGCGTCGAGGCGATCAGCAGGCGCTTCTCGTCCTGCGCGTAATAGAGCGGCTTGATGCCGAAGCGGTCGCGCGCGAGGACGATGCGCCCGCTGTCGCGCTCGTGGAGGGCGAAGGCGAACATGCCGTGGAAGCGGGCGACGCAGTCCGGCCCCCAGGCGTGCCAGGCCTTCAATATCACCTCGCTGTCGCCGTCCGAGAAGAAGCGGTGGCCCAGCCCCTCGAGCTCCTCGCGCAAGGCGCGGTAATTGTAGATGCAGCCGTTGAAGACGAGATCGAGCCCGAGCTCCGGATCGGCGAGCGGCTGGTCCGATTTTTGCGACAGGTCGATGATCTTGAGCCGCTGGTGGCCGAGCCCGACGCGCCCGCGCATCAGCTGGCCGCAGGCGTCGGGCCCGCGCCGTTCCTGCGCGCGCATCATCCGCGCGACGCGGCCCGCATCGGCGATGCCGGCATCGAAGCGGACTTCGCCCGCTATGCCGCACATGCGAAAGGAGCCGTCCTGGGAGCTGTCGTCGGCATCGGCCTAGGGTAGGGTCCGCGCTTGTCATTACAACCGGCAACTGGCCTTTGCATTGCCGCCGCCGGTCTGGAACAAGGCCGGCGATGGACATCGAGACCGTGCTCGAGGAGGTCGCCGCCGAAATGGAGCCGCATCGCGGCGAGGGGCGGGTGGCGACCTATATCCCCGCGCTCGCCCGCGTCGATCCCGGCAAGTTCGGCATCGCCTTCGTCGGCGGCACGGGCGAGGCCTGTTGCGCGGGCGATGCCGACGAGCCCTTCTCGATCCAGTCGATCTCGAAGGTCTTCACCCTCGCGCTCGCGCTCGAACATGTCGGCCCGGACTTGTGGGAGCGGGTCGGGCGCGAGCCTTCGGGCTCGCCCTTCAACTCGATCGTCCAGCTGGAGCGCGAGCAGGGCGTGCCGCGCAACCCGCTCATCAATCCTGGCGCGATGGTCGTCACCGATCGGCTGATCGGGACCCGCTCGGCCGACGATGTGATCGCCGAGCTGCTCGCGCTGCTGCGCGCGCGGGCGGGCGACGAGGCGGTGGCGGTCGACAGCGAGGTCGCGCGCTCGGAATCCGAAAGCGGCGCGCGCAACCGGGCGCTCGCCTGGTTCATGAAGAGCTTCGGCATCCTGGACAATGAGGTCGAAACGGTGCTGTCGGCCTATTTCCGCCATTGCGCGCTTGCCATGTCCTGCCGCCAGCTCGCCCGCGCCGGGCTTTTCCTCGCCTTCGACGGCCGCGATCCGGCGAGCGGCGCGCGGGTGATCTCCTCGCGGCGGGCGCGGCGGATCAACGCGATGATGATGCTGTGCGGCCATTACGACAATTCGGGCGAGTTCGCCTTCCGCATCGGCCTGCCGGGCAAGAGCGGGGTCGGCGGCGGCATCCTGGCGGTGGCGCCGGGCCACGGCGCGATCGCGGCCTGGTCGCCGGGATTGAACGATGCCGGCACCAGCGAGGTCGGCGCCCGCGCGCTCGAGGCGTTCGTCGCCCGCACCGGCTGGTCGGTGTTCGTGTGAGGAGGGTTCAGGCGGCCGGCCTGACGAGCATCCAGACGGCCATCGCGATCATCATCAGATTCTCGGTCAGCGAGACGAAGCCCAGGGGCACGATGCTGTTGCCGCCGACGCAGGCGCATCGGAGCTCGCGTCCGTCGATATAGACCGCCTTGAACACCGAGACCGCGCCCACCGTGCCGATGAACAGCGCCACGGGAATCGCGATCCAGAGCAGCGCGCCGGCGATCATCAATATGCCGGCGAGCGCCTCGCCGAACGGATAGACATGGCCATAGGGCACCCAGCGCCGCGCGAGCAGATCGTAATTGAGGAACATGGTCGAGAAGGAGCGCAGGTCCATGAGCTTCTGCACCGCGAGCAGGCACATCGAGATGGCGACGAACCATTCGCCCGCGCGGATCGTGAAAAGCGCGCCGAATGCGGCCCAGCTCGCCGCCAGCGCCATCAGCGCCGCGACCGCGAAGATCGCGATCACCGGCCGGTAGCTGGTCGCGTCCTCGTCCTCGACGGATTTGCCGAAATGGCGCCTCAGATCGTCATAGCCGCCGATCCGCTCGCCGCCGATGAAGGTCTGCGGCGTGGTCTCGACATCGTGCCTGGCCTTGAAGGCGTCGGTCTCCTCGCGCGTCCTCAGATGATGGTCCTCGACCGCGAAGCCCTCGCGTTCGAGCAGATGCTTGGACTTCAGCCCGTAGGGGCAGACATGGTCCGCCATCACCATCCGGTAGAGCGCGGCCTGTTTCGCTTGCGCCATCGTCCTTTCCCGTCTCTTCCTCCCGTCGAACCGCTCGCCGCGCCTGCGCCGGGCGCTCGCCCGAGGCGCCGGCAGCCGGGCGACGGCGGCAGCGCCTCCTTTAGGGCCGCTGTCATCTTTCCGGCACTTATCCATGTTAAGCTGCGCGCCGTGCCACGAGGATTCCGATGAATTTCGCCCACCTCCTCGCCGCGGTCATCGCGGCGGCGACCTTCGCGGTCCATATCTTCGTCGGCGGCGTCTTCGTCGCCCGGCCGCTGCTGATGAGCGGCGCGCTGCCGCCGGCGGCGAAATGGCTGAGCTATTATTGCTGGCACGTCACGACGATCCTGCTCGCCGCGATGGCCGGGGTCTACGCCGCCGCCGCCTTCGGCGCGATGTCGGCCGACGCGGCCGTGCTGATGACGGTGCTGGCGGCGAGCTTTTCGGTGCTGTGCGTCGCGGTGGCGCTGAAGGGGCGGGTGAGGCCGTGGCGCTTTCCCGCCTCCTATCTCTTCGCCCTCGTCGCCGCGGCCGGGATCTGGGGCCTGCTAGGTTAGCCGTCGCGCTTCAGCCAGGCCTCCTTTTGCGCGAGCGCATCGGCGTTGGTGAGGACGCGCTCGCCGATATGGCCGACCTGCCAGGAAAGGCCGTGATCGACATGGATCTTGACGCCCGCCGCGCGCAGTTCCTCGAAGAAGGACGCGTCCTCGCCCATCCGCGTCGTCGTGCCCGGCAGGAGCTTGCGGTCGAACGGCGCCCAGTTCGCCCAGCCCGCCCCATGTTCCTCGACATGCGCCTTGACCTGGCGCAGCGCCTTCATCTGCATCAGGCACAGGCCGAGCCCGACATGGGCGACCTCCTCCACCGCCCCCTGCCGGGCGAGCTCGGCCGTCGTCCAGACATGCTCGCGCTCGCCTTGCTCGTTGATCCGCGCCGCCACCGGCCCGGTCGGCTCGCTGCGCCGGGCATAGTTGGCGCCGACCACCTGAAGGTCGTGGCGGAGCAGCGCGAGCAGCGCGCCGGGCGGGAAGACATGGTCGGCGTCGAGCCACAGCAGATAGTCCGCGCGCCATTCGATCGCCTGCCGCAGCAGCCGCGTCCGGCTTTCGGGCAGGTCGGAGGAGGCGATCGAGAAAATCTCGATGTCGAGCCGCACCTGCCCCTGCCGCGACTGGATCTTGGTGCCCAGCGTCCGGATCAGCATGCGCGCGAGGCAGATGCCGAAATCGCCCTTGATGTCGCCATGGCGGGGAATGCAGATCGCGATTCTCATCGCCGCCAGCATGCGGCGGGCGCCCGGGCGAGCGCAAGCGCCGAGCCGCGCCCGCGGAGGCGATAGCGCCGCGACCGCGGCGATCATGACCTCACCGATGAACCGAGCAGCAAGCGCCAGCGCACAGCCACGCGGCCTGCGCTTGACTTAGTCATCCTGTTGACTAAGTAGGTGCCATGACCATCGTCGGCGTCCACGAGGCCAAGACGCATCTTTCCCGGCTGATCGAGCGCGTTCTCGGGGGCGAGGAGATCGTGATCGCCCGCAACCGGGAGCCGGTCGTCCGCTTGGTGCGCGCGGGCCCGCCCGAGAAGAAGCCGCTGCTCGGCGCGTTCAGGGGCCAGTTCGAACTTAAGGAGGATTTCTTCGATCCGCTCCCGGAGGAAGAGCTGAACGCCTGGTTCGACGGCAAGCCTTGAGGCTGCTGCTCGACACCCACGCGTTGCTTTGGGCCTTTCTGGAAAGTCCGCGGCTTTCCGCCAGGGCGCGCGAGGCTTTGGCGTCGAGCGCGAACGCGAAGCTTGTGAGCGCGGCGACGGCGATGGAGATCACGCTCAAGCACCGGCTGGGCAAGCTTTCGGACGCGGCCCCGTTCATTCGTGACGGCCGGCTGGCCATCGGACATCTCGACTATGTGGCCCTTCCGATATCTCTCGATCACGCGTCACTCGCCGGCGGTCTCGACATTCCGCACCGGGACCCTTTCGATCGCCTGCTGATCGCCCAGGCGCGGATCGAGCGCGTGCCGATCGTCTCGAGCGAAAGGCTGTTCGACGGTTTCGGAGTGGAGCGGATCTGGTAGCTCGTCCTCCCCATCCCCAATGGGGAGAGGGGATCACCCGCAGGGTGGTGGAGGGGTCGGCGGTCCGAGCACAGCGGCCCTCCCAGGGGTCGCTTCGGAAGGGGGCCCTCGTCCTGAGCTTGTCGAAAGGCGAGCGGGGAAGCGAGTTTCGCGTGACGCACACGCCTTGCCATCTTGCCATCATCGGCATATCCTGATGGCATGCCGGCACCGCAGCTCTCCGTCCGCAGCAAGAAGGCGCGCGATCTCGCCCACGAGCTTTCGCGGCGCGAGGGCCGTCCGATCCATGCCATCGTCGAGGAGGCGCTCACCGACTATGCGCGGCGTCATCCTTCGGACAGCCCCGCGGCGTTTCTCGAGCGATTGCGGACCAATGCCGTCGATGACGATGCGGTGGAGGCAGTCGAGGCCGCAATCGAGGAGAATCGCCGGCGTCCGCATCCCGGCATCGATTTGTGATCCTGCTCGACACCAATGTGATCTCCGAATTCGCGAGGCCCGCGCCCGCTCCGGCGGTCGAGCGCTGGTATCTGGCGAATGCGGGCGAGTGCTGGCTTGCGGCGGTCGCGCTGGGCGAAATGGCCTATGGCGTGGCGAAGCTTCCGCCCGGCGCCGGGCGGACCCGGCTCGAACTCCAGCTCGCCGACTGGCGGATCGCCTATGCGGCGCGGGTGCATGGATTCCATGCCTCGACGGCGATGATCTACGGCGAGCTCATGGCGAACGCGCGCCGCGCCGGCCGGCCGATGAGCACCACCGATGCGCAGATCGCCGCGACCGCAAGCGAACATGGCCTTGCGCTCGCGACGAGGAACGTGACGGATTTCGCGACCACCGGCCTGACGCTGATCGATCCCTGGGCGCATTAGCTCCAGGGGGGCAGCTTGCCGGTTGCAAGAACATCCTCCCCATCCCCGATGGGGAGGGGGACCACCCGGAAGGGTGGTGGAGGGGTCGGCGGTCCGAGCGCCGGCGGCCCGAGCCGTCGGTGGCGGGGAGGGGGGACCACCCGAAAGGGTGGTGGAGGGGTGGGCGGCCCGGGCCGCGGGGGGCCGGTGCCGGCGGGGGGTGGGGACCGCCCGGGGGGTGGCGGAGGGGTCGGGTAATCGAGACACCTTGCCTCGATCACGTCACCCCGGGCTTGATCCGGGGTCCACCTGCCTTTCTTGCAGCCACGGCCGCAGGCCGAGGGGACGAAGGATAAGCGATCAAGGCTCGCGCCGAAGAATATTGGCAATAAACCATTTTCCTACAGCCCCCATGTGCGGCATAGGCTGAACGATTTCCTTTCCCTGCGGAGATTCCCCATGCCTGTCCCGAGCCCGGTCGAAGCATGTCCTGGGCAGGGTCGAAGAGGGCCTGTCCTGCGCTTGGTGGAAGGGGGCCTCCAGGCTCAGCGCCCCGCCGCGGTCGGGGCGAAACGCCGCTGCCCGCCCCGATCCGGCGGGCGGGCGAGACCGCGCCGGCCGGGCCCTTGTCGCGCGCCTTTGCCGCCGCGCCTTCGCCATCCTGAAGGAGGAGCCGGTTTTTCTTTCCTATGGAGCCGCAACTTCCGCAACTTCCGCGCGCCGCGCCCGGATTCCGGACGCGATGCCGGGCCCCGCATATCGCCTCCCGGTCCGCCTCAGCCCTCGCCTCGCGCCATCTCGATGATCGTCTCCCATTCTTCCTTCCGCACCGGCGCCACCGAAAGGCGCGACTGGCGGAGAAGCTCCATCCCCGCGAGGCGCGGCTCGGCCTTGATCGCCTTGAGGCTCACCGGGCTGGCGAGCGGCTTCACCGGCTTCACCTCGACCTTCACCCAGCGCTCGCCGGGCTTGCCGTCCGGGATCGCGCCGCGCGTCACCTCCATGATGCCGACGATCTCCTTGCCGGTGACGCTGTGGTAGAAGAAGGCGCGGTCGCCCGGCTCCATCGCCTTGAGGTTGAGCGTCGCGGCGTTGTTGCGCACTCCGTCCCATTCGGTCTTCCCGTCGCGCACGAGGTCGTCCCAGCCGTAGCTCGACGGTTCCGATTTCATCAGCCAGCAGGCCATTTTACAGCTCCCTTTCCGGTTTTCCGCGTCCCCGCGGCGATACGCTCTCGGCCCTCGCCAAACGCCCCATCCTTTCCTAATTCTAGCGCGATGAGTCGATTCCCGCTGCTTCTCCCCTTCGTCCTCGCCGCGCCCGCCGCCTGCGAGGAGCCGGCAACGCCGCCCGGCGGCACCGGCTCGAGCACGCCCGCCTATGAGCGGGTGGAGGGCGACAGCTCGCTGCTCGGCGAGGCCGAGACGCCGGTGACGATCGGCGACCTGGGGCCCAATTTCGCCGCCTGCAACGCGCGCGGGACGATGCGCCCGCGGCTCGGGCCCGAGGTCGAGCTGCCGGTCCGCGCCGCGCCGTTCGAGGCCGCCGAACAGCTCGACAGCCTGCCCGCCGGCTCGGCCTTCTTCATCTGCTCGCGCAGCCATGACCAGAAATGGTTCGGCATCGTCTACGGCGCGGGCGGCGCGGCGGCCGAATGCGGCGTCTCGCGCCCGGTGAGCAGCCGGCGCGACTATCAGGGGCCCTGCGCCTCGGGCTGGGTGCCGTCCAGTTTCGTCAAGCTCACCGCCGGTACTGGCGCTGCACCTCTGCCCGACGATTCGGGCGCGGGCGCGCCGGCGGCGGCGAACGGTGGCTGAGATGCGACGAAGCTGTGCGATAAACCGTTGTTTATGCACGATAATATGCCCGGTTCCGCGGCCCGGCGCGATTTTGGGCGTCACGTCTCGTCAGCGCCACGATTCGCCGTGCGGGGCGTTGCCAGTCGGGGCCTCGCCTCCCATTTGGGCTTCAGTCAGAGAGCGGGGCACGCTCGCGGCAAACATGCCGGAGGCAGCCTAGACGGAAGGCGAGCGGAGGCGCCATCGGGGGCGCCGGGGTCCGATCGGCCGACCGCAATCGAAAAGTGCAAAGACGATGTCCAAGACCGTCCGCGTCGGCGGCCTGTTGGCCGCCGCGCTCGCGCTGAGCGCTGCCGCGAGCATGTCAGCCCCCTCCTTCGCCGCCAGCATCGAAGGCCTGCTCGGCCTCGGCGCCGATGGCCCGCCCGCCGCCCCGGCGCCGACGCTCGGCGAGCTGGTCGCCGCCAATGCCGGGACCCGGACCGCCGATGTCGAGCAGGACTGCCTTGCCAGCGCGGTCTATTTCGAGGCGCGGGGCGAACGGCTCGACGGCCAGCTCGCGGTCGCCGACGTGGTGATGAACCGGGTCGAATCGGAGCGCTATCCCGACACCATCTGCGAGGTCGTCGAGCAGCCCTGGCAGTTCAGCTTCGTCAACGCCACCGGCCGCATACCGGAAGCCAACCGCGCGAGCGCCGCATGGCGCAAGGCGGTGGCGATCTCGACCGTCGCGCTCGAAAAGCTCGACCGCATGGTGAGCGAAGACGTGCTCTGGTACCATGCCGATTACGTCGCCCCCGCCTGGGGCCCCAGGCTCGAGCGCGAGACCAAGATCGGCCTCCACATCTTCTACAGCTGAGGCGGAGCCGGCTACCGCGTGAACTTCTCGCCCGCCCCGGCCTTCTCGGCGAGCAGGTCGGACAGGGAGAAATCCTCGCCCAGCCGCTCCTCCTGGCGCTTCAGCCCTTCGACGATGGTCGGCAGCTTCTCGATATTGTCGGCCCAGAACATCGGCCCGCCCTTGTAGACCGGCCAGCCATAGCCGTAGACCCAGACGACGTCGATGTCGGACGCGCGCTGGGCGATGCCCTCCTCGACGATCTTGGCGCCTTCGTTGACCATCGGATAGACGGTGCGCTCGATGATCTCCTGCTCGGTGATCTGCCGCTTTTCGACTCCTTCCTTCGCGCGGAACTCCTCGATCGCCTCGGCGACGACCGGCGAGGGCGAGGGGTTTCGCTTCTCGTCATAATCGTAGAAGCCCGCGCCCTTCTTCTGCCCCCAGCGCTCGATCGCGCACAGCTTGTCGCGGATGCTCTCGATGCGGCTCGGGTCGCGGTGCCAGCCGATGTCGACGCCCGCGAGATCGGCCATCTGGAAGGGACCCATCGGCATGCCGAACTCGACATGTACCTTGTCGACCTGTTCGGGAGTCGCGCCTTCCAAGAGCAGCCGCTCGGCCTGGCGCTGGCGCGGCATCAGCATGCGGTTGCCGATGAAGCCGTGGCACACGCCCGCGACCACCGCCACCTTGCCGATGCGCTTGGCGATCCGCATCGCCGTCAGCAGCACGTCGGGCGCGGTCTTCTCGGCGCGCACCACCTCCAGAAGCTTCATGATGTTGGCCGGCGAGAAGAAATGGAGGCCGAGCACGTCCCCGGGGCGCGAGGTCGCCGCGGCGATCTCGTCGATGTCGAGATAGGATGTGTTGGTGGCGAGGATCGCGCCCTTTTTCGCGATTCCGTCGAGCTTTTCGAACACTTGCTTTTTTACGTCCATATTCTCGAACACCGCCTCGATGACGAGGTCGCAGTCGGCCAGCGCCTCCATCTCGAGGGTCGGCGTCAGCCGTCCCATCGCCCCCTTGACCTCATCCTCGGTCATCCGGCCCTTGCGCGCGGTGGAGGCGTAGTTCTTGCGTATCACGCCGGTGCCGCGCTCAAGCGCCTCCTCGCTCGTCTCGACTATGGTGACGGGAATCCCGGCGCTGAGGAAGTTCATCGAGATGCCGCCGCCCATCGTGCCGGCGCCGATCACGCCGACCTTGTTCACCGCGCGCGGTTCGGTGTCCTGGGGAATGTCCTCGATCTTGGCCGCCTTGCGCTGGGCGAAGAAGAAATATTGCTGGGCGCGCGCCTGGGTGCCGCCCATCAGCTCCATGAACAGTTGGCGCTCCTTCTGGACGCCTTCGTCATAGGACGTCTCGAGCGCGGTCCTGATCGCCTCGATATTGGCTTCCGGCGCGTCGAAACCGCGGAATTTCCGTGCATTGGCCTTGCGGAACTCCTCGAATATCTCGGGCTTGCCGCGCGCCTCTTCGAGCTTGTCGTCCATCTCGCTGGTCTTGGGGATCGGGCGGACGTCCTTCACCTCGTCGGCGAAGGCGACCGCATGCTCTTCGAGCTCGCCAGGCACCAGCCGATCGACGAGGCCGACCTCATGCGCGCGTTCGCCCGAGATTGGCTTGCCGGTCGCCGCCATTTCGAGGGCGGTCTCGACGCCTGCGACGCGCGGCAGGCGCTGCGTGCCGCCGGCGCCGGGAATGAGGCCGAGCTTGACCTCGGGCGTGCCGAGCTTCGCGTCGGGCACGGCGATCCGGTAGTGGCTGGCGAGCGCGACCTCGAGCCCGCCGCCGAACGCGGTGCCGTGGATCGCGGCGACGACGGGCTTGGCGCAGGCTTCGATGCGGTCGACGACCTGCGGCAGCATTGGCGCTTCGAACGCCTTGGGCGTGCCGAATTCGCTCACGTCCGCTCCTGCGAAGAAGGTGCTGCCCTCGCAGGCGATCACCACCGCTTTGACCGCATCGTCCTTGTCGGCTTCCTCGATCGCCGCGACCAGCCCCTCGCGCACCGCGTGCGAGAGCGCGTTCACCGGCGGATTATTGGCGCTGATGATGAGGATGTCGCCGTGGCGGCGGGTGATGATGGGGCCGGACATTTTGGTCTCCTGCTTTTGACGTGCCAACGCGCGGCCCCAGCCTCTTCTCCGTCATAGAAGTCCCGAGCCTGTCGGGGGTGGGGGGGGACGAAGCAATCCAATCTCGCCAAGGTGCAGCGCCGCTGGATTGCTTCCCCGAACCAAGTTCTGGGTTGCAATGACAATTACCCTAAAATCCCATGCCAATCGTAACGCCGTCGTCAACGAGGAGAATGTAGCCATTGACGTAGCTTGCTTCGTCCAAAGAGCGCATTGGCGCAGAGCGGCGCTCGCTCAGAGGCAATCTCCCCATGTAGGCTCGCCCGGAACGGCGAGCAGTTCATCCAAGTGGCTTCGGATTACTTCGACACCTGTCGAAGCAGCACTCTTATAGAGTTCGAGCAGGTTGCCTTGGCACAGCATCTCCTCCGGGGCGCCTACGTGTGCTTGCTCTCGCTTGAATGTTTCAAGAAGAGCAGGGGACGCTTCCGAATTTTCCAGAACGTAGGTGTCGATTCTCGTAACGGCCTGTTCCAGCGTTTCTTGCAGCTCCGGATTTTGTCCTGGAAAACAACGGCGGCCGACTTCTGCGGCGGCATTGTAGATCGCCATCATGCAAATAACGCCTTCGCCTGGAGGTGGCTCGTATCGCTCTTCGCTATGGAAATCGTTCAGTGGATCACTTTCAGCGCCTGCTTCGGCCCCAATGGTCAGCAAGCACATTAGTGGAACGATTATGACAGCGGTCCATGCCGCGAATAGTCTTTTATGCCGGGTCATCTTCAAATCCCGCCCTTAACGATATGGAGAGAAAGCGCATCTGTCGAGCAGCCGCTTTGGTGACCGGGGAGCGCAGCGACGAGTAATCCGCAGACGCCGGAGTAGATTGTTTCCTTCCGGACTTGATCCAGGGGCCGCAATGACAGGAGGGGATCATAGCCCTGCGCCGATCGTCACGCCGCCGTCGGCGACTATGATCTGGCCGGTGACGAAGCGCGAGGCGGGCGAGGCGAGGAAGACCGCGGCGCCGGCGATGTCCTCGGGCTCGCCGATGCGGCGGAGCGGGGTGGCGCGCTCGATCCTTTTCAGCATGTCGGGATTCTCCCACAGCGCGCGCGCGAAATCGGTGCGGACGAGGCCGGGCGCGATGCAGTTGACGCGCACGTTCGAGGGCCCGAACTCGGCGGCGAGATTGCGCGCCAGCTGGAAGTCGGCGGCTTTCGAGATGTTGTAGGCGCCGATCATCGTCGATGCGCTCATCCCGCCGATCGAGGAGATGATGACGATCGATCCGTCCTTGCGCGCGACCATGTCGGGCGCGACCATCTGGATGAGCCAGTGGTTCGACAGGATATTGTTGTCGAGGATCTTGCGGAACTGGTCGTCCGAAATCCCGCCCATCGGCCCGAAATAGGGATTGGAGGCGGCGTTGCAGACGAGAATGTCGATCCGCCCGAGCCGCGCGCGCGTCTCGTCGACGAGATTTTGAAGCTCTTCCTTCGAGGAGATGTTGGCGGGCACGACGATCGCGGTTTCATCGCCGTGCCTGTCGTTGATCGCCGCGGCGGCCTCTTCGCAGCTTTCGGCCTTGCGCGAGGAGATCACGACGTTCGCCCCCTGCGCCGCCATCGCCTCGGCGATCGCCCGCCCGATCCCGCGCGAGGAGCCGGTGACGATCGCGGTTTTTCCCGACAGGTCGAACAGGCTCATTCACCTTCCCGATATCTGGACATTTCCATCCTCGCGATCGCGCGCTTGTGCACCTCGTCGGGCCCGTCGGCGAGGCGCAGCGCGCGAATCATCGCCCATTGATGGGCGAGGCCGAAATCCTGGCAGACGCCGGCGCCGCCATGCGCCTGGATCGCATCGTCGATCACCTTGAGCGCCATAGCGGGCGCTTGCACCTTGATCATCGCGATCTCGAGCCGCGCTGCCTTGTTGCCCGCCCTGTCCATCATGTCGGCGGCCTTGAGGCACAAGAGGCGCGAGGCCTCGATGTCGATCCGCGCCTCGGCCACGCGCTGCTCCCAGATCGAATAGTCCGACAGCCGCGCGCCGAACGCCGTGCGCGAGAGCAGCCGCCGCGCCATCGCCTCGAGCGCCTCTTCCGCCGCGCCTATGGTGCGCATGCAATGGTGGATGCGGCCCGGTCCGAGGCGCCCTTGCGCGATCTCGAAGCCGCGCCCCTCGCCGAGCAGCAGGTTCGAGGCGGGCACGCGCACTGCGTCGAGCGCGATTTCCATATGGCCGTGGGGAGCGTCGTCATAGCCGTAGACGCTGAGCGCGCGCTCGATCGTCACGCCCTGCGCGTCGAGCGGCAGCAGGATCATCGACTGCTGCTCGTGCTTCGGCCCGTCGGGATCGGTCTTGCCCATGACGATGGCGAGCTTGCAGCGCGGATCTCCGGCGCCCGACGACCACCATTTGCGCCCGTCGACGATATAGGCGTCATTGCCGTCCTTGCGGATCGCGCATTCGATATTGGTGGCGTCGGACGAGGCGACGCCGGGCTCGGTCATCAGGAAGGCCGAGCGGATCTCGCCGTCCATCAGCGGCTTGAGCCATTCCTCCTTCTGCGCGCGCGTGCCGTAGCGGTGGAGCACCTCCATGTTTCCGGTGTCGGGGGCGGAGCAGTTGAAGACCTCGCTCGCCCAGGAAATGCGACCCATCTCCTCGGCGCACAGCGCATATTCGAGATTGGAAAGGCCCGGCCCGTCGAAATCGAAGTCCGCATCGACTGGCGCGAAGCCCGAGGAGGGCGGCATGAAAAGGTTCCACAACCCCGCCGCGCGCGCCCTCTTCTTCAACTCCTCGACGAGCGGGATGGGCGCCCAGCGGTCGCCTTCGCCGCGCTGGCGCTCATAGTCGCCGAGGCGCGGCCCGATCTCCTCGCTCATGAACGCGCGCACCCGGTCGCCCCATTGCGTCTCGCGCGCGCTGAGGGAGAAGTCCATCAGCCGCGCTTCAGCAGCAGGTTCATCGCCGCCGCCGCGATGGGCTTGTCGCGGCTCGTCTGCCAGGCATGGGCCTCGACATTGGCGATGCGCTTGCCGAGCCGCGCCACCGAGGCCGCGGCGAAGGTGTCGCGATCGACGCCGCCGCGCAGGAAGGTGACGGCGACGTTGATCGGCTTCATCGTCACCGCCTCGTCCTCGAGCGCTTCGTCGAGTGCGCCGAACGCGGCGAATTCCAGAAGCCCGGCGATCGCTCCGCCATGGACGAAGCCCGGCCGGCCGAGAACATTGTCTCCGAAAGGCATGACGAAGGTGAGCGCGCCCTCCTCGTCGCGCCGCGCCTCGAGACCGAGCAGCTCGCCATAGGGAGGAAGGGGGGCCATCGGGGGGTGACCTAGACCCGCTGTCGTCGCGAGCGCAAGCTGCCCCTTCAGCGGAAGGCGAGGTCCTCCGGCTCATCGATGTCGCGCAGCATCTCGCCGACATGGGTTCGCCAGCCAAGCGCCGCGATCCGGGCGATGGTGTCGCGCGCGACGTGAGGGCCGCTCCAGCCGATATTCTCGAACGGCGAGGAAGCGAAACGCTTGAGGCCGAGCAGCACATAGCCCCCGTCCGCGGCCGGATGGATGACCGCGTCATGATCCTCGAGCGCGCGGGCGGCGGCGCCGAGATGTCTCGTGCCCAGCGCCGGGCAGTCGGCACCGACGAGCAGCACCGCCTCGCCGCCCTCGATGGTCCGCCGCGCGGCGCGCGCGAGCCTCTGGCCGAGATCGCCCTCGCCCTGCGCGGCGAGGCGCAGCGGCCCGGGCGGGACATGGCCCTCCCAGGCGATGTCGCCAGGCGGCGGATCGGTGCACAGCTCGGGCGGGCCGAGCCCGGCATCGCCGGCTCGGGCGACGGTTTCGAACAGCATCTTGCGCGCGAGGCTTGCCGCTCCCTCCGCCCCCAATGCGGGAATCAGCCGCGTCTTGGCCCGGCCGGGAAGCGGCGCCTTGGCGAAGATGACGATGCGCGTCATCCGCGGCGCCAGCGATGATAGCGTTCGGCGAGAGCGAGCAGCCGCTCCGGCTTGTGCGCCTTGCGCCATTCGCCGGCGGCATATCTGTTCGCCTCGGCCATCGTCGGATAGGCGTGGATGGTGGCGAGTATCTTCTTGAGACCGAGTCCGTATTTCATCGCCAACGTCATTTCCGCGATAAGCTCGCCGCCATGTTCGGCGACGATCGTCGCGCCCAATATGCGGTCCTTGCCCGGCGGCACGAGCAGCTTGACGAAGCCGGCGCGCGCGCCTTCGGTCACCGCCCGGTCGAGATGCGAGAGTTCGTAGCGGACGACCTCATAGGCGAGGCCGGCGTCTTGCGCGCTTTGCTCGTTATGGCCGACATGCGCGATCTCGGGGTCCATATAGGTGACCCGGGGGAGGGCCGAATAATCGGCGGCGAAGCGCTTGAAGGCGCCGAACAGCGCGTTCACCGCCGCATGCCAGGCCTGATGGGCAGCGAAATGGGTGAACTGATAGGGGCCGGCGGCGTCGCCCACGGCATGGATGTTCGGGAAACGCGTGCGCAACAGTCGGTCGGTGACGATCGTGCCGTCGGTCTCGATGCCGAGCTCTTCAAGGCCGTAGCCCGAAAGCCGCGCCTTGCGGCCGGCGGCGATGAGCAGCTCGTCGAAGGCGATGTCCCCGCGCTCGCCCCCGGTTTTTTCAACGATGAGCTTGCCGGGCGCAGCCCGGGCGATCTGGTGGCCGAGCCTGAGATCGACTCCCTCGCCGCGCAGCGTTTCGGCAGCGAAGGACGAGACCTCCCCATCCTCCTTTTTCAGCAGCCGGTCGCCATGGTCGATCAGCGTCACCTTCGCGCCGAGGCGAGCGAAGGCCTGCGCCATCTCGCAGCCGATCGGGCCGCCGCCGATGATTGCGATCCGGCCGGGCATCTCGTCGCGGCCGGCGAGCGCGTCCCACATCGTGTCGCTGGTGAGATAGCCCGCCTCCTCGATGCCGGGTATCGGCGGCACCGCCGGTTCGCCGCCGGTGGCGAGGACGATGGCGCGTGCCGTCAGCCTGTCTTGCCCGTCGATCTCGACCGTCCAGGGATCGACGACCCGCGCATGGCCGCGGCGCACGTCGACGCCGAGGCTTTCGTAGCGCTCGGCGCTGTCGGCGGGCGCGATGATGCCGATCGCCTCGCGCACCCGCGCCATCACCTCTTTGAGCGTCACCTCGGGCGCATGGGCGGGCAGGCCGTGGCGGTCGGCATGGCGCATCTCATGCGCGAGGCGCGCGCTCCTGATCAGCGTCTTGGAAGGAACGCAGCCGGTGTTGAGGCAGTCGCCGCCCATCTCGCCGGCCTCGATCAGCGTCACCCGGGCGCGCGCCTGGGCGGCGACATAGGAGGTCACCAGCCCGCCGGCGCCGGCGCCGATGACGATGAGATTGCGGTCGAAGCGTCGCGGCCTGCGATAGCCCCTGTAAAGGCGCGCGCGACGGACGCGGTCGAGAATGAATTTGGCCGCGAGCGGAAACAGGCCGAGCGCGACGAAGCTGCCGACCAGCCAGGGCGAGAAGATGTCGTCGGCGCTTTCGACGCGCGCCAGTTGAGTGCCGGCGTTGACGAAGACGATAGTGCCGGCGAGCATCCCCGCCTGGCTGACGAGATAGAAGTGGACGAGGCGCATCGCGGTGAGCCCCATCGCGAGGTTGACGAGGAAGAAAGGGAAGGCGGGGACGAGCCGCAGCGTCAGCAGATAGAAGATGCCGTCGCGCTCCATGCCCCTGTCGATCGCGGCGATCGCCTTCGAAAAGCGCGCCTTCACCCAGTCGCGCAGCAGATAGCGCGAGGCGAGGAAGGCGAGGCTCGCGCCGATCGACGAGGCGAAGGAGACGATGATCGTGCCGGTGAGGAGGCCGAAGATCGCGCCGGCGGCGATGGTCATGATCGCCGCGCCCGGCAGCGACAGCGCGGCGACCGCGACATAGAGGATGAAGAAGCCGCCGATCAGGAGCGCGGGCCTTGCGGCCAGCAGCGCGTCGAGCTCGGCCTGGCGCGCCTTCAGATTGGCAAGCGTCAGCTCGTCGTCGAGCCCGAAAAGGAAGAAGCCGGCGACGAGCGCGGCGATGAGGATGAGGAGGCCGGCCTTGCCGAGCTTCATGATTTCATGCTCCGGGGGGATGATGGCTCCCTTTCGGCTTGCCGCTGCCGCGCGTTACCCCAGTAACCCCGAGCGGGCGAGAGGCGAAAGCCAGTGCAAGGGAGAGGAGTCATCGCCAGCCTGCCATTAGCGACCCCGCCTTTCGCCGATCCGGAGGCGAGGCCGATCGACCGGCGCAAATTCCGCGATCCGCTCGTCACCGCCAAGGGCGAGCCGCGCGCGCATGTCGGGCTCGACCGGCTCGAGACGCTGTGGCTCAATACCGGCACCCTGTGCAACCTCGCCTGCGCCAACTGCTATATCGAAAGCTCGCCTTTGAACGACGCGCTCGCCTATCTCGCCCTGGGCGAGGCCCATGCCTATCTCGACGAGGCCGAGGCGATGGGCGCGCGGGAGATCGGCTTCACGGGCGGCGAGCCGTTCATGAACCCCGACATCATGGCGATGCTGGAGGCGGCGCTCGCGCGCGGCTTCGAAGTGCTTGTGCTCACCAACGCGCTGCGGCCGATGCGCCGGCACGAGACGGCGCTCGGGGACCTCGCCGCCGCGCATGGCGCGCGGCTCGCGATGCGGGTCAGCCTCGATCATCACAGCCGGCGCGTCCACGAGGCCGAGCGAGGGGCGGGGACATGGGAAAAGGCGCTGGAGGGCCTGCAATGGCTCGCCCGCAACGGCTTGCATCTCGCGGTCGCCGGGCGGCGTCTCGACGGCGAGAGCGAGGAGCGCGCCCGCGCCGGCTATGCCGCGCTGTTCACGCGTCTGGGGCTCGATATACCCGCCGGCGATCCCGCGCGGCTCGTCCTCTTCCCGGAGATGGACGCGAGCGCCGACGTGCCAGAGATCAGCGAGGGCTGCTGGGAGACGCTCGGAGTCGCGCCCTCGGCGATGATGTGCGCTTCGAGCCGCATGGTGGTGAAGGCGAAGGGGGCGGCGCGCCCCCATGTCGTCGCCTGCACGCTGCTGCCCTATGATCCGCAATTCGCGCTCGGGCGAACGCTCGCCGAGGCCGCCGGCAGCGTGCGGCTCAACCATCCCCACTGCGCGCAATTCTGCGTGCTCGGCGGCGCCAGCTGCTCGGGATGAGCCGGTCCCCGGCGCAGGCCGGGGTGCAAGGGAGGTCTGGATTCCGGCCTTCGCCGGAATAGAAGGGCGGCGATGATCTCCGCCATCGTCCCCGCGCTCGACGAAGCGGCCCATATCGAAGCCTGCCTCGGGTCCCTGGCCCCGGCCGGGGAAATCATCGTCGCCGACGGCGGCTCGCGCGACGGCACTAGGGAGATGGCGCGGACCGCCGGAGCCCGCCTGATCGACGGTTCCCCCGGCCGGGGCCTGCAGCTCGCGCGCGGAGCGCAAGCCGCGCAGGGCGACTGGCTGCTCTTCGTCCATGCCGATACGGTGCTTGGCGCGGATTGGCCTCGAGAAGCTGAGCGGCATATCGCGCGCCATCCCGGAAAGGCCGGCTTCTTCGGCTTTCGTCTCGACGATCCCTCCCGCACCGCGCGGATCATGGAATGGGGCAACCGCCAGCGGGTGAGGCTGTTCGGCCTTCCCTATGGCGATCAGGGGCTGCTCGTCCGCCGCGCGCTGTACGAGAAGATCGGCGGCTTTCGGCCGCTGCCGCTGATGGAGGATGTCGATATCGTCCGCCGCATCGGCCGGCGGCGGCTGCGGCGGCTCGATGCCGATGCCATCACCTCGGCCGAACGCTGGCGGCGGGACGGGTGGTGGCGGCGCTGGGCGGGCAATCAGCTGTGCATGGCGCTTTATGTCCTGGGCGTTCCGCCCGATCGGATCGCGCGGATTTACGAACGCTCGCGGCTCTGACCCGCCGGGTCTCGAAGCGTGTCCAGCACCCGCCCGGCGACCGTGTCGAGCCTGGCCACGAGCGCCTGATCGCGCGCCTGCGGCGCGGTGACGATCGCGCCGTCGAGGGCGTTGTCGATCGGCGAGGGCGGGCGTTCGGGCGGCAGCAGCCGGGCGAATTCGGCGATCGTCCGCCGCGCCGTCCCGGCATTGGCCCGCAGCTGCGCGATCACCTGCGCGACCTCGACCTTCTCGCCTTCGCGCCAGCAGTCGTAATCCGTCACCATGCCGATCAGCGCATAGGGAAGTTCGGCCTCGCGCGCGAGGCATGCCTCGGGCATCGCCGTCATGCCGATGACCTCGCAGCTCCATTGCCGGTGGAGCGCGGCCTCGGCGCGGGTCGAGAATTGCGGTCCTTCCATAGCCAGATAGGTGCCGCCGCGATGGACTTTCGCGCCGGCCGCGGCGGCGGCGTCGGCGGCAAGACGGCTCAGCCGGTCGCACACCGGGTCGGCGAGCGAGACATGGGCGACAAGCCCCGGGCCGAAGAAGCTTCGCGGACGGCCGCGCGTGCGATCGATGAACTGGTCGACGATGACGAAATCGCCCGGCGCCAGCTCCTCGCGCAGCGTGCCGACCGAGGAGACGGCGAGGATATCGGTGCAGCGCGCGCGCTTCAGCGCGTCGATATTGGCGCGGGCGTCGACGTCTCCGGGCGGGATCCGGTGGCCGCGGCCGTGGCGGGGAAGGAAGACGAAGTCGACGCCGGCGACTTTCCCGAAGAGAAGCTCATCCGATGGCGGCCCCCATGGCGTGTCGATGGCGATCCACTGCGCTTCTTCGAGCGCGTCCAGCTCGTCGAGCCCGGAGCCGCCGAGCACGCCGATCCTCCAGCCGCTCATGAGCCCGGAACCCGGCGGGATTCCAAACTGTTATTCGCTCCTACGAGAGAAAGGGAGATGATCCATGCCAGCCAAGTCCAAAGCCCAGCAGAAAGCGGCCGGCGCGGCGCTTTCGGCCAAGCGCGGCGATACCAGGAAGAGCGAGCTCCAGGGGGCGTCCAAGAGCATGTACGAATCGATGAGCCAATCCGAGCTCGAGGACATGGCCTCGACCAAGCGCAAGGGAAAGCCCGAGCACAAGAGCGACAGCTAGGGTCCGATCGCGCGCTAGTCTTCGTAGCGGTCTTCCGCCGCGGGGACATATTCGACGATCTCGACATGGCGGCCGGGAGCGGCGGCATAGCGCTCGATGACGACGAACTCCCGGTCGCGCCGGCCCTCGCGCATGTCGCGCGCATATTCGGCGGCGTAATCGCGCCTGCCGTCGGCGGCATAGATATCGTCCGGATGCGCGCTGCGCAGCGGCCGCGCGGCGCGGCGCGGGGGCGGATCATATGCAAGCGCCGCCAGCTCCGGTTCGGGCCCGGCGACGACGGCCGCGGAAGGCTCCGCGCGGATGGGTCGCGGCTCGGGCGACGCCGTTGACCTTTCCTGCGGGCCGTAGACCGCTTCTTCATATTCGACATAATCGCGATAGCCTTCCTCGCGCACCGCGCTTTCGAAGGTCACGGGCTCGGGCAACGGCCGGGCGGTCTCGGCCGGCGGCTCTTTCCGCGCCAGCTTCGCGCGCGCCCTGCGCTCGAGCCGGGCGAGCGCGCTGCCGTCGGTGTAGACGGGATCGATCTGCGCGATCGAGCTGCGCCCGAGATGGACGCCCATCGTCGCGCCGCAGGTGCCGAGAGCCAATATGATGGCGGCTGACAGGCCGGTACGCATGATCCCATAACCTTCGACGCGGCGGCGTCGTTCCGTGGCCACGCCCTTTTATGCCCGCCGGCCCGGTCAGGCAATTTTCTCGCGCGGCGCGCCTTCGGCGGCGGGGGTGTCGATCGCACGCATCGCCTCGACATAGAGCTCGCGGAACAGGGCCAGGCTCTCGGCGCGCCTGGGGTGGGGGGTCTCGGGGGCATCGAGCTTGACGTGCGGATTGGAGTTGACCTCGTAGAATTGCGGCTTGCCGCCCACCAGCCCGAAATCGACCCGGCCATATTCCACTCCCGCGGCTTCGAACACCCTGGCCGCGGCGGCGCCGAACGGATTGTCGCGGACGAAGCGATATTCCTCCTCGTAAAGCTCGTCGGTCGCGATCGCGTTCTTGCCGAATTTCACCACCCAATTGTCGTCATGCACGCAGGTATAGCCGAGCAGTCGCTGGCCGACCTTGAACACCGACAGCTTGCGGTAAAGCCCTTCGCGCACCGGTTCGGCGGCATATTCCACCACCAGCAAGGTCGGCAGCGGAAAGCCGCGCGCGAGGGATTTGCCGATCGCGCGGTGGAGCTCGTCGATATCGTGAAGCAGGCCGCTGACCGGGAAGCCGTGATCGCCGATCGAACGGATGAACACCGGCCATTTCGCCGGCTTGATCCCCTCTTCGACGCGATAGGCGTTGAAATCGTTGATGCCGAGGCGGGCGAGGCGCCGCAACAGTCCCTGGCGGCTCAACATGCGCGCGGGATCGTTGAGGACCTTCACCCCCTTTTTGCGCAATTGCCTGTACTGCAGCGCCGCCCAGCGATGGGTCGAGGCCGGCAGGCGGTCGACATCGGTGAAGATATAGGTCGCGTCCGGGGGGAGGCCTTGCGTGTGAAGATCATGATAGGTCTTGACCTCGATCTCGACCGCGCCGTCGAGCCCGGCCAGTTCCTCATGCGTATAGGTGTGCGAGGCGGTGGCGACGACGACGATCATGCGCGGGAGGGCCTCCTTCGACGATGCGGCTTGACCCGCGACAAGCAGACAGGCAAATTTGCCCCGAATCAAGGGGAACGCAGATGACCGATATCAAGCCTCGTAAGGACAGGCGGCTCGACTGGGGGCGGCTGCTCGGCTTCGATCAGATCCAGGACCGGCGCGCGGCGACCAGGAGCGGTGCACTGGCTGGCAAGATCGGCGTGAAATTGGGGAGCAAAGAGGGCATCAAAGTCCTCGAGACCTGAACTTCTCCCGGCCGCGCGCCGACGATTGGGAAATCGGAGTTGCCGGCGGAGAATGATGCGGCCTGGCCCCGCGGCCTCGCTTCCAGCGGAGCGCGGGGCGAGGCGCTCGATTGCCGCATGCGTTTCCGGCTCGCCGACAGTCTCGACTATATCTTCGCCGCGACGGGCGCCCTGATCGATATCGGGCGCGAGGATGCCGGCAGGCTGGTCGCCGCGATTCGCGCCCGCCGCCAGTCGCCGCATATGTTCGGTGCCTATTATCAGCTCGTCCTCGCGCTCGAGGAGGAAGACCATGCGCGGGCGCGGGGGCTCGCCGCCGAGCTGCTCGCGACCGGCCCGGCGCAGGGGCTCGATATTTTTCCGCTTCAGCGCGAGACGAAGACGCGCCAGCAGCGGCTGCTCGAGATGCTGCTTTCGGAAAGCACGACATGCCATCCCGTGGACACGCAGGAGTTCGAGGAAAGCCTCGCCCGCATCGAGGCGGCGCTTGCGCTGCTCGACCGCGGCTTTCCCGAACTGGCGGCCGAGATCAGGGCGCTTTTGTGCCAGATCGTCCTCGGCGCGGGCCCCGAAGACCCGAAGGCGCGGACTTTCGACGGCGCCTCCGCCTACACGCTGTGGGGCGCCGTCCTGCTCAACAGCCGCGGGCAGGATAGCGTGCTCGACACCGCCCAGGCGCTGGCGCATGAAAGCGGCCATAATCTCTTGTTCGGCTTCTGCGCCCATGAATCGCTGGTCGACAATCCCGACGAAGAGCTGTTCGATTCGCCGCTGCGCGCCGATCCCCGGCCGATGGACGGCGTGTTCCACGCCACCTATGTCATCGCCCGCATGCACATGACCCTCTCGCGGCTGCTCGAAGCGGGGGTGCTCGAGCCCCGCCAGCAGGAGCAAGCAGCGAAGGATCTTGCCGCGCATCGCCGCAATTTCGCCGCCGGCGACGACGTCATCCGAAAGAGCGGCCGGCTGACGCAAACCGGCCGCGCCGCCATCGCCGCCGCGCGCGAGCATATGGCCGCCGCCCAGCGCGCTTCGGGCAGCGCTTGCCATTCCCGGCGCGACCTGTGCTAGGAGCGGCGCGAACGAGACATTGGAGCCCGAACGCATGAGCAAGATGCGCGTCCTCGCCTTCCTGTCGATGTATCCGACGCTGTCGCAGACCTACAAGGAGAACGAGCTGCGCGCGCTGCTGCCGCATTGCGAGCTTCGCATCCTCGCCGGCGGCAAGGTCGACGCTGCCTATCACGACCATCTGCCCTGCGCGCGCTACACCTCGCCGGCCGACCTCAGGCGCGTGATCGACGAGTTCAAGCCCGACATCGTCCACGGCCATTATATCAACACCACCCGCAACCTCGCCCAGGCGGCGGAGATGGCGGGCGTGCCCTACACGGTGCGCACCCACAGCTTCGATCTCATCGACAAGCCGCCCGAGGCGCTGCGGCCGCATGTCCCCTTCGTCAACCGCGACAGCTGCATCGGCGTGCTCGCCTTTCCTTTCCTGGTGCCCAAGCTCGCCGAGGCCGGGTTCGACGAGGCGAAGCTCTACGAAAGCTGGCCGGTGGTCGATTATGCGCGCTTTTACGACCGCTCGCCGAACGGCCCCGACGTCATGAACACTGGCGCCTGCCTGCCGAAGAAGAATATGGAATCCTATATCGAGCTCGCGACGCGGGTGACCAACCGGCGCTTCGACCTCTATCCGATCGGCTATCTCACCGACCAGATCAGGGAGCATAACGAAGCGCGCGGCTCGCCGGTGCATGTGCATCCGATGATCGAGCCCGATCTCATGCCGGCGGTCTACAAGCGGCACCAGTGGCTCATCTACACCGCCAACCCCGAAGTGCCGACGATCGGCTGGCCGATGTCGATCGCCGAGGCGCAGGCTTCCGGCACTGGCGTTCTCATCCAGCGCATCCGCCCCGACGTCGAAATCTATGTTGGCGATGCCGGCTATGTGTTCGACACGCTCGAAGAGGCGGCCGACATATTGCGCCAGGACGTGCCCGAGGAAATCCGCGAGAGGGGCTTCGAGCACGCCAGGAAGTCGGACATCTACGCGCATATCGAGCTGCTCCTCAACATCTGGCGCAAGGCGCTGGGACGCGAGGATGAGATGACCGACCGCTATCTGCCCCACGGCGAGCGCGAGCTCGCCCACGCCTGAGGCCTGACGCGCGACGCGAGGCTTTGGCGCGGGATGCTGGCGCGCCCGGCAGGATTCGAACCTGCGGCCTCAAGATTAGAAGTCTCGTGCTCTGTCCAGCTGAGCTACGGGCGCGGCAGCCTTACATAGCCACTCGGCGCGGCGATCGGAACAGCCCTCATTCGGACAGCAGGTCGGCGACCCTGGCGACATAGCCGCTTTCGCCGAGGATGCGCTCGCGCGGGCCGAAATCGGCGATCCGGCCATGCTCGACGATGGCGATGAAGTCGACATCGCGCAGCGTGCTGCGGCGGTGGCTGATGGTGACCGTCGTGCGTCCGGCCATCAGCCGCCGCAGCGCGCTTCTCACCGCCTCCTCGCTTTCGGCGTCGAGATTGGAGGTCGCCTCGTCGAGCAGCAGGATCGCCGGGTCGCGCATGAAGATGCGGGCGATGGCGATGCGCTGGCGCTGGCCGCCCGACAGCTTCACCCCGGATTCGCCGACCTCGGCGTCGAAGCCGTCCTCCAGCGCCTCGATGAAATCGAGGCAGTTGGCCGCCGCCGCGGCCTCGCGCAGCCTGTCGGCCGGCGGCGCTTCCGCCAGGCCATAGCCGATATTCTCGGCGATCGTCCCGGCGAGCAGCGCGGGCGACTGCGCGACATAGCCGATCATCGAGCGCCATTGGGCGACCGGCAGGTCGTGGATCGGCCGGTCGCCGTGGAAGATGGCGCCGCGCGTCGGCTCGTAGAAGCGCTCGATGAGCGAGATGATCGAGGTCTTGCCGGCGCCGCTCGGGCCGATGAGCGCGGTGCTGCTGCCCGCGGCGAAGACGAGCTTGCCGATCTCGACCGCCGGCCGGCCGGCGCCGCCATAATCGAGCGCCACATTCTCGAAGCATATGTCCTTCGCTTCGCGATGGATTGGAGCGGGGGCCGCGCGATCGGCCGCGGCCCGGTCCGGCTCCCCGGCCAGGATCGCATGGAGCGGCCCCGAGGCGCCGCGCGCCTCCTGCAGGCGCGTGACGAAGGCGGAAAGCTGGATGAGCGGCGCGACGATGTTGAAGACGTAAAGGATGAAGGCGGTGAGCGTGCCGACGCTGAGCGTGCCGAGCGCGACCCGCGCGCCGCCATAGGTGAAGATCGAAAGCAGCGCGAGGGTGAGCGCCAGCGAGGTGATCGGCGTCAGGAAGGCCTGCAGCCAGGCCGCGCGCAGCCCGGCGCTGTAGACCTCTTCGATCGCCGCGGCGCTGCGCGCCCGCTCGGCCCGCTCGGCGGTATAGGCCTTGACCAGCCTGATCTCCGAAAAGATGCGCGTCAGAAGCGAGGAGAGGCGCGCGAGGCTGTTGTTCTTGCGGCGGGTGATCGCGGCCATGGCGAGAAACAGGGGGCCCATGATCGCGAAGGCGCCGATGACGATCGCGAAGACGACGATGGTGAGCGCGCGGTCGAGGCTGGTGAGCACCACGATCGAGCCCAGCAGCAGCAGCACCCCGGTCACCAGTCCCCTCACCTGCTCGGTGAGCAGCGAGGAGACGAGGGCGCTGTCCTTGGTGACGCGGCTGACATGCTCGCCGCTTTCGCGCGCGTCGAAATAGGGCACCGGCTTGGCGAGCAGCGCCGCGACCAGCCGCCGCTCGAGCGTCGCCTGCATGGCGAGCCCGGCCCTCGAGAGGAGATAGGTGCTGACGCCGCCCGCCGCGGCGCCGGCCGCCAATATGCCGAGCAGCAGCCACAGCCGCCGGTCCTCGAGGATCGCGCCAGCCTCGACGCCGCCGACATTGAGGCTGTCGATGAGGTCCCTGGTGATGAGCGGATACCAGAGCGTCGCGCCCGTCTCGATCAGCGAGACGAGGAGCGCGGCGACGATGAGCGCGGTGCGGGGGCGGCTCGCGGCGACGAGCCCGGCCAGCGATCGCAGCGACATCGAATCGGGATGAGGCTGGGAGCGTGGGGGGGCGGGACCGGAGCGCAAGGTTCGCCGCCGCTCAGGCGAAGGCTTCGACGAGGCCTTCGAAGAGCCGCCGCCCGTCGGTGCCGCCATGCGCTTCCTCGACCCGCCGCTCGGGATGCGGCATCATCCCCAATATCGTCCCGGACTCGCTGACGATCCCCGCGATGCCGCGGGCCGAGCCGTTGACCGCGTCGGCATAGCGGAAGACGACCCGGCCCTCGCCTTCGAGCCGGTCGAGCGTCGCCTCGTCAGCGCCGTAATTGCCGTCATGATGCGCGACCGGGATGGTGATCGCCTCCTCGGCGTCGTAACGGCTGGTGAAGGCGGTCTGGCTCGACGCGACGGTCAAGGCCGCGTCGCGGCAGACGAAGGAGATGCCCGCGTTGCGCATCAGCGCCCCCGGGAGCAGCCCCGCTTCGGTCAATATCTGGAAGCCGTTGCAAATGCCGAGCACGGGGACGCCGCGCCCGGCCTCCGCCATCACCGCGCGCATGATCGGCGAATTGGCCGCCATCGCGCCCGAGCGCAGATAGTCGCCATAGGAAAAGCCGCCGGGAAGGGCGATGAGATCGAGCCCTTCGGGAAGCGCGGTCTCGCGGTGCCAGACCAGCGCCGGCGCATCGCCCGCGACCTTCTCGATCGCCACCGCGAGATCGCGGTCGCAATTGGAGCCGGGAAAGACGACGACCGCGCTCTTCATCTTCCGTCCCGTTCGATGCGATACTCCTCGATCACCATGTTGGCGAGCAGCTTCCTGCACATCGCCTCGACCTCCTCGTCGCCGAGGCTTTCGTCGAGATCGAGCTCGATGAGCTTGCCCTGGCGGACGTCGTTGACGCCGGAAAAGCCGAGCGCGGCGAGGGCATGACGGATCGCCTTGCCCTGCGGATCGAGCACCCCTTTTTTGAGCGTGACATAGACGCGGGTGTTCATCTTGCTCCCCCGGGACTTTTCGCTTCGGCCGATGCCGCCCATATGACCGGCGCGGCGCGGCAAAACAAGCGTTCACCTGCCGTTTACCTTGCTGTGCGAGCCTCGGCGATCCTGCGGCAGGAAGGAAAGGATGCGCCGCCATGGTGATGGGGCTCGCGCTTGCCATGTTCATCGCGCTGTTCGCCTTCGGCGGCCAGTTCATGGGCTGGCGCGATCCGACCGGCGACATCCAGCTCGCGCTGTTCGCCTGCTTCCTGTTCGGCACAATCTGCGGCTACAAGGTGCGCGGCTAGCATCCCGCGCCCGGCCGCCCTATCTTGCCGTCCATGAGCGAAGCTTCCGCCATCTCGCTGTCGCCGGCCGCCGCCGCGCGCGGCGCGGCGATCGCCGGGCGCCAGGGCAAGGCGCCGATCCTCAGGCTGTCGGTCGAAGGCGGCGGCTGCGCGGGCTTCCAATATCGTTTCGGGCTCGCCGACACGGCCGGCGAGGACGACGCGACCGCCAGCGCCGACGGCGTCACCCTGGTGGTCGATCCGGTGTCGCTCGATCTCGTGCGCGGTTCCCAGGTCGACTTCGTCGAGAATCTGGGCGGCGCCCATTTCGCCGTCGTCAATCCCAACGCCGCCTCGGGCTGCGGCTGCGGGACGAGCTTCAGCGTCTGAGCGCACCGCAGAGCGGCCATCCTGAACTCGCATCAGGGTCCATGTCGCCGACCTCTCGGCAGCGGCAGGCATGGATGCCGAACCAAGTTCAGCATGACGAGGGCAGGCGGGCTCGCTATTCCGGAGGTCCATGAAGATCGCGACCTTCAACCTCAACGGCATCAAGGCGCGGCTGCCTCGGGTGCTCGAATGGCTCGAGGCGGAAAAGCCCGACATAGCCTGCCTGCAGGAAATCAAATGCGCCGACGAGAATTTCCCCGGCAAGGCGATCGCCGAGGCGGGCTACGGCGCCGTCTGGCACGGCCAGAAGGGCTTCAACGGCGTCGCCATCCTCGCCCGCGAGGCCGAGCCCAAGCTCCGCCGCATCGGCCTGCCCGGCGACCCCGACGACACCCACAGCCGCTATATCGAGGCCGAGGTCGACGGTCTCACGGCGGCCTCGATCTACGCGCCCAACGGCAATCCCCGGCCGGGCCCCAAATTCGACTACAAGCTCGCCTGGCTCGAGCGGCTGCGCGCGCATGCCGCCGCGCTGTTCGCCGAGGAACGGCCGACCGTGCTCGCCGGCGACTACAACGTCATCCCGACCGACGAGGACACCTTTTCGGTCCGGGCGATGGCCGAGGACGCGCTGATGCAGCCCGAGAGCCGCCGCGCCTGGCGGACCATCGTCCACCAGGGCTGGACCGACGCGATCCGCGCGCGCGTGCCGGCCGGCGCGGTCTACAGCTTCTGGGACTATCAGGCTGGCTGCTGGCAGCGCGACGCGGGGCTCAGGATCGATTTCCTGCTGCTCAGCCCCCAGGCCGCCGACCGCCTTATCGGCGCCGGGGTCGACAAGGCCGAGCGCGGCAAGCCCAAGGCCTCCGACCACGCGCCGGTCTGGGCGAGGCTCAAGGACTAGGCGGCTTCACTCGAAAGTCCCTCGCTGCGCTCAGTGTGTTTTCGAGTGGGCGGGTGGAGTTGCCCATCCTTGGGCCGGCCCGGCGGATGGGCAACGCGTCATGACGGCGGCACGTCTCCGGCCGCGCGCTGGTCTGGGCGAGGTCGGGGAACCAGTCGGTTCCGCCTGATGCGTCATTGCGAGCCCGGCTTTCGCCGGGCGCGGCAATCCAGAAACGAAGATGCGATCCCGGATCGCCGCGTCGCTCCTCGCTCCTCGCGATGACCGAGAAGCCGGCTTATTGCGTCTCCATCGTGCGCGGCCGGGCGGGGCCGAGGCCGCCGCTTTCGGCCTGGGCCTTGAGCTCCTGCTTGCGCGCCTTCATCTTCCTGCCGAGCTCGTCGAGATCGATGTCGGCGGCGCGCGCCTGCTGGAAGAGGTTGCCGCGCTGCTTCTCCTCCTCCTCGACATGATGCTCGATCTGCTCCTTGAGGACCTTGACCTTCGAATCGTAGAAATCCTCGTCGGGCCCGCCGGCCTCGATCTCGTTGATCAGCACCTTGGCGCCGTCATGCTCGACATAGGCCTCGTCGAGATCCTCGTCGGAGACCTTGCCGCGCAGCGCGGGATAGAAAATCTCCTCCTCGATCAGCGAGTGGATCTTGAGCTCGGTGCAGATCGTGCGGGCGATCTTCTCCTTGCGCTCCTTGCCGCTCGCATTCTCGAACTTCTCGAACAGGTCCTCGACCTCGCGATGGTCCTCGGCGAGGAGATGGGTCGCGTCATTGTCTTCGGCCATGATGATCCTCCAATTCGGGGTCGCAATCCTCGCCCGGCAAAGCGCGCGAGCGCGGGCGCAGGTTCCGTCCCGAGCGAGGCGATTAACCGGGATTAGGACGATTTTCGCGTGCGCCGGGGCGAGGCCGGGTGGCGGGGTTCATGGCCGCAAGCGAAGGGAAAGGCGCGCGAACCCGCCTCGACATGCCGGACATGGGCGGGGCCCCCGCGCGGAAGCTGGCGCCTCCGGGGCGGGAAGTTTGCGGATCGGGCGTTCGAAGGCCGCGGAAGCGGACATAGGAGCGGTGCCGGGGCCCGTTCGGCCGGACCGGGAATGTCGGAAATCCGGGCGAAAGCGCGTTGCGGCGGCGCGGAAGTTGGCGAAAGTGGCGCGGGCAGCCGTTTTTTTGCGGGGGCGCTCCCATCCACCCTCATGCGCGCGCGGGCGGAGGAGCGCTCCGGGCGATCGACGATATGAAAGAGCCCGCGCGGACCACGCCCGCGGCGAGGCGACCATGGCATGGACGAGGGGCTGTAGGACAGGGGGTCAGGCGATTGCTTCAAAGATTCGCTTCGAGCAGTGCGATCTCCTCCTCGTTCAGATCGAACAGCGCATAGACACGAGTGTTGATCTCGTCCTCGATGCGCGCGATTTCAGCAGTTAGCTCGCCGATGCGCTCACGATTTTCGGCGATCAGGTCTTCCCAGTCATTCCGGTCCTTCAGCGGTATTTCACCCTTGAAGGCCTTTTTGATCTCGGCCTGGAACGCCAAGAAGTCAGACAACATCCACCATTGCTTGAGCCGGTTGGTCAGCTTCGCTTCGCGGCCCTCCGGCGCGAGGTCGGGGATGCGGCGCGTCAGACCCTGTTGCAGCCGATAGCGCTCCTCCGCCGCCGCCTGCGCCCGCTCGGCGAGCACGGAGAGCGCGGACTTTTGCTCTTCGGTGGCGTCGGGGATGGGAAGAGTCTCAACGTAAATGGCCTGCAGCAATAATCGCCATTGACCGCCTCGCAACGCAGTGCACACCAGTGAAAAATAATACCAAGCGACCTTGGAATTTAGCAATGCTAAAAGATATGCATCCTCTGTAAAAAGCGAGAATACGGTTTTATTTGGAAGATATCCTGCCGGTGCGAACGAGAATTTTGGACCTTGAGAAATTTCCGGATAGAATATCTTTCTGTCAGAAAAATCATAAGTTGAACCGACCTCGCCTTGTTGTAATTCGAACCATTCCTGTTTAGTTGCTCGCTGTTCCAAGCGATCACGAAACTGTGCTAACCAGTCACGGATGGCAGGATAATCGTCGATATTCACACGGTTTCGTGGAATATAGATAATCCAAAGCTGGCGAGGTTCCGTCCGCCATTTGGCCAAATCCTTGCCTTCGAGCCAGGGCTTGAGCAGTTCGACCGACGTCGGATTTTCCCTGCACAAGCGCTCTTTGGTCGGCGTGTCAATGACGAACGCTGCGTTGAGACCGGTTTTTATTCCATAGAGAGGCGACCCATAGACCTCTTTCAATGTCGGCCTTCCGGCAACGATCTTTTCGCGCAACGCGCGCAAGGCTGGGCTCTCTAATTGCCACGATCCGCTCCCCAGCGCCGCCTGCGGATAGGGCTCCGCCCGCTCTTTGAACGCAGCCTCGAAATTGTCCTGCGGCAGTTCACCGATAGTCCAGAATTGAAGTTGATGATCTTCGGGCGGCGCTTCGGCGCGCATCGTAAGGATCGCCGGATATGTCGTCACGCCTTCGAAAATCTGATGATCGCCGAAGTCGACCACTGTCTCGATGGTCGCGTTCTTACGGAGAAAGTCGCGCAAGGGACTCCCCGATCCCGTCTTGAAAAATGTCGAAGAACTAATGAAGCCGAGCCTTCCTCCGGGCTTGAGCAGCTTCAGCCCACGCTCGAAGAAATAGGCGTAGAGATCGGCTCGATCCGCCACCACCTCGAAGCGCTTTTCGAGATAGGGCTTCATCGCCTTGATCAATTCCATCCGAACATAGGGTGGATTGCCGAGCACGATGTCGAAACCCCCTTCCTCGAAAATCTCCGGAAAGGCATCTTTCCAGACGAAGCCGTGCTCGCGATATGCGTAACTCGAATCCTCGATCAAACTGTCCCCGACCTTGAAGTTTGCATCGAGGCTGTCGAGCACTTTGCCGCGCCGCGCGGTCTTGATCCACAGACTGAGTTTGGCGATCTCGACGCTCTCTTCATTGACGTCGACGCCGAACAGATTGTTGGTCAAAATCTCGCTGTCGGGATCGTAGAGGTCGCTGACGACAGCGCCACCCTTCAATTCGGACAACTTCTCGTTCACGCGGAGAAGCTCGGCCTTTAGAAAATCGAACGCCATCACCAGGAATACGCCCGATCCGCATGCCGGATCGACGATGCGTAATTTCGCTATGCGGTGGCGATAGGCCGACCAAGTTTCGACCTCGGCCTTTTTCGATTTCCACTTTATCGGGTCGTCACCAACTTTCGCGCCCTTAGCAGCGTATCGCTCCAGCAGCCCCGAAAACTTTTCGGACAGATGTGCACCGATTGTCCGTTCGACGATGAAGCGCGCGATATAGTCAGGCGTATAGACGATGCCGTGAAGCTTCTTGCGTCCCCTCGTCCCCTTTTTCTTTTCCTCGACTTCCTCTCCTAGCGCCTGTTTCTGCAGCGTCTCGATGTCGGATATCGACTGCTCGAAGATGCGGCCGAGAACGGTAACCGGAACCTCGGAGGCAAAGTCATAACTCGCCAGATCTTTGAAACCCTCGCAGATATGGTCGGGGAGTTCGAGTTCCCGTATCACCGGGTCGCGGCTGAATAACCCACCGTTGTAGCGTGGGATATTCGCCTTATCGCTACCTTCATCGATGGCGCGGAAAAGACCGAGAAAACTTTCCCAGATCGGCTTGGGATTGAAGGTTGATTGATCTTCGTATGCCCTCGCGATGGTTCCGTCGGGGATCAATCCATTATCCTCGGCGAAGGCGATGAACAGGATGCGGTCGAGGATCGTCTGTGCGACTCCAATTGCTTCGAGATCGTCGATACCGGGCGCGGCCTTGCCGACTGCGCCAATCAGATCGTAGCGAAGCTTCTTGTAATCCGCGTAGAGCTGTTCGCTGATATCCTTGTCTTCGCGCTTGCTCTGTTCGAGCAAAGCGGCGGTATGGCCACCGAGCAGGTTTTCGGCGCCAAGGAGCAGGAAGAATCGGCGATACTGTTCGTCTTCATGCAGTTTTCTGAGATCGAACGGTTCATAGGCAACCCGCCCGTCGGCATAGCTGTAGAGTCGAATTTCAAGGTAGTTTGAGGCGAGTACCCATTTCGTGCCGGGATTGTTGTTTGCATATTCCCACGCCTGATCGATCGTCGTCTTGGCGCGGCCGGGCAAGATCGCGTCGAGATCCTTTGTCTTTGCTCCCTTAAGTTCGAAAGGTGCAACAATTTTGCGCTGCTTTTTATTAAAATGGCCTAGCGCGAGATCAACTTCACCTCCGCTGATTTGCTGCTTAGGTTGGACAGTCCATTCGCCACTGTCGTTGAAGTCGCTGTAACCGAGAACTTCGACAATAATTTTCTGCAGAAATTTGGATTCGATCTGGGTTTCGTTGAGATTGTGAATATCGCCAGATTTAATCGTATTTGCCCATTCCCTAAGCACAGCCTGTTTGGCGACGTTGGCAGGGCCAGCCACTTCTATATGGCTCTTAACGGTCTTTTTGTTGAATAGTGGTTGCATTTGATTCTCACTCCCACATTGGCGGGAGGGGGCGGAGAAGGGAAGGTGGATTCCGGCTTTCGCCGGAATGACGGGAGAGGGTGTCTGTGCTCAGGAGATCCTTCCGCTGGAATGACGGGCGATGGCCAAGGTGAGGTTCACCCTCACCCAAGTCCGGCCAGGCAGCACGCTGCCAAGCCTTCCTATCCCTCTCCCATCGAGGGAGAGGATTATTGAGGCGACAGAGGGTGGGCCCGCCAGGTCGCCTTCGATTTCTTCACCGATAGCGCCACCGTTTCCAAAGTCGCGAGATCGAGCTTGCGGGAGGCATGATCGATGTCGAGCCCGACCACTCCTTCGGCATCGAAATCGGCATTGACGCCGTTGGCCACTTCGCGCGTATCGCTCCCCGGCCCGGGCTTCAATTCGATATAGAGGCTGTCCGTCGCGGGATAATATTGGAGCTTCATCCCCGCTTCACGCGACTTCCAGCTCGACCTTGCCCGCCGCCTCCGGCTCGGGGTGCTCGTCCACGACGATCCGCACATGGCCGCCGAGCAGCGCCACCGCCTTCATCAGCTTTTCCGTGGTCACGCCCTCGATCTTTCCCCTGAGAAGATTGGAAAGCCGAGGCTGGGGTATCTTGGCGATGCGGGCCGCTTCGACCTGGGTCAGTCCGCGCTCCTGGATCGTGCGCATGATGGCGCCAATCAAACCTGCTTTCGTGGCCAACTGCTCGGCATCGGCGAGGCCGAGGTCGTCGAACACATTGCCGCTGCCGATCTCATAATCTTTCGACATCATTTTTCCTCGCGCAACTGGCTGTGGATTTTCCTGGCCGCCTTCAGCCGCGTCTCGATGAGGTCGAGATCGGCCTTGGGGGTGGCGGCGCCCTTTTTGGCCTTCTTCTGGAAGCAGTGCAGAACGTAGACTTCCGTTTCGAATTGCACCGTGTACACGGCTCTGAAGGTGTCGCCTCGATAATCCTCCGAGAGTTGCACCGCGCCTTTCTGTCTTCCCTTCAGCAGCTTGGCGCCGTCTGGCGTCAGGCCCTGCTGAACGAGATCAAGCGCGACGCCGAACTCCTTTTGCAGCGTCACCGGCATCGCGCGCAAATCCTCCTTGCTGCTTCCTATCCAGATCAGCCGTTTCCTCAGCGGAGAGCGCATCGATCCGGACATGGGACTTTTTATATCTAATCCGATATAAAAGTCAAGGGATGGCCTTCACATATTCTCTCGGCTAAGCGGGGCGGTCTGGTCAGCGCAGCAGGGGAATGGCGAAGATGGCGGCAGCTCAGGCGGGCGATCCCGATCCGGACGCGGCGACGGCGCTGATCGACCGCGTCACCAACGTCTCCGACTTCATCTGGGGCGGAACGTGGAACGGCGTCGAAATAATCCCGATTCCGCCGATGGTCGTCATCCTGCTCGGCATCGGCCTCTACATGATGGTCGGGCTCAAATTCTATCCGCTGCGCAAGCTCGGCCCCGCCTTCACCGGCCTGTTCCGGAAGGGCGCCGGCGGGGCGGGCGAGATCTCGCCCTTCGCGGCGCTGTCGACGGCGCTGTCGGGGCAGGTCGGCACCGGCAACCTCGCCGGCGTCGCGACCGCGATCGCGCTGGGCGGGCCGGGCGCGATCTTCTGGATGTGGGTGACCGCGCTGATCGGCATGGCGCTCGCCTTCGCGGAAGGCGCGCTGGCGATCCGCTATCGCGAGCGCACGATAGACGGCGTCTATCGCGGCGGGCCGATGGCCTACATCACCTACGGGCTGGGGCCGAAATGGAAATGGCTGGCGATCTTCTTCTGCATCGGCACGCTCATCTCGGCGCTGGTCACCGGCAACGGCATCCAGGCGAACAGCTTCGCCGATTCGGTGGGCGAGATCACCGGGCTCGCCGAATGGATCGGCGGGCTGATCGCGGCGATCGCGGTGTTCATCGTCATCATCGGCGGCATCAAGTCGATCGGCGCGGTCGCCGAGAAGGTCGTGCCGTTCATGGCCAGCGCCTATATCGTCATGGCGATCATCGCCCTCGTCCTCCACGCCGGCGACCTGCCCGAGACCTTCGGGCGCATCTTCGACGGCGCCTTCTCGCCGCAATCGGCCGCCGGGGGCTTCGCGGGCGGCGCGGTGATGCTGGCGATCCGCGCCGGCGTCGCGCGCGGCCTGTTCTCGAACGAGGCCGGGCAGGGCTCGACGCCGATCGCCCATGCCGTCGCGCAGACCAACGACCCGGCCGCGCAGGGGCGCTTCGCGATGATGGGCACCTTCATCGATACGATCGTCATCTGCACGATGACGGCGCTCGTCATGCTGACCGTGCAGGGCGACTTCACCTATGTCGACGAGGCGACCGGCGCGGTCACCGCGGTCGAGCATGCCTGGCAATCGAACCTCAACGGCTTCGAGATGACGAGCGGAGCCTTCGCCGCCGCCTTCCCGGTCGCGGTCGCGGGCATCCCGATCGGCACGCTGATCGCGAGCCTCGCGCTCATCCTGTTCGTGTTCACCACGCTCCTCACCTGGAGCTATTATGGCGAGCGCGCGATCACCTATATCTACGACCAGTTTCCCGGCGCGAGCCGCGCGGGCGAGAAGCGGCTCCACTTCGTCTGGCGGCTGCTGTGGTGCGTGATGATCTTCATCGGCGCCTCGGTGCCGCTCGAGCTCATCTGGCGGCTGGGCGACATCGCCAACGCCTCGATGGCGCTTCCCAACCTCATCGCGCTGGCGCTGCTTTCGGGGGTGGTCTTCGCGCTCGCCCGGGGCGAGCGCACCGCCCGCCGCGACCATGGCCGCGACACCCCTTCCGAGCTTTCCGAGGAGGTGACGCCGGGCGGCGCCGGCGGCCATGGCGCGCCGCTCGGGCAATAGCGGGAAAAAACAGGGACAGTCCCTTCCTTCCCTCGAGGCCCCTCGACTTCGCTCGGGGCGAGCGGGGATGGGGAGGCTCCGCTTCCATAGGAACAATGCCTCCGCTACGCTCGGCAGGGCCCCTCGACTTCGCTCGGGGCGAACGGGGATGGGAGGCTCCGGCTACAGCGCCTTCGCGTAGACGCGATACACCCGGTTGACGCGGCTCTCGATCATCTCGGCGATCGCGCGCATGCCCTTGTTGTCGTCGAGGATCCAGCCGATCTCGCCGCGGGTCGCGCCATAGCGGGAAATCGCGTCGCGGCGGATATGTTCGATCATCATGAAGGCGAGCTGGCTGGCGAGGCGGCTCGCCTGCAGGCGCCTGACCACCCCCATCAGCGGCACCCGCATCGTCCGCGTTCTCGGCTTGCGCAGGAAGCGCAAGAGCTTCAGCCAGCCGAAGGGGAAGAGCGAGCCGCCGAGCTCCTCGAGCACCTCGTTGACGTCGGGAAGCGTGATCATGAAGGCGACCGGCTCGCCGTCGAGCTCGGCGATGCGGACCAAATCCTCGTAGATCACCGGCTTCAGCTTCTTCGCCCCATAGGCCTTTTCGGCCTCGGTGAGCGGCACGAAGCCCCAATTGGAGCTCCAGGCGTCGTTGAGGATCGAAAGGATCACCGCCGTCTCCGCGGCGAAGCGCGATTTCTCGACCCGGCGGACGCGGATGCGCGGATTGCGCTCGCCCGAGGCGACGATGCGCCCGATGAGCGGCGGCATCGGCTGGCCGATGTCGAGCTCGTAGGTGAGCAGGTCCTTGACGCCCACATAGCCCGCGGCCTCGATCCAGCCTTCATATTCGGCCTTGTGATGGCCCATCATGATCGTCGGCGAATGGTCGTGGCCTTTGACGAGCAGGCCCGGCTCGTCCCAGATCGACAGGCTGAAGGGGCCGAGGACGCGGCTCATGCCCCTGGCGCGCAGCCAGTCCTCGGCGGCGGCGAGGAGGGCGGCGGCGGTCTCCTCGTCCTCGGCCTCGAACAGCCCGAACTGGCCGGTGCCGGGGCCGCCGCCCTGGCTCTCCGGCTGGGCGAGGACGAGCCGGTCGATCTGCGCCGAGACGCGGCCGACGACCCGCTCGCCGCGGCGGGCGAGGAACAGCGCCGCCTCGGCATGCCCGAACCAGGGATTTTCGGCTTCGTCGAGGAGCGAGCGCACTTCCGACTTGAGCGGTGGCACCCAATGGGGGTCGTCGGCGTAGAGGCGGTAGGGAAGAGCGATGAAGGCGGCGCGATCGGCGCGGCTTGCGACGGGGCGGACGGCGATCGCTTCGGAGCCGGCGGCGGCGCGGCGGGGCCGGGGGCGAGAATCGGTCATGGGCGCGCCCCGCCGATCCCGGGAAAAGCGGCCGGATCAGCCCCGCGCGCGGCGGCGCGGATGCTCGGCGCCCAGGCCGCCGGAGAGGCGCGCGACATGGGGCCAGCGGCGCGCCGCCTTCTCGTCATAGCCGAGGTTGAACACGGTGGGGCTCTTCTCGGGCCGCTCGGCGCGGTCGTAATAGGTGCCGAAGGCCTTGTCCCAGAAGAAGCTGGTGATGCCGAAATTGCCGCTTTCGTCATGGAAATGGTGCGCCAGATGCCGCCGCTTGAGCTCGGCGAGCCAGCGGTTCCGGGGCTTGTATTTGAGATGCTGGACGCAGTGGACGAACTCGTAGACGCAGGTGGTGACGAGCCCGGTCGCGAAGGCGATGCACGCGCCGCCGAGCCCGGCGTCCCAGAAGCTGCCGATCAGCCAGCCGACCGGAGCGGTGGCGAGCGCGATCGTCGGCAGCGTCGTGTGGAGCGCGCCGAACAGCACCTCGAGATGATTGGGGTCCTGATGATGGTCGTAATGGATGCGCTTCCAGGTCGCGGCGAGCGCGGGCACCTTGAACATCCAGCGGCCGTGGAGGACGAAACGGTGGAGCAGATACCAGACGAGCGGATAGATGAAGCTCGCCAGCGCGACCGCGGCGAGCGTCGGCGCGAGCGGCGCCGGCCGCCAGGCGTAGACCGCGAGCGCCGCGAGCGCGAGCCCGAGATAGGCGACGATCGCGGGATATTGCGCATAGGCGACGACGAGCTCGCGAAAGCTCATCCGGTCGAGATGATGCGACCGCTTCCAGAAGGAAGGGCGCGGGGGGCGATCCATCTTCACAAGGCAACCCTGCTCTATTTACGCAACACACCAAGCCCAAGCCTAGCATGCGCATATGTGACCTGGGCCTGAATTGGCAACAGGTCGGCCCGAGGGCAAGCCTTGGCAAGCCCGAAAAGGCTATTCCTCGCTGCGCACCAGCACCGTCTCGCCGACGAGAAGAAACAGGAAAAACGGCGCCCAGGCTGCGAGAAGCGGCGGATAGGCGCCGAAATCGCCCATGGCAAGGGCGAAATTGTCGACCACGAAATAGGCAAAGCCCAGCGCCATGGCGATGATCGCGCGCAGCGCGAGCTGGCCCGAACGCGCGAGGCCGAAGGCGGCGACGCCGGCGAGGAGCGGCATCAGCAGGGTCGACAGGGGCCCGGAAATCTTGTGCCACAGGCCGGCCTCGAGCGGCCCGGTCGGCTGGCCGCCGCGCTTCAGCTCGGCGATCGCGCGCCTGAGCGTGAAGAAATCGGTCTCCTCGGGCTCGACCTCGGAAAGGGTGAACTGGTCGGGCGACACGCCGGCGGCGGTGATCACGCCTTCGAAGCGCTGTTCGGCGCCGGTTTCGACGTCGAAACGGACGACGTCCTGGAGCAGCCAGCCGTCCTCGCGCGGATAGCCGATGCGGGCGGAGAGGATCGAGCGCAGCCGGCCGCCGCCGCGGTCGTAGACGGCGACGTCGTGGAGGCGCGTGTCCCGCCCCTCGCCGACGACGCGCTCGGCATGGATGAGATTTGCCCCCTCGCGCACCCAGACATGGCGCTCGACGCCGTCGTCGGGCGGCACCGGGCCGTAATCCTCGGCCTCCCAGGCGGCGAGCTCGGCGGTGGCGTCGGCGACCACCGCCTCGTTGAAGGCGAAGGAGGCGCCGGCGACGAGCAGGCTCGCGGCGATCAGCGGGGCGAGAATCTGATGGGCCGAGATGCCGGCCGCCTTCATCGCGATGACCTCGCTGTGCTGGTTGAGGGAGGCGAGCGCGATGATCGTGCCCAGCAGGATCGAAAAGGGCAGGAAACGCTCGACGAGCTGCGGCAGGCGCAGCGAGACGTAGCGGACGAGCTCCTCGTTGCCGCTGCCCGGCTGGGCGAGAATCTTGCCCGATTCGCCCAGGAGATCGAGCGTCATCAGGATGAGCACCAGCCCCAGCAGCACCGCCAGCGAGCGGGTGAAGAACAGCTTCGCCATGTAGAGCGCGATCGGGCGCGAGGGAATGAGCCCGCCGGCCATCAGATCGTCCGCGCCTTGCGCCGCCCGAAGCGCAGGAGCAGCGCGAGGAGGCGGCCGATCTTCGCGAACCAGCGCTCGAGCGCGCCGATCGGCTGGCCGCCGGGCCGGTAGGCGAGCGTCCAGAACATCCAGACGATGAGCAGCGCGAAGACGGCGAAGGGCGTCCACAGCGCGAGCACCGGGTCGATACGGCCCTGCGCCGCCATCTGCTCGGCGGACTGGTTGATCTTGTGATAGGTGACCACCATCACGATCGACAGGAAGATGCCGAGCCCCGAGCTCGACCGCTTGGGCGGCACGGCGAGCGCGACGGCGAGCAGCGGCAGCAGCAGCATCATCACGATCTCGGCCAGGCGATAATGGAAATTGGCGCGGCTTTGCGCGCGCAGCACCGGATCGGCGGCGTCGCTGCCGGCGCGCACGAGCTCGGGCAGGGTGAGCTCGACGGTGCCTTCGCCGCGGGTGCGGAAGCGCTCGATGCCGGGAAGGTCGATCGGCAGGTCGTGGCTTTCGAAGCTCAGCACGCGCGGCGAGGCATAATCGGGCGCGTCATGGACGAGACGGCCGTTGGCGAGGCGCAGCAGGATGACGTCGGGATCGTCGGTGGCGAGGAAGGAGCCGCGCTCGGCGCTGACCGCGAGATTCCGGCCCGCCTCTTCGTCCTCGCGCATCAGGAAGATGCCGAACAGGTCCTGCCCCTCGTTGCGGCTGCCTTCGATGCGGAGCGTCATATTGTCGCCGAGATCGGTGAACTCGCCGACCTTGATCGAGGCGCCGAGCGCGCCCGAGCGCAGCTCGTAGCGCAGCTGGTCGTAAAGATAATGGGCGCGCGGCTGGAGATAGCCGACGATGGCGAGATTGAGCCCCATCAGCACCAGGGTGAAAAGATAGGGGACGCGGAGGAGGCGGGCATAGGATAGCCCAACACCTCGCAGCGCGTCGAGCTCGGAGGACAAGGCGAGCTTGCGGAAGGCGAGCAATATGCCGAGCAGCAGGCCGATCGGAATGCCGAGGGCGAGATATTCGGGCAGCAGGTTGGCGAGCATCTTCCAGACGACGTCGACCGGACCGCCCTCGCTGACGACGAAATCGAACAGCCGCAGCATCTTGTCGAGCACGAGCAGCATCGCCGCGAGCACCAGCGTGCCGACGAGCGGCACGGCGATCAGCCGGGCGAGATAGAGATCAATGGTGAGGCCGCCGCGCAAGGGCAAGAACTCCTCAGCCCGCGGCGGCGCCGCGCCGCAGCGCTTCGTCGGCCGCCTGGCGCGCGAGGACGCCGTTGACCGCCTGGGAAAGCTCGGCGAGGGTGAAGGGCTTGCGCAATATGTCATGGCCGCCGAGCTCCTCGGCATCGCCGGCCTCGCCGACATAGCCGGTGAGGAAGAGGCTCGCCACGCCGGGATGCTCGCGCTCGACGATCCGCACCAGCTCGGGCCCGGTCATCTCGGGCATCACGACATCGGTGAGCACCAGCGAGACGTCGCTCCGTCCGGCGAGAATGTCGAGCGCCTCGGCGCCGCTTTCGGCGACCAGCAGCTCGAAGCCGAGCTCGGCGAGCGCGTTGGCGGTGGCGCGGGCGACGCGCGGATCGTCCTCGACGACGAGGATCGTGCCGGCGCGCGACGCGCGGACCGGCTCCGGCGCCTCCTGCCCTCCGACATCGGGAGCCGCGGCGGCTTCGGCCGAACGCGGCAGGAAGAGCGAGACGCAGGTGCCCTTCCCGGGCGCGCTGTCGATCGCGACCTCGCCTCCCGACTGGCGGGCGAAGGCGAAGATCTGGCTGAGGCCGAGGCCGGTGCCCTTGCCGGCCGGCTTGGTGGTGAAAAAGGGCTCGAAGACGCGCTCCTGGACCTCGCGGCTCATGCCGCAGCCGCTGTCGCTGACCGCGATCCGCACATAATCGCCGGCCGGAAGGGCGCCGATCTCGCCCTCGCCGAGAACGACATTCTCGACCGCGATCGCGAGCCGGCCCTCGCCCTCCATCGCGTCGCGCGCATTGACGGCGAGATTGAGCAGCGCGTTTTCGAGCTGATGGGGATCGACCCAGACCGGCCAGTCCTCCCGCGGGAAGGAGGTCTCGACGGCGATCGGCTCGCCGATGGTGCGGTCGATGAGCTCGCGCATCCCCTCGATCAGCGCGCGCGGCGAAATCGCGGCCGGAAGCAGCGGCTCGGCGCGGGCGAAGGCGAGCAGGCGGCGGGTGAGCGCGGCGGCGCGGTTGGCGCCTTCGAGCGCGTTGCGAAGATGGGTCCTCACCTCCCTGTCGCGCCTGCCGAGCTTGCGCAGCGCGAGATCGAGACCGCCGACCGCGACCGCGAGCATATTGTTGAAATCATGCGCGATGCCGCCGGTGAGCTGGCCCACCGCCTCCATCTTCTGGACCTGGCGCAGGCGCTCGTTGGTCTCCTTGAGCTCGCGCGTGCGCTCCTCGACCGCGGCTTCCAGCGCGCCGGCGCGGAAGGCTTCGTAATCGGCGTCGAGCCGCGCGCGGTGATGCTCCTTCATCGCGCTCCACGCCGCCCAGCCGAGGACGATCGCGCCGATTCCGAGCAGCAGCCCGAGCCCCGCGAGCCAGGCGGTGAGCTGCGCGGATTCGTCGCTGAACATGCTGGTCTCCTCCATCCGCTCGCCGAGCCGGGCCTGCTCGCTGGCGACGATGTCCTGGAGCAGGTTGCGGATCTCGGCCCCGGTGCGCGAGCGGCCGGCCTCGAAAAAGGCGAGCACCCCGCCGCTGCCCTGGCGCGCGCTCGCCCCGCGCGCGGCGGCGGCGAATTCCTCGCCGCGGACGGTGTAGAGCTCGGCGAGCTTGTCGATGCGGCGGCGCTGGCCGGGATCGTCGACGATCTCCCGAAGCCCGGCGATGTGCCGTCCGGCGAGCTGCCACTGCTCGGAAAAGCTCGTCCCCGTGGTCTGCTCCTCGTCGAGGACGAAGCGCCCGAGCGCCGCCTCGGCGCGGGCGAGCGAGGCATCGGCGCCGCGGGCGAGATGCATGATCTCGTAGCTTTGCCGCTCCTCGGCGAGCGCGCGGTCGCGGGCGCGGTTGCTCAAGGTCACCATGACGATGAGCGCGACGAGCAGCAGCGCGGCGGCGAGCGCGCCGATCCCGGCCCAGCCCCGCCGCCAGGGATCGGCGCCGCCTTCGGTCTCGCTCAGCTCTTCGTCATCGGCCATGACGGGGATGATTTAGGATAAGGCGCGACTCGCGGGAAGGTCTAAGTCGCCGCTTCGATGCAGCCCGTCGCAGCGCCGGCGCGGGCGAACATGGCGATGATGTCCTCGACCTCCCCGGCGCCGTGCTCGGCGCACAGCGAGCAGCGCAGCAGGAAGGTGCCCGCGGGCGTGGCGGGGGGACGCGCCATGTTCACATAGACGCCCTCTTCGAGCAGCGCCTGCCACATCGCGACCGTCCTCTCCTGATCGGGCAGCAGGACGGCGATGATCGCCGACTGCGGCTCGGGCGTGGCGAGATCGAAGCCGAGCTCGCGAAGCGCGCCGTGGAGGCGGCGGCTGTTCTCCCACAGATGCCGGCGCTTGTCGCCGGCGTGCATGAGCTTCCTGATCGAGGTGGCGGCGGTCGCGACCACCGAAGGCGGCAGCGAGGCGGTGAAGACATAGGGGCGGGCGACGAGGCGCAGCACCTCGAACTTGGGATGGTCGGAGACGCAGAAGCCGCCGACCGTGCCGACGCTCTTGGAGAAGGTGCCGATGACGAAATCCACCTCGCCCTCGACCCCCGCCTCCTCGAACACGCCGCGGCCATGCTCGCCGAAAAAGCCCATGCCATGCGCCTCGTCGACGGCGATCATCGCGCCATGGGCGCGCGCGACCGCCACCATCTCGGCGAGCGGGGCGATGTCGCCGAGCATCGAATAGACGCCTTCGAGGACGACGAGCCTGCCGGCCTCGGGCGGCAGGCGGCCGAGACGCTTGGCCAGATCCTCGACGCTGTTGTGGCGGAAGCGGACGACCTGCGCGTTGCCCATCGCGCAGCCGTCATAGATCGAGGCGTGGCTGTCGGCGTCGAGGACGATGAAATCGTCCCTGCCGGCGAGCGCCGACATGATCGCGAGATTGGCCTGATAGCCGGTCGAGAAGACCATCGCATGGGCGGTGCCGTAAAATTCCCTGAGCGCCTCCTCGACCTCCCTGTGCCCCTGATAGGTGCCGTTGAGGACGCGGCTCCCGGTGGTGCCCGAGCCATATTCGTCGAGCGCCTTCTTGCCGGCGGCGATGACGTCGGGATCGAAGGTCATGCCCATATAATTGTAGGTGCCGAGCAGGATCGTCTCCCTGCCGCCGATGATCGCGCGGGTGGGCGAGAGCACCTTTTCCATGACGAGGCCGAAGGGATCGGTGATGCCCCGGTCGAGCAGCTCGCGGCGCTCGGCGATCAAGGGATCGAACTTGTCGAGCAGGTCGACGCGCTTTCCGGCCCCTTCGGGATTGCGCTCGGGCACGAAGCCGTGGCGGCGGGTGGCGATGCCCTCGGTCATCGGGCCTTGAGCTTCTCGACCGCGTCGACGAGCTGGCCGACGGTCTCGATCTCGGCCTGCATGTTCATGGTGATGAGGATGTCGAACTCGTCCTCGATCGCGGCGACGAAGTCCATCACGGTGAGGCTGTCCCATTCGAGATCGCCGGCGAAGGTGGTGGATTCGGCGAGCTCGACGCCCTTCCTGTTGAAGGGCTCGATGAGCTCGGCGACCTTGTCGAAAGTCTCCTGGCGGTCGGTCATGGCTGCCCCTTAGTGGCTATCGGCCGCTGGTGCCAAGCGAATAGGGCGCAAATTCGGCGGCTCGCCCGCGCGAGCCCGCTCAGCGCAGCCAGCCCTGCTCGCGATACCATATCGCCGTCTGCTTCAATCCGGTGGGGGTGCGCACCTCGGGGCGCCAGAGCGAGTCGGGCGGACGCTTTTTTTCGTCCACCACCCAGTCGGGATGGCAGAAATAGCGCACCCGGTCGGCCGACAGCTTGGCCCGGTCGCGCCGCAGCAGCCCGTCGAGGCCGCTCGCCGCCATCATCACCGGCCTCGGCATGGCGAGCGTCGCCGGGCGGCGGCCCATCAGCCGCCCCAGGGTGCGGGCGAAATGGCGATGCTGCCAGCCGCCCTCGCGCCCGTCGTCGGGCTCGTAGGTTTCGCCGACGGTCTCGGGCGCGTCGAGCGCGGCGAGGACGAGGCGGCAGAGATCGGCGACATGGATGACGGAGAAATGGCCCCTGGGGGGCAGCAGCACGATGCCGCGCGCGGCCATGCGGAACAGCTCCAGCGTCTCGCGGTCGCCGGGGCCGAACACCGCCGGCGGGCGGATGATCGTCCATTCGAGACCCGAAGCGGCGACGACCCGCTCCGAGCGCGCCTTCGACCAGCCATAATCGGAAAGATCGGGCTCGCGCGCGGCGAGGCTCGAGACATGGATGAAGCGGCGGACGCCCGAGGAGCGCGCGGCATCGACCATCGCCACCGTGCCGGCGACATTGGCTTCGGCGAAGACCTCGCGCGAGCCGGCGTTGATGACGCCGGCGACGTGGATGACGGCGTCGCTCCCCCTGGCGAGGCGCTTCAGGGACCGCGCGTCGCCGAGCGCGCCTTCGACCCAGCTTATGCCCTCGCGCGGCTCCTGCCTCCGGCGGGTGAGCGCGCGCACGCGGTGCCCGGCCGCGAGCGCGGCGTCGAGCAGATGGCCGCCGACGAAGCCGGTGCCGCCGGTGACGGCGAGGGTCTTGCGGGCGCTCACAGGGGCGACCATTGTCCTTCGGGCTCGCTGTCTTTTTCTTCCCCGGCGAGACGCTCAACCGCCGCGCCGAGCAAAGGCTCCAATCCCTTGCCGGTCGCGGCCGAGATGCGAAAGGGCCTTTCGCCGCAGGCCGCCTCGAGCTCGGCGGCGAGCGCGTGCTCGAGCTCCTCGTCGACCAGGTCGCATTTGGCGAGCGCGACCAGCCGGGGCTTTTCGGCGAGACCGTGGCCATAGGCGGCGAGCTCGCGGTTCACCGTCCGCCAGGCGGCGGCGACATCCTCCGCCTCGACATCGACGAGATGGATGAGCAGCCGGCAGCGCTCGATATGGCCGAGGAAGCGGTCGCCGATGCCCGCCCCTTCGGCGGCGCCCGCGATCAGCCCCGGAATGTCGGCGAGCACGAACTCATTGCCCTTGTGCGTGACGACGCCGAGCCCGGGATGGAGGGTGGTGAAGGGATAGGCGCCGACCTTGGCGCGCGCGTTGGTGAGAGCGTTGAGGAAGGTCGACTTGCCGGCATTGGGCAGGCCGACGAGGCCGACGTCGGCAAGCAGCTTCAGACGCAGCCACACCCACATCTCCTCGCCCGGCCGGCCCTTGCCGTGCTGGCGCGGCGCGCGGTTGGTGGCGCTCTTGTAGCTCGCATTGCCGCGCCCGCCCCTGCCGCCGCGCAGCAGCGTGACGCGCTGGCCCTCGCGCGCGAGATCGGCGAGCAGATGCTGCTTGTCCTCGGACAGGATCTGGGTGCCGACCGGAACCGCGATGACGAGATCCTCGCCGCCGGCGCCGGTGCGGTTCCTGCCCGCGCCGCCCTTGCCCCGGGGCGCCTTGAAATGCTGGGTGTAGCGAAAATCGATGAGGGTGTTGAGCCCGGGCACGGCGGTAAAGACGATGTCCCCGCCCTTGCCGCCATTACCGCCGTCGGGGCCGCCGAACTCGACGAACTTCTCGCGCCGGAAGCTCACCGCCCCCGGCCCGCCCGCGCCCGAGCGGAGATGGATTTTCGCCTGATCGAGGAAATGCATGATGGTCCGGCGAGAGAACGGCGATCGCAGCCGCCCGGTTCCTAGCCGCCGCCGCGTCCGAAATCCATCGCCGCGCGACATCCCCCCGCCGGCCCCTTTCGCCATCCGCCAGGACTGATAAGGAAGGGCGCCATGAACCTTCCATTTCCCTCGCCCCGGCACGCGATCACGCCGCGCGACCGCCGCTTCGGCCGCGGCGCCGCGATCGGGCGCTGGTGGAATGGCGGCGATCCCTATGCGAGCGCGCTCTACAACGCGCTTTCGGCGACCTTCCCCAAGGGCGAGAAATTCTTCGTCGACAGCGTGCGCGCCTTCCGCGCCGGCATGCCGCCGAAGCTCGACGCGCAGGTCGCCGCCTTCGTCAGGCAGGAGGCGGCGCACAGCCGCGAGCATGCCGCCTTCAACCGCCGGGTCCGCGAGGCGGGATATGACATAAGCCCGCTCGAGGCGCGCGTCGACTGGCGCCTGTCGATCGTCGCCGACAAGCGGCCGATCGTGGCGCTGGCGGCGACGATGGCGCTCGAACATTTCACCGCCATTCTCGCCCACGAGCTGCTCGCCGATCCCCGGCATCTCGCCGGCGCCGACGCCGAGACCGCGGCGCTGTGGCGCTGGCACGCGGTCGAGGAGATCGAGCACAAGGCGGTCGCCTACGACAGCTGGCTCCATGCGACGCGCCGCTGGCCGCGCTTCAAGCGCTGGCTGGTCAAGGCGCGCGTGATGCAGATCGTCACCAGGAATTTCATCGTCGACCGCAGCCTCGGCGCGCTCGAGCTGCTGCGCCAGGACGGGATCGCCGGGCCGCGCGCCTGGTGGGGGCTGTTCCGCGCCGCCTTCGTGCGCCCCGGCATGTTCCGCAAGGTGGCGGGCGCCTGGGCCGGCTATTTCATGCCGCGCTTCCACCCCTGGCGCCGCGACGACCGGCATCTGATCGCCGCGGCGCAAGGGGTCTAGGCGGCGAGCGTCGCCGGCGCCGCGACCTCCGCCTCTCCATCGAGATCGAGGACGAATTCGCGGCAGGGCGCCTCGCCGCCGCGGGCGAGGCTTGCGCGGCGGACGACGCGGCCGGTGGGGCGGAAGCCGAGCTTTTCGAGCACCCGCCCCGAGGCCGGATTGTCGAGGAAATGACCGGCGACGAGACGGTCCAGCCTGAGACCCCGCCGGGCGATGTCGATCAGCGCGCGCCCCGCCTCGGTGGCATAGCCCTTGTCCCAATGAGGACGGGCGATCCAGTAGCCGATCTCGATGCCGCCGCCCGGAGCCGCGCTCAGGCCGATGCCGCCGACGATCTCGGGATCGCCCGAAGCGCGGCGCAGGACAAGCAAGCTCGGCTCGGCCGGCCCGCGCTCCCCGGCGAGGAAGCGCTCGGCGTCGGCGAGGCGATAGGGCCAGGGGGCGGTGGCGAGATTGCGGACGATCGCCGGATCGGCGATCGCGCGGACGAGCGCGGGCGCGTCCTCCATGAAACCGGGCCGGAGCAGCAATCTTCGGGTTCTCGCGAACATCCTTCTTCCCCTCCTCCCGCCGCGCTGCCGCGAGGTACGGCGCCGCGCCGGGCGCGAGGGAGAAAAAAAGGGAGAGGCGGCGGCCTCTCCCTCACATGTCGCTTCGTTTCAAGCCGGGCCGCCCCTCTTGGGGACGCCCCTTCATCGGCCGTCCCTATTTCGTCGCTTCGCTCGCCATATGCACGTTGACATATTTGCGGCCGAGCTTGCCGTCGGTAAACGCAATTCGGCCGTCGGCAAGCGCGAACAGGGTGTGGTCCCTGCCCATGCCGACATTGGCGCCGGGATAGAATTTGGTGCCGCGCTGGCGCACGATGATGTTGCCGGCGACGACCGCCTCGCCGCCGAACTTCTTGACGCCGAGACGCCGGCCCGCCGAATCGCGGCCGTTGCGCGAGGATCCGCCTGCTTTCTTATGTGCCATCGCTCGATCCGTCCTTACTTCCTGCCGCCGCTCTTAGCAGAGGCGCCCCTGGCTGTCGCGGGCTTTTTCTTCGCCGGCTTTTTTGCGGGGGGCTTTTTGGTGGCGCCGGATTTCTTCGGCGCGGCGGCCTTGGCGGGCGGCTTCTTCGCCGCGGGCTTGCTTGCCGGCGCCTTCTTCGCGGGCGCCTTCGCCGCGGTCTTTTTCGGTGCCGCCTTGGCCGCGGATTTCCTGGCTGGCGCCGCCTTCTTCGCGGGCGCGGCCTTTTTGGCTTCCGGCTTCGCTGCTTCGGGCTTGGCTTTTTCGGCCTGCTTGGCCGCGGGCTTCTTCGCCGGCGCCTTGTCGCCGCCGACGGCGAGAATCTCGAGCACCGTGTGCCGCTGGCGGTGGCCGGCCTTGCGGCGATAGCCCTGGCGGCGCTTCTTCTTGAACACGACCAGCTTGTCGCCCTTGGCCTGCTCGACGATCTCGGCCGAGACGGTGAGCCCCGTCGCGTCCTTCAGCTTGCCGTCCTCGCCGGCCAGCAGCACATCGTCGAGCGTCACCGTCTCGCCGGCCTCGCCGGAAAGCTTCTCGACCACGATCCTGTCTCCGGCGGCGACCCGATATTGCTTGCCGCCCGTGCGCACGACTGCGAACATGGGGCTATCCATTCCAGCTTCGAATTAAGCGTTATGCTCCGCGCCCGAAGGCCCGCGCCCGGCGGGCCCGCGCGGAAGGGCGGCTGCTACAGGGCGGCGCGGGCGATGTCAACGGCGCCGGCCAGGGACGAGGATCTTCCGCACCCTCATCGGATTTTTCGCGTTCCCGGCCCGGCTTTCCCGCATCGGCCGGCCGCCGCCCGTCAGTGGCGGTGCTCGCGCTTCAGCAGATAGCGGCCGTCGGCGAAATCGTCGAAAATGCCCTCGATCGCGGGATGGTCGACCGGCTCCTCGCTCGCGTCGCGGACGAGATTCTGCTGGCTGACATAGGCGATGTAGCTCGATTCGGCGTTTTCGGCGAGGAGATGATAAAAGGGCTGCTCGCGCGCCGGGCGGATGTCGGCGGGGATCGCCTCGTACCATTCCTCGCTGTTCGAGAACACCGGATCGACATCGAAGATGACGCCGCGGAAATCGAACAACCGGTGGCGCACGACCTCGCCGATCGCGAACAGCGCCTCGCTGACCGGCGGCACGGAGCTGCCGTCGGGGGGCAGGGGGGAGGGTGGCAATCCGCTCATCGCCTCCCCAATTTAAGGCCCCCGGCCGACAAGGCAAGCGCGGGGGCGCTTGGCAGCGCCGCGATGCGCTGCTAAGGCGCGCGGCTTCCCGGCGGCCGGCGTTTCGATGCGCCGGCGCGAAACGCAGCATGCCCCCTCATGCGGAGAGGTGCCGGAGTGGTCGAACGGGGCGGTCTCGAAAACCGTTGTGCCCGCAAGGGCACCGTGGGTTCGAATCCCACCCTCTCCGCCATGCACCAAGGGTCGTCCGTTCGGGCGGCCCTTGTGCATCGGGGCGTGGTGGCCGGGAGAAGACGAAGTCTCTCTATGCTGTCATTCGGTTTAGGAGGCTGCGCCTTTCCCTCGGACCGGATGCGTCCTGATCGACTTTGCGGCATCCTACAGCGCCCCTCGCTCCGGGAAAAGGGAGCGGGCGGCGGCCCGCAAGCCCTTGCGCTGCGGCACTTTTTCCCTAGAGTCCGCGCCGGGCGCCCCCGCCCGTCCGCATCGACGAGGAGAAATGGCCGTGCTTTCCGGCAAGGAATTCCTGCGTGCATTCGCCGGCCTTTCACTGGTCCTGGCCGCGTCCTGCGCGGCGCCGGAACGGGTCGCGACGGCCGCCGCGCCCGCGGTCGAAAACGGTCCGGCCCAGACGGCCCGAGCGGATTTGCCCGCCGATCCCGCGGTCCGCTCCGGCACGCTCGACAACGGCCTGCGCTATGCGGTGATGGCCAATGGGACGCCGGCGGGCGAGGCCTCGATCCGCCTTCGAATCCATGCCGGCTCGCTGATGGAGGAAGAGGACCAGCTGGGGCTCGCTCATTTCCTCGAACATATGGTCCTCAACGGCACCGCCAACGTGCCCGAGGGCGAGTTCGTGCGGCGGCTCGAACGGGCGGGGCTCAAATTCGGGCCCGACACCAACGCCTCGACCGGCTTCGACGCCACCACCTTCATGCTCGACCTGCCCGAGGTCGACGAGGAGACGGTCGACACCGCGCTCTATCTGCTGCGCGAGGTCGCCGAAGAGGCGACGCTCGCCCCATCGGCGATCGAGGCCGAACGCGGCATCATCCTGTCCGAGGAGCGCGCCCGCGCGACCCCCAATTTAAGGCTCGCCATGGACGAGATGGCGTTCCTGCTCAAGGACCAGCGCGTTCCGACCCGCTGGCCGATCGGCTCGACCGAGATCATCGCCACCGCGCCGCGCGAGCGCTTCGTCGAATTCTACGACGCCTATTACCGGCCCGAGAACGCGACCCTCGTCGCGGTCGGCGATTTCGATCCCCAAGAGATGGAGGCGAAAATCCGCTCTTTCTTCGCGAGTTGGGAAGGGCGCGGCGAGCCCGGCCCCGAGCCCGATCTCGGCAGCGTTGCCGAGCGATCGCTCGAAAGCCGGCTGTTCGTCGAGCCGGGCGTCGCCAACCGCGTCTCGATCTCCTGGCTCGCGCCACCCGACGACCGGCCCGACAGCCGCGCGAAACGGATCGGGGACTGGCACGCGAATCTCGCGCTCAAGGTGCTGGCCCGACGGCTGGAGCGGATCGCGGCGACCGAGGAGAACCCGCCCTTCATCGCCGCCACGGCGGGTTGGCAGAGCCTTGCCGACAGCGCCGACGTCGTCCAGCTTTTCGCCGTCGCCGAGCCCCGAATGCTGGAAGAGGCGCTGGCCGCGATCGAGCGGGAACAGCGCCGCATCGTCGAGCATGGAGTGAGCGAGGCGGAGCTCGCGGTCGAGATCGCCGATATGCGCGCGGGGCTCGAACGCGCGGTCGAAGGCGCCGCCACGCGCAATTCGCCCTCGCTTGCCGGCACGATCGTCGGGCTCGACGAGGACGAGGTGTTCACGACCCCCGCGACCCAGCTCGAGATTTTCGAGGAGGCGGCCTTCCGGCTGACGCCCGAGCGCGCGCGGGCCGTTCTCGCCGAGCTGTTCAGCGGCGAAGGCCCGCTTCTTTATTTCTCCTCGCCGGTGCCGGTCGAGGGGGGCGAGGCAGCGCTGCTCGCCGCCTACCGGGCGTCGCGGGCGAACCCGGTCGAAGCGCCCGAGATGCGCGCCGCGCTCGCCTGGCCCTACGAGGATTTCGGCGCCCCCGGGGAGATCGTCGAAAGCCGCGAGATGGAGGCGCTCGGCGCCACCGCGGTGCGTTTCGCGAACGGCGTGCGGCTGACCGTCAAGCAGACCGATTTCAGGGGCGGCGAGATACTGGTGGCGGCACGGCTTGCCGGCGGCAGGCTCGCCATGCCGGGCGACCGGCCGAGCCCCGAATGGGCGATGGGCCTCGCCTTCGTGTCGGGTGGGCTGGAACAGCTCAGCTTCGAGGACATGCAGGAGGTGCTGACCGGGGTCAATTATGCGCTTTCGCTCGACATCGACGAGGACGCCTTCGTGCTCGAGGGTGATACGCGACCGGAGGATTTTGCCACCCAGCTCCAGATTCTCGCCGCCTATGTCGCCGAGCCCGGCTGGCGCCCGACCGGCTGGGACCGGCTGCGCGCGCTCGGCTCGACCATCCACGACAATCTCGCCTCGACGCCTGGAGGGGTGTTCAGCCGCGATTCCGGCACGCTGCTGCGCTCGGGCGACCGCCGCTGGGCGACACCGAGCGCCGCGGAGATGGCCGCGAGCAGCATCGCCGACGCGCAGGCAGTGCTCGGCCCTGCGCTCGCCGATGCGCCGCTGGAGGTCATCATCGTGGGCGATGTCAACGTCGAGACCGCGATCGCCGGAGTGGCGGCGACCTTCGGCGCGCTGCCTCCGCGCGGCGAAACGCAGGCCAAGCCTTTCGCGATCCGATTTCCTGCGGGCAATAGCGAGCCGGCGCGGCTCACCCATGAAGGGCGCGCCGACCAGGGCCTCGCCTTCATCGCCTGGCCGACCGACGATTTCTACGAGGATATTGGCAGGTCTCGCGCGCTCCACGTGCTGGCCGAGCTGTTCCAGCTGCGGCTCAACGAGAAGATTCGCGAGGAGCAGGGCACGACCTACAGTCCCAATGCCTTTCACTCCACGTCGGACGTGTTCGACGGCTACGGCTATCTGGGCGGCCGGATCGAGGCGCCTCCCGAGGCCCTCGGGCCTTTTCTCGACGACGCCATGGCGATCGCGGCGGACTTGCGCGACGCGCCCGTCGAGGCCGATGAACTCCGGCGGGCGCGCCAGCCGCTGATCGAGCGCATCCAGCGCGCCCGCAACGCGAGCAATTCATTCTGGTTGAGGGTCCTCGCCAGCGCCCAGGAGGACCGGCGCGTCGAACCGCGCATTACCGAGCAATTCGCGCAATATGAGGGGGTGACGCCGGCGATGCTGCAACAGGTCGCGCAACGCTATCTGAGGCCCGACGCCGCCTACAAGATCGTCATCGTGCCCGGCGGCCAATGAGCCCCGCCGCTTGATCTCGCTCGCGCCCGCTCTAGGGTGCCGGGCGAGCATCAGCGGGAGCGACCCCATGCGCATCGCATGCCTCGGCGGCGGACCCGCCGGGCTCTATTTCGCCATCTCGATGAAGCTGCGAAACCCCGCGGCCGAAATCCATGTCTTCGAGCGCAACCGGCCGGGCGACACCTTCGGCTGGGGCGTCGTCTTCTCCGACCAGACGGTCGACAATCTGATCGCCAACGACCCCGTCTCGGGCGCGACCATCCGCGACGAATTCGTCCATTGGGACGATATCGACGTCCACATCAAGGGCGCCTGCATCCGCTCCTCGGGCCATGGCTTCATCGGCATCGGCAGGAAAAGGCTGCTCAACATCCTCCAGGACCGGGCGAGGGAGCTCGGCGTCGCTCTCCATTTCGAGCATGAGGCGAGCGCCGACCTCGCCGACTGGGCGGATTACGACCTCGTCATCGCCGCCGACGGCGCCAACAGCCGCATCCGCGACCGCCATGCGAAGCATTTCGAGGTCGATGTCGAGGTGCGGCGCAACAAATATTTCTGGTTCGGCACGACGAGGCTGTTCGAGGCCTTCACCTTCGCCTTCGAGCAGCTGGCCGAGGGCTGGGTGTGGGCGCACGCCTATCGCTTCGACGACCCCGGAGCTGGTCCGGGGCAGGCTGGTCTCTCGACCTTCATCGTCGAGATGGCGCCCGAGACCTGGGCGGCGCTCGGCTTCGACGCGATGAGCCAGAAAGAAGCGATCGCGCGCTGCGAGGAGATCTTCGCCGACTATCTCGACGGGCATGGTTTGATGTCCAACGCCGAGCATCTGGAGGGCCCCGAGGCGTGGCTCAATTTCCGCCGCATCGTCTGCGGGCGCTGGCATCACGAGAATCTCATCCTCCTGGGCGACGCCGCGCACACCGCCCATTTCTCGATCGGTTCGGGCACCAAGCTCGCGCTCGAGGACGCGATCAAGCTCGCCGAGGTGCTGAACCGGCCCGGCCTTCCGCTCGCCGAAGCGCTCGGCGAATATAAGGACGAGCGGCATCTCGAGGTGCTCAAGCTCCAGAACAGCGCGCGCAACTCGACCGAATGGTTCGAGACGCTGGAGCGCTATCTTCATTTCGAGCCGATCCAGTTCGCCTATTCGCTGCTCACCCGCTCGCAGCGCGTCAGCCACGAGAATCTCAGGCTGCGCGACAGGGAATGGCTCGAAGGCGTCGAATGCTGGTTCCAGAGCCGGGCGCGGGGACGCGACGTGGACGAGCCGGCGCCGCCGATGTTCGCGCCGTTCAGGATGCGCGAGATGGAGCTCGAAAACCGCATCGTCGTCTCGCCGATGGCGATGTATTCGGCCGAGGAGGGCTGCCCCACCGAATTCCACCTCGTCCATTACGGCGCGCGCGCCCAGGGCGGGGCGGGGCTCGTCTATACCGAGATGACCTGCGTCTCGCCCGAGGGCCGGATCACGCCGGGCTGCGCGGGCATGTACGCTCCCGAGCATCTCGCCGCCTGGAAGCGCATCGTCGAATTCGTCCATGCGCACAGCAAGGCGAAATTCTGCCTCCAGCTCGGCCATTCGGGACCCAAGGGTTCGACCAGGATCGGCTGGGAGGGCTATGACGTGCCCCTCGAAGAAGGCAACTGGCCGGTGATGGCCGCCTCGGACGTCCCCTGGTCGCCCGACAATCAGGTACCGCGGCCGATGACCCGCGACGACATGGACCGGGTGCGGGACGAGTTCGTGCGCGCGGTCGAGATGGGGATCGAGGCCGGCTTCGACATGGTCGAGCTCCACGCCGCGCACGGCTATCTCCTTTCGAGCTTCATCACCCCGCTCCACAACAAGCGGAGCGACGAATATGGCGGCAGCCTCGACAATCGCCTGCGCTTCCCGCTCGAGGTCTTCGCGGCGATGCGCGAGGCCTGGCCGAAGGAGCGGCCGATGTCGGTGCGCATCTCGGCCAACGACTGGATGGGCGATCAAGGCGTCACCCCGGCCGATGCGGTGGCGATCGGCGAGGCCTTCGCGCAAGCCGGCGCCGATCTCATCGACGTCTCGGCGGGCCAGACCTGGGCGACCTGCAAGCCGATCTACGGCCGCATGTTCCAGACCCCCTTCGCCGACCGGATCAGGAACGAGGCGCGGCTGACGACGATGGCGGTCGGCAACATCTACGAGACCGACCATGTCAACTCGATCCTCGCGGCCGGCCGCGCCGATCTCGTCGCGATGGCGCGGCCGCATCTGATCGAGCCCTATTGGACGCTCCACGCCGCCGCCGCGCATGACTATCGCGGCGTCCATGTGCCGCCCCAATATCTCGGCGGCCAGGCCCAGCTCACCCGCAATCTCGAGCGCGCCGCCGAAATGGAGGCGGCGCTCAGGGCATGAGCGACAAAAGCTTTCTCGGCTGGCCCTTTTTCGAGGATCGGCACCGCGAGCTTGGGGAAGCGATCGAAGGCTGGTGCGGCGATCATCTCGGCGCGATCGATGACGGCGACGTCGACGCCGCCTGCCGGGAGCTGGTAAGACGGCTCGGCGATGCGGGCTGGCTGCGGCATTGCGTGCCCGACGCCGAGGGACGGATCGATGTCAGGAGCATCTGCCTCATCCGCGAGACGCTCGCGCGCCACCATGGCCTCGCCGACTATGCCTTCGCGATGCAGGGACTGGGATCGGGCACGCCGAGCCTGTTCGGCAGCGAGAAGCAAAAGGCAGCGTGGCTGCCGAGGGTCGCCGCCGGCGAGGCGATCGCCGCCTTCGCGCTCACCGAGCCCGGATCGGGCTCCGACGTCGCGGCGATGGAGACCGCCGCCCGGCGCGACGGCGAGGAGTGGGTGCTGGACGGCGCCAAGACCTATATCTCGAACGGCGGCATCGCCGATTTCCACACCGTCTTCGCGCGCACCGGCGGCGAGGGGGCGAAGGGGATATCGGCCTTCCTGCTGCCCGCCGACACGGCCGGGCTCGATGTCTCCGAGCGGATCGAGGTCATCGCGCCGCATCCGCTCGCCACGCTGCGCTTCAAGGGCGCGCGGCTCCCTGCGGGCGCGCTGATCGGCGAGGAGGGGAGTGGCTTCGCGCAGGCGATGGCGGTGCTCGACCTGTTTCGACCGACGGTCGGCGCCGCGGCGCTGGGCTTCGCGCGGCGCGCGCTCGACGAGGCGACGGCGAGGGCGAAGTCGAGGCGGTTGTTCGGAAAGAGGCTCGCCGAAAATGAGGTTGTCCAGGCGCAGCTGGCCGAGATGGCGCTCGACATCGACGCCGCGGCGCTGCTCGTCTATCGTGCCGCATGGGTTCGCGACAATGGCGCGGCGCGCACCACCCGCGAGGCGGCGATGGCGAAGCTGTTCGCGACCGAGGCGGCGCAGCGCGTGATCGATACCGCCGTGCAGATTTTCGGCGGCCTCGGCGTCACCAGGGGGGTGCCGGTCGAACGGCTCTACCGCGAGATCCGCGCGCTGCGCATCTACGAGGGCGCGTCCGAAGTGCAGCGGCTCGTCATCGCGCGGCGTCATTTGGAAGGGGAGGGGCCATGAGCGCGCACCGCATCTTGCAGCCACCCGGCTGGCCGCGGCCCAAGGGCTATGCCAACGGCATAGCCGGCAAAGGCCTTCTGGTGTTCACCGCCGGCATGGTCGGCTGGGACGAGGGGGGGCGGTTCGTCGGGGATGGAATGGCCGAACAGTTCGCCCAGGCGCTCAAAAACATGGTCGCGGTGCTCGCCGAGGCGGGGGCGGGGCCCGGGCATGTGGCGCGGATGACCTGCTATGTGACGAGCCGCGCGGAATATCTTAAAGCGGCGCGCGAGATCGGGGTGGCCTGGCAGCAGGTGATGGGCGATCATTATCCGGCGATGGCGCTCGTCGAGGTCGCGGCGCTGGTCGAGGCGGAAGCGAAGGTCGAGATCGAGGCCACCGCCGTGGTGCCGGAATAGCCAATTACGACCCCCTAAAATCACCCAAATGGAAAAAACGCTTGCAATGTAGGATTTGAGCTGTTCCCTTTCCGTTCCAGACGAACCACGAGTCGGAAGGAACCGGAATGGCACAGCGGAACATCGTCCCGGCGCTGCTCGCATCGGCGGCCACGGCGCGCGCGGTCACCGCCATCGCGGCCGCCGCGGCGCTCGCCGGCGAGACGCAAGGCTATGTCTATGACGCGCGCGGACGGCTGATCGAGGTCACGCGCTCGGGCGGCCCCGCCGACGGCGTCGCTTCGAGCTACGCCTACGACAAGGCGAACAATCGCACGAGCCATGCGGTGAGCGGCGGCGCGACCCCGCCCCCGCCCTCGCCGCCGCCGTC